>JAKSKY010000064.1 GCA_024401515.1 Paludibacteraceae bacterium | reverse complement strand
TTCTTCCAGTTCTCGAAGTTTCTTGTCTCGGCAGATGCCTCCATACCGTCTCTAGCGATCACGGTTTTGATGAAAGCGGCCATAGACTCAACAGTCGCCTTTCTCTTATCGGCTGGTAGATCCGCTAGCACCTCCTTGGTCTCCTCGATCAATTGAGGAATGGTGCAAACGCTACCCTCAGCCTTACGAATCACCGCTTGAACATCTCCGTCAAAATTGGTGTTAGCCTTCAAAAAGCCGACGAACAAATTCACGAAATCCTTTTCGCTTTTATCAAAATATCCATCAGCCTCACCAAATGCCTTACCTGTCTTAGCTACCAATTCTGCAAATTTTACACTATCCATAATTCTTTTCTTTAATTAGTTTATACTCGTAAATAACACACAGAACAAATATAATGAATTTTTCTTATCTTTGTCTATATCATAGTAAATAAACGAATAAAAAATGAAGAAATATTCTCACGCTTGGGTAGCCTTCATGGCCATCAAGAGATTGGAAGTTATCGCCACCACCACGGACGAGACAGTTGTAAAAGGCGTCAGCGACGACATTAGGAAACATGCGAAGACATTGTGCAAATGGTTTATGGACCATAGGGATTTCGTCATCGAGGGCGCCTGGTACCCAGACGAGGTTTTCAAAGATATGAGCACCAGCCATATCATCAAATTCAAGCCGGAAGGAGGTGAATACGACAAATTCCGCAACATGCCAAGCAGCCACTCCATCGCCGCCTTGATGAAGAAGAGTTCTCCCCTTTACAAAAAATCATACAGCATCACCCAAGGAAACTGCGCCGACCGTTGCGAATCCATCGCGCACAGTATCGTGGACAATTTCAAGATGCTGCAGAAGGAGGACCGCGGCTGTCCGATCGTGACGACCCACAACCACATCGCGATGAGATTCTTCATTCTTAGCCATTACGTGGCGGATTGCCACATGCCGCTACACTGCGACTACCGTCCCTTCTCCGACGAGAAGGGCATCCATGGATCCATCGAGAAGAAATGGGAGGATCAAGTAAAGAAATCCTACAAAATAGACACTGCCAACAACCGATTCTATTACGGGCCAGATGGTTATCCATTGCCTTTGAACATGACCGCCTTGATGCAATCGGTGGAGGATGAAATCGCCACCCGACCTTACGTACACAGTTGGGGCAGCAGCAACTCCAGCACTTGGGACTTCATGAGCGGCGTAGCGCAATACTCCTACCTGTTCTCCTACTTCTTAGTGCCGGAGACATTCGCCAACACACAGACCATCACAGAGTTCATGAAACAGACAGAGTGGGGTCTCCATTTCGACGATTACAGCAAAATGATCTTCTCGGACGCCATCGACGCGGTAGCGCGCATCTGGCTCCACGTTTGGATCAAATACAAAAGCTGGATGAAGGAATAAATACAGGATTCCGTAGAGACGTGGTGCGCCGCGTCTCTACCCCTATCATTAATGACCATGAAAAATAAAATAATTCCAACCATTACATTGTGCCTCCTCACCTCGCTTCCCGCCGTCCTACAAGCCAAGGAGAAAAGCGATGAGGAGCCCATTCTCAAAAGCGTCAGCGCCTACTACCCCAACGGGGAGAAAAGAGGGGATCTGAGGACACTTCACCTATTCGACAAGAAAGGCAATCTGACAGAGTTTAAACGATTCTACCCCAACGGTTCCCTGCAGGAGGTACACCAGTACACCTTCAACAAAAAAGGAAGGGTAACGGACGCCCACCACTGGATCTACCGCTTCGGCTTCAAAGAGACGATGCAAAAGTATGAATACAACCGAAAGGGTGAGGTCATCGCCATCCACAATTACGAGAATGGCGCCTACTTGAACCAAGAGCACTATATGTACAAAAAGAATAAGCCTTCGCTCCATTACCGCCATACCCCTAGCGGGAAGTTAATCAGCAAAGAGGAGATTACCCATAGATTGGAGGGCATACAACCACTTCAGATCCATCCAGTCGAGCGACAAAGCGAAACGATTCCGGAATATTACCTGCCGTAACAATATGCGGAAGAAAATGTAAAATAAATAGTAATAAAAAAATTCATTGATATTAAACAATAAATCAACCTCTACAAATCGTATCTTTATACACTCTGATTATCTATTCACGACGCAATAGCGAAAAAGTTTATACAATTTTGCATAAATATTAACGAATAAATATGCAAACACAATTCAATGCCCAACAGCACATTTTTAAATATATCAATTAAATTATATTTTTGCCATTACATACTTAATGTGAGTTTAAAAATCTAATGATATGGACAGTGTTGAGTTTAGCATATTTGAAGACTTCGCCAAGCAAATTTTTGGGGAAGAGCATGAATTGGGATTAAGCCAAGAATCGAAAGAGCATATCGTGCAAAAAGCCCGCATCATCAAGCTAAACAAAGGCGAGTACTTTCAAATCGAGGGTGACATCAGCAAAGTATGGGGCTACGTCATCAAAGGATTGGTACGTGTCTACTACAACCACCACGAGGAGGAGGTGACCGAATTGCTAGCCATTGACGGAGACGATTTCCTGGATGTGGAGAGCTATTTCGACCAGAAGCCTAGCACACGCTATATCCAAATGTTGGAACCCACCACCCTTTACGTCTTCAGCAAAATGGATTTCGAAGAGTCCGTCAGCTCCAACTTGGAGATACGAAGATTCTTCCGCGTCGCGACAGAACGCATTCTATTGCGCAAGAAGAAAAGAACAGAGGAATCCATCTTCAAATCGGCCAAGGATCGTTACGAGACATTGATGGAGAAGAAACCCAACCTTGTATTGCGGACCCCTTCCAATATCATCGCCTCCTACTTGGGAATCACCCCAGAGACATTAAGCAGAATCAAGTCAAAAACTAAATAAGGAAGCACATGAAGCGAGTAGTCATCAACAAAAGTTTGGTTGCCAGTGAAGTGCAACGTTATGTGGGACCTATCGATTTAAGAGAGGAGACACTCAATAAATTGCTACAGCTCTCCACCATCGAAAAGATCAAGAAGCACGAGGTATTCCTAAAGCCAGGAGACCACAGCAATTACATCGGTGTGGTATTGAAGGGTATGGTGCAAATATACCACTACACGGACAAGAAGAAAATGATTTCCGACTTCTTCGCCAGCGAGGGTTGCGGATTCTTCGACGCCAACAGTTTTGTGACGGGAGAGCCTACCCAATGTTTCTTCGAAGCCTTGGAACCAACTGTGGTGGCCATGTTCGACAAAGAGAAGTTCTTGGCGGAGGCGGAGAAAGATCCATTTATCGATTATATTTACTACAAAATGATTCAATACGCCATCAAATCGACGAATGAACGACTCAACTCAATCCTCCACGACACAGCGGAGGAGAAATACGAGAACCTGGAGAAGCGTATTCCTGGATTGACCGCCCGTATCAGCTCCATCAACATCGCTTCATACATCGGTGTGACGCAAGAGACCTTGTGCCGTATCAAATCGAAACAGGAGAGCATCTTCTGACGCCCCCAAGGGGAGTTACATTCCCCGCTTTCCCAAGAAAGCCAAATATCAAAATTTCAAGTTTCCTGCAAGACGAAATCAAGCGTGAATGCCTAAATCGCTTACTATATATGGCATATCACGAAAAAAATTTGACTAAAAATAACAAAAAATCAGGACGTAAAATCATAGACTTTTTTACGGATTCGCACATGTTTCTTGATATTTATAAAACCACTTTGTGCACAGAATAAACAAACTCACCACACACCCTCTTTGGGACAATTCTGGGCCGTTTGTGCGTTATCATATAATATATTACATTTGTCGACGAAAACAGTAAACTATTAAGAAAAACTATTTAATGGAAAACGTAAATTGTCAATGGTATGGATGTTGTAGAAAAGAATAATTTTCGCGATTTTCTCAAAAAAATCTATGGAGAAAATGTTGAAACAGAACTTTCATCTGAGGCAATCGAAATGTTGAAGACTAAGACTCGCGTCATCCGTCTCAACAAGGGCGAATACCTGCAGATAGAAGGAGATGTTTGCAAATATTGGGGTTACGTAAGTGAAGGTTTGGTACGTATGTACTACTTGCATCAAGAGGAAGAGGTTACAGAGCAATTGGCTCACGACGGAGATATGTTCCTCGATTATGAGAGCTATTTCAACCAATCACCTAGCAGACACTTTATTCAGATGCTAGAGCCGACAACCCTTTATTTGTTCCCTCATTTGGAGTGTGAAGAGTTGTGCAAAAACAACAAGGAGATCAACCTCTTCTTCAGAAAACTCACCGAGAAACTTTTCTTGTTGAAGAAGAAGAGAATCAAGGATACCATCTTTAAGCCAGCTAAGGTCCGCTACGAGACTTTGATCGCGGAGAAGCCTAACTTGGTATTGAGAGTTCCTTCCATCTACATCGCGTCCTATTTGGGCATCACCCCAGAGACGCTAAGTAGAATTAAGACTAAAATGAAATAATTAGAACGGACTAGCTTATGAAAAGAATTATCATCAATAAAAAATTGGTGGCTGACGAGATTCAACGTTTCTTAGGTCCTGTGGACTTGAACGACGAGACGATGACCAAGCTCTTCAAGATCGCCACCATCGACAAGGTGAAGAAACACGCCATGATTCTTACCCCTGGAGACTCAAGCGATTACATCGGTCTTGTATTGAAGGGCATGGTACAAATCTATCACTATTTGGACAACAAGTTGGTGTCAGATTTCTTTGCTGGCGAAGGTTGCGGATTCTTCGACGTGGACAGTTTCCTAACAGGTGCCCCTTCTGAGGTATCCATCGAGGCTTTGGAACCTTCCGTCATCGCCAAATTCGACAAGAAGCAATTCATGGAGTTGTGCAACGAGGATGACCGTATCGAACATATTTACCGCAAGATCCTTCAATACGGTATCATCATGTCCAACCAACGTTTGGACTCCCTTCTTCACGATTCAGCAGAGGATAAATACATCAGTTTGGAGAATAGAATGCCAGGACTCACCTCCCGCATCAGCTCCATCAATATCTCCTCTTACATCGGTGTGACACAAGAGACGCTTTGCCGCATCAAGTCCAAGCAAGGAATTTTATTCTAAACAAGATATCGCATCAGAGAGCGCCGCAAGAAATTGTGGCGCTTTTTTTATGCCGTGGAATTTACTATTTTCGCGCAAACATTGAGACAAGGAAAGAGATGGATGTAAAAATAGAACCTTCATGGAAAGCCGTCTTGGCGGATGAGTTTGAGAAGCCCTACTTCTCGCTGCTCACTAATTTTGTGAAAAAGGAGTATACCACCACTACGTGCTATCCGCCCGCATCACTCATCTTCAACGCCTTTGAACTTTGTCCTTTCGACAAGGTGAAGGTGGTCATTTTGGGGCAAGATCCCTACCATGGACCTAGACAAGCCCACGGGCTCTGCTTCTCCGTCAACGACGGTGTGCAGTTTCCTCCCTCACTCGTGAATATCTTCAAAGAGATCGAGCGAGACCTGCAGATTCCTTTCCCTCAATCCGGCAATCTCACCCGCTGGGCCCAGCAGGGCGTATTCCTGCTCAACGCCACATTGAGCGTTCGGGAAGGCAATGCGGGTTCCCACCAAAACAAGGGTTGGGAAGAGTTCACAGACCGTGTGATCAAAGAGATTTCAGACAGAAAGAGCAACGTGGTCTTTATGCTTTGGGGCTCCTATGCGCAAAAGAAGGGCGCTATCATCGACAGCAAGAAACATTGCATACTCAAAGCGGTCCACCCTTCTCCCCTCTCCGCTTACAGGGGATTCATCGGTTGCGGACATTTCAGCTTCGCCAATAAATATTTGACCGAGAAGGGATTGTCCCCTATCAACTGGTAAGATGTTTGAATTCATTACCTCACGCTATCCCCATCCGCTCCATGCTTTTGGCGAGCAGGTACTAACCGACTCCTTCCCCGCGGAGGAGCGTCCCGCCATCGTGGATTTACGGGCAAGAGAGAACCCATCGTTCCATTTCGACATCATACTGGAAGAGAAAACTCCGATAGGTATCCTTACCCACTGGGACTTCCCCTCCTTCACCTACATCGAACACTTCGCGATAGTGGAGGAGATGCGCAACAAACAATTGGGCGGCAAGGTTTTGGACCAATTCATCCAAACGCGCCCATGCGTGGTATTAGAGGCGGAATATCCTCAAAACGAGCTGGCCAGACGACGCCTCAACTTTTACCAAAGGCATGGTCTTATCATAGCACCCTACCCTTACATACAGCCCGCCTATGCGGAGGGGCTACCTTCCGTACCCCTACACATTCTATCTACCCAAAAGCTCTCTCTTATTTTATTCGAAGAGATCAAACAAACGTTGTACGCTAACGTCTACAACAGATAAATTGGGATATTTTTTGCGTTATAAATACGCACTTATGAATTTTTATTATCTTTGCGCCTATAAAAGAATCCTGTTTTTAGAAATCTTACAAAAAAATTAAACTTATGAAGAAATACATCGACATTAAATGCGACTTCGCTTTTAAGTTTTGCATGCAAGACGAAGTGATCATGAAATCGTTTCTAAACGCTATTTTAGAAGGAGAGATTGACAAAATCACAAGTGTTAAATATGAAAACGTGGAGATGCCGAAAGAGCATAAAGGAGAACGGGGCGTTTGCTTTGATCTTCTATGTACGACAGAGAAAGGAGAAACAGTTTTGGTGGAAATGCAGAACACGGCGCAAAAATTTTTCAAAACAAGAGCAGCCTACTACACCTACCAATTAATGCGTAGGCAAATCAAACGAGGGGATAACTGGAACAAAAGGAAAGAGGACATTTCGCCCATCATTGGCATATTCATCATGGGAGAATCGAACGGTCAATTCAACAAAGCCATAACAAGATGCAGCGAATTCGACAGAGACGAACTAATTGAGAGTTGGGACCGCATTCATAAATTTTTCTTATCTTTGCCACACTTCCAATTTGACGAAGCCAATATCACGGCCCAAAATATTTGGATGGAATTCTTTAAAAATCTTGGCAATATGGATAGAATCAGCCCTTCAGTATACGAGCGAGCAGACGAAGGTTTGTTAAAGCTCCTCAAGAAAGCGGAATCCTCCGCACTCACCGACGAGGAAATCAATCTCTACGAAGCGAGTATGAAACGCTTAGAAGACGAAATCGACATGAAAGAGTACGGATTCGAAATCGGCATGGAGAAAGGACTGAAAGAAGGAAGGGAAGAGGGCATGAAGGAAGGGATGAAAGCTACAATTCTACTGTTGCAGAATAGTGGCATGACTCTTGACGAAATACAAGAGAGGCTTCAACTCACCCAAGAAGATATCAACAAACTGAATCTATAAAGCACAAAAGGGAGATAAAGGCTACTTGCGTTCTTATCTCCCTTGTTTTTTCCTAAACCTTATAACCCTAATAAATCCATCGCATTTTTATAGAGAATCGCATCACGCTCTTCCGGAGTCAACGGAAGCTTGTTAAAACGTTCCAACTCCTCCTGGTGGTCCCACATCGGGTAATCGACACCGAAGAGCATCTTCTCCACGCCATGATTGCGGATCATCCGCATCGCCTCGTCTGGCGTCAACTTCCACAACGAACTGGAGGTGTCGAACCAGACATTCTTGCCAACCAAATATTTTTCGGAATCCTCCCATTGGGTATATCCGCCAAAATGGGCAGCCACCACCTTCAAGGTTGGGTGTTTCTCCAACACATGGGCAATTCGTTTAGGTCCGGAATAGTCGTAGCGGAAATCGCCCGCATGGACCAAAATAGGCATCTTCAACCCTGCGATCACCTCATAGATGTCATCCATCTCACGAAGGTCGATCGGGAACTTTTGGAAGTCAGGATGCAACTTAATACCCATTAAACCTGCGGAGTAGATACGGATCAACTCATTCTCATAATTCTCGTACTCAGGATGGATAGTACCGAAACCGATGAATTCAGGATGTGCCTCCACCTCGCCGATGATGTAGTTGTTGATGGATTCCACCTGATGGGGCGCTGTGGCCGTAGAGTGGACAATGTAACGATCAACACCGATTTGGCTTCCGCTCTCCAAGAGGCTCTCTGGGCTTCCTTTGTACTTCATCTTGATGTTGTAAAATTGGCCAATCGTATCGCTTGCCTTCTCGGCAATCTTCGCGGGATATATATGTGCGTGAAAATCTATGATCATAACTTTCAACTGTTGTTTCTAAATTCGGCGCGAAATTAATAAAAATCTCCCTTTTTTCACATAGAAAGGAGAAACGATTTCACGCAACACACACGATTACAAAGCATTACGGAATATCCATAAAATCAATTACCAGATTATACATTCAATGCGGAAAATCACTACCTTCGCAATGGATTTTGCAAGGGGTTCAACAACACTTTAAGTCCAATCAATATTTACCAAACAACATCGGCGGACCACACCGTCCCATTTACATGAAACTAAGAAAATTATTCATCGGTGCACTCGCGTTATCGGCAGGCATCTCTTTTTTCAGCTGCGCAGGCGCAGACAACACAAAGAATCAACCATCCAACGACTCCACACAAGCGGAGGCACTCTCCGACTCCCTAGCGGCAGATTCTACCGCAAACGATAGCACATTGAAACAAGAGGTGGAGAAGTTACCCTTCTCCAAGGACTCTATCCTCATCCAAAGCAGAGGAGGAAGCCCCCACGACTGCAAATTGCTGGTTCCCCCTATCAAGGTGAAGGGTATCTATATCACCGGCGCCATGGCCGGCACCAAGAACATGCAGAACCTTGTAGACTTGGTGGCCTCCACCGAGATGAACGCCATCGTATTGGACATCAAGAACGACGGCGGTAACGTCACCTACAAGATTGAATACGAGGATGCCAAGGAGATTGGCGCCTGCGTCAGATATGTGAAAGATATGCCAGCCCTTCTGAAGGAACTTCACGAAAAGGGAATTTATGTCATCGGCCGTATCGTCTGCTTCAAGGACCCTATCTTGGCGAAGAAGCGCCCAGAACTCGCATTGGTAAAGGCGGATGGTTCCCCCGTATCGGACGGCAAGGGCAATCCTTGGGTGAATCCATTCAAGAAGGGTGTTTGGGAGTATATCTGCGGATTGGCGGAGCAAGCCACCAAGGATGGATTCGACGAAATCCAATTCGACTACGTCCGATTCCCAATCGGTGCGGATGCCAACAAGGCAAATTACGGAGTGGATTTGGAAACCTATTCGAGAGAACAAGGCCTGACCGACTTCTTCGCCTATGTGGAGAAGAGACTTCACGCCAAGGGCATCATCTTCGGTGCGGACCTCTTCGGCACCGTGATCGGTAGCACAACGGACCGTGACCGCACAGGACAAGACTACATCAAGATCGCCTCCATGACGGACAATATCTGTCCTATGATATACCCTTCCCACTACGCCAACAAGACTTTCGGTCTCGATGTGCCGGACGCGCACCCTTACACCACCATCAAGAAGGCCTTGGAATTATCGCAAGAGCAATTGAGCAGAGATTCTTTGCCCAAAGCAAAGGTACGCGCTTGGTTACAATGCTTCTCGGCACCTTGGGTAAAGGGTCATATCAACTACGGTAGCGCACAGATCAAGCAACAGATCCAAGGCGTTTACGACGCAGGCTATGACGAGTGGATTCTTTGGAACGCCTCCAACCACTACGGTCAAGTGAAGGGTGCCCTCTCCATGCTCAAGACACCTTCTGAGAATTCAGTGAAGGATGACACAACCTCAACAGTTGTCAAGGATTCCGCACAGACAAAAGTGAAGGAGTTGCCTCTGAAAAAAGATAGTGCCGCCACGAGCAACGAATAAATTTCATACCTTTGCGGAAAGTTTTATTTATGAAAATCGTCAAAGGAATTTGCATCATCTTGGGCTTTCTCGCTTTAGGGGAGGCCGCCTCTTTATTGATCAAACATTTCATACCAGGCAGTGTGCTGGGCATGAACCTACTCTTCTTGGCATTGATATTCAAAATCGTCCATTCCGAGACCATACGTCCCGTAGCGGAGTTCCTTACCAAGAACATGGCCATCTTCTTCCTGCCCGCCTTCATGGGCATCATGGATCAATGGGGACTTATCAGCCTCAACTTAGGTGGTTGGCTGATTGTCATGTTCGCCTCCACCATAGCGGTGTTCTTCACATCGGGTTGGGTGGCTAAAACCATCATCCGATTCAACGAAAGGAGGGAGAAAAAATGAAGGAGCTGATTCTCAATGTGCCCGCTATGCTTACCCTAACGGTAGGGACCTACCTACTGGGTGTTTTTTGCAAAAACAAGTCAGGGATATCCCTACTCCACCCCTTCATCATCTGCATACCGATCATCATCGCGCTGCTCAAAGTGATGGACATCTCCGCAGACGAATACATGGAGCACAATCAAATCATCACCTTCCTACAAGGGCCCAGTGTAGTGGCGCTCGGGCTCTCCATCTACGACAACCTTGCCACCATCAAGAAGAACATGGCGGCCATCCTATCCGCTGTCATTGTAGGCAGTATCGTGGGCGTGGTCAGTGTGTATGTGCTGTGCGGGATATTGAACTTAGACCCTATATTTGACCGTTCTTTGGAATCCAAATCGCTCACCACCCCTATCGCCATGGATTTGACCGCCGCATTGGGAGGCAACATCTCCTTGACCGCCATTTCAGTGGTGCTATGCGGGTTCATCGGAGCGGTGTTCGGTCCTCTTATGTGGAAGATTTTCAGGATAGACAATCCGATCGCCAAAGGTCTTGCGATGGGTTGTTCCTCTCACGGATTGGGCACCACGCGTGCTATTGAGGTGGGTGCGTTGGAGGGTGCAGTCAGCGGGTTAAGCATCGCTTTGATGTGCGTCGCCACCGCTTTGGTGATACCCATATTCAATAGTCTCATAGGGCAATAAAATTGTGGCAGGGGGTAGACCATGAAAAGGATTTTTGTCACACTCATCTTATCAATCTTTATCTGCAATTTCCTCTTCGCGCGAGGAGGAGCCCGGGACTCCCTTGCCTCTGAATCCAAAGCCGCCCAATTCTTCGTCAGGACGAAACTCAAGGTGGACGCCATCATAGACAAATACCAAACCTCCCACACAGACACCAACTACATTTGTCGTCCAAAAACACATTGGACTTTCCAACTTTTCGGGGATATCTACGGACATGACATCGGTTTCTTCCAAGGCGACAACAACTACGAGTTAAGCTCACTTTGTAAATCCTCCATAGGCATCAGTGCGGCTTACCGAGGGCTATCCGTTTCCGTCACATTGGATTTGCTGAAAAAGATAAAAAAGAAGACGGATATAGAATACAACATCAACTACTATGGCAGCTGGTTCGGCGTAGACCTGCAATTGAGCCGCATCAGTTCTTTCAACGAAAGATATGGAGAGGCAAGAGGCATCAACAAAAACGCCATGCTGCGCAATATCTCCCTAAATGGTTACTATCTTTTCAACTATAAAAAATTCACCTACTCAGCCATGTTCGACCAAACATGGCTGCAAAAAAGGAGCGCAGGTTCACCTCTTTTGAGCGTCACCGGCTACCTCAGTTCCTCTCAAATTGGTACGCCACGCAATGTGGAACCGATGCGTTCCCTTCAATTGGATCATCTCAACCTTGCCTTTGTGGCCCTCGGTGCGGGTTACGCTTACAATTTCGTTCCCAGCGGAAGACATTGGCTCATACACATATCATTGGAACCAAGCATGACCATATGGAAACGCACCAGAGCCTATTTGGACGATGAGAGATATGTCTCTTCGCCCCGACCCTACAATTTCTACATGACCGGAAGGACAGGCGCCACCTACTTCCTCAACAAATTCTTTATCGGCCTCAATGGTGTCACCCAAATCTACGATGCGGGGCAAATCAAAAGCATCCACATCCAACACACCAAATTCAAAGCAAGCGCTTTTGTAGGGGTACGTTTTTAAACGAATCAACACATCAGGCTTTTGACAAAAAAAGGTCTCTCCCCTTTTGGATTTTTCACAAAGTATTCTATCTTTGTTAGGTAAGCACATAAAACAAACATCTATGAAAAACGCAACACTAAAAAAAATATTAATGGCCTCGCTGTTGGGTTTCGCAACCTCAATGAGCGCACAGACAATCGAGGGATTCGGTTGTACGCCAGACCTTCATGTGGAGGGAAAAAACCTAGTCGATCCACAAGGCAATCCAGTCAATTTGCATGGTGTCATGGACACCCCAAGCATGTGGTTCAACAGTGACCGATGGACTAGTTGGGACTTGGGTGGTTACGTGGAGGCAGCTTGTCCCCGCGCACAAGCGTATTTCACCAAGATATTCGACGCCATCACCGACACGGAGAGTGGCGCCTACTGCAACATATTCCGTCTACACATGGAACCCTCTTGGTTGAGAAGAGACGGTGTGAAATCCACCGGTGAAAATGACATGGCCACCACTTACGACCGTGAGAAGGTGAAACTCTATTTGGAGAAGTTATTCATTCCAATCGCAGAGGATGCGAAGGCTCATGGGCTCTATGTGATTATGCGTCCACCTGGCGTATGTCCAGAGAAGATCCGTGTCGGCGACGAGTACCAAAAGTACTTGATGGATGTTTGGGACATCGTATCATCCAACGAAACAATCAAGGAATACGCAGGCTGGCTCTCCATCGAGTTGGCCAACGAGCCTGTACAGGTTTTGGATGCGAACGGCAACCGCGAAACCGACGGTTATTGGGGTCCAGCCATTGGTTCCGCCAAGACAGACTTCTTCCAACCGATCATCAACAAGATCCGTCAAAACGGATTCACTGGTATCATCTGGGTGCCAGGCGAAGGTTACCAATCCTCTTACGAGAGTTACGCGAAGTACCCGATCAACGATGATAACTTCGGCTATGCCATCCACGTCTACTCAGGATGGTATGGACAATACGATGACAAATGCAGTGCGCAAAGTTTCATTGAAAACATGAAGAAACAGGTTCCTCACGTGGACTCCAAACCTATCGTCATCACCGAGTGCGACTGGTCACCAGGAAATACGACCGACCAGAATTTCGATGGGTCCGCCACTGGAAAGAACTATGGCACCTGGGCTACAGCACGTACCTCCACCTGGGGAAACGCCCTCAAAGGCATGATGGATTACTACGGTAACTTCTCCATCACCCTTACCGGAACAGACGATTACGTGGATATGAAAACCTATTTGGAGACAGGGAAAGTCCAACCCGCCTTTATGGATAAGCCTCAACCCGAAGAGGCTTGCGGTGTCGCATGCTTCAAATGGTACAAGGAGTGGGCCCAAGATAAGATTCCTTCCTGCGAATCGATGGTGGAGATTCCTCAAGAGCCATACTTAGGCGTTCCCGCCGCCATTCCAGGACGCATCGAGGCGGAGAACTTCGACCTAGGAGGCAACAAGAAGGCCTACTACGACACCGACCGAGCCAACAACGGTGAGGCATACCGCAATGAGCAAGTGGACATCAAGCCTTTCAACGGAGGCTATAAGCTAGGATGGACAGTCAAAGACGAATGGTTGGAATATACCGTAAATGTCGAGAAAGATGGAACCTACGATTGGTCCGCACTAGTCTCCACAGACAACGACCAAGCTAGTTTCCACTTGGAGATGGATGATCAAGCCATCACAGAGGTAACCCAAGCCACCAATACGGGTGATTGGGACGAGATGGTCACTGTCGGTGGTTCCGTCGAGTTGAAAGCAGGCGAACACATTCTCAAATTGGTGGTGGACGAAAGCTTCTTCGATATCGATTGGATCGATTTCAAGGGACACAACACCACGGATATAACGCAAAACGAAAGCGATGAGGGATTCGAACCGGGCATTTACTACTTGTACAATATACTAGGCACCAAGCTCGGAGAAATTGAGATAACCACCCATACAGACCTAGAGGCTACGTTAAGAACATTCGCCAAGGAGAACACATTGGTCATTCTCAAATCGCAACTAAGCGGCAAGGCTTATAAGATCATGGTAAAATAAATACACAACGATAGAGAAGATGAGGGCGGGCTATTATGGTCCGCCTTCGTCGTTTTAGAAGGAGACATCAAAGATTTGATTATATTTGCGAAAGAAACTTTCACAAGACAAAACAATGTACGCACTCATCACAGGAGCCAGTTCCGGCATTGGATATGCCTACGCAAGGGTAATCGCGGAGTATGGTTACGACCTATTGATCATCAGTAATGTAGAGCAGGAACTCGAAGAGAAGAGAGCCATTCTCGCCCAAGACTTCCCGAACTTGCAAGTCAAGGCACTTTACAAGGATCTGGGGCAACAATCCGCCGCCCAAGAGGTTTACGATTGGTGCGCGCAAGAAGGCATTGAAGTGGAGGTACTCATCAACAACGCGGGTGTTTACCATGACCGTGATTTCTTGGCGGACTCCACCGCTTTCAACGCACTGATCCTAAATCTGCACGTCCACACGACCGCCATGCTCACTTACCATTTCGCCCAAGACATGGTGAAACGAGGCAAAGGATATGTGCTCAACATGAGTTCCGTCACCTCCAACTACGGACTGCAAAGAATGTCTACCTACTCCTCCACCAAAGGATTCGTCAGACTCTTCTCACGTTCCACCCATATCGAGTTAAAACCACAGGGCGTCTATGTCACCTGCGTACGCCCAGGAGCGGTAGCCACCCCACTCTACAACATATCAGAGAGAGCCCTGAAACTAGGCCTTGCCGTAGGGGCGATCATCACACCGGAAAAGTTAGCCAGAAAAGGATTGAAGGCCATGTTCAAAGGCAAATGCGAAACGACACCTGGCGTCGCCGCCAAATGCCTCAACATCGTGAACTGCATCCCAACTTGGGTATTGTTATTAATTCGTAAAATGGGTTGGTTCTAGACAAATCATTTCATCTTCGCAAACAAATCGCTTTGTCGCATCCGCCACTCCGCAAAACGTCGAATTCCCTCTTCCACCCCAATCTGCGGCTTGTAACCGAAATCTTTCTCTAAGGCGGTGGTATCCGCATAGGTTTGATAAACATCCCCTGGTTGCATAGGAAGGAATACCTTTTTCGCCTCACGGCCCAAAGCGCTCTCCATCACCCCGATAAAATCCATCAGTTTGACCGGTTGGGAACATCCAATATTGTAAATTTTATGACGACGGCCATCCGTCTGCGGTTGAGGAAGGCTTCGCATCACGCGACATACACCCTCCACCACATCATCCACGTAAGTGAAATCCCGGTATAGGTCTCCCTGGTTGAAGACCTTGATCTCCTTACCGTTCAATATCGCATCCGCAAAGAGCATCGGCGCCATATCGGGACGTCCCCACGGGCCATAGACCGTGAAGAAACGAAGTCCCGTACAGGCCATATCATACAATTTGCTGTAGGCGCTTGCCATCAACTCATCCGCCTTTTTCGTGGCCGCATAGAGACTCACTGGCGCATCGACACGGTCCTCCTCCGAAAACGGAGTCTTGGTGTTGCCGCCATAGACACTGCTGGAAGAGGCGTAGACAAAATGTCTGACATGATGGTGTCTGCAGCACTCTAAAAGATTGGCGAACCCCACCAGATTGCTATCGATAAAGGCAAATGGATTCTCTGTGGAGAAACGCACGCCACCCTGCGCGGCAAGATTCACCACGCAATCAAACTCGTATTGGCCAAAGAGTTTCGGCAAAACCTCCCTATCTTGTAGATCCATTCGGACAAACTCAAAGTTGGGAAACAGATCGCTCTTCACAAAGGCAGTTTTCCCAGTAGGCACATTCCGCACACCCAGTTCCGCCAACCTCGCCTCCTTGAGGGCGACAGAATAGTAATCATTGAGGTTATCGAGACCGACCACCTCCGCTCCATCCATCAGCAAACGCCGTGTCAAATGGAACCCGATAAAACCTGCGGAACCTGTTACGAGTATCTTCATATCATCTATTTCAAACAAAGATAGCGAATAAAGGGCAATTAATCCTCATTTCCTCCTATTTTAATTCAGGAGTTTGAATCCCTAAATAAGCTAAAGCGCCTTTTCATAAACACATACGTCGCGGATAGCAACAACGAAACCAATGCAGTTACAATAAAACTATCCAAACCAAAATTTTTCTCGCCATAAACAATCTTATAGTAAAATGACCAGACATACATGTGGATCAAATAGATATACAATGATGTTCCTCTATAGAATTCAAATTGTTTCGAGTCCCTTAAATGAATTGACGCCACAATACCCAACAAACCAATGTTCAGCCCATATCGGGCAAATAGACACTCGTCGCTTAGAACAATTTCTCTTTAGTTTTCTCTAAAAACTTGACTTGAGGGCAATTATCCTTCATGAGAACTTGAGCTGCAGTTCCTCGGGGATGTGAAGGATTATTTGTATGTATAAAAAAATAAGCCAGAAACCGAAAGGAATCTGGCTTTGATGTTTCACTATAGGGGATATCTATCCCTTTTTATATCGTATTATTTTACAATCACTTCAAGAGGAGGTAAAACATGAGTGTTACCGTCTAAGGATTTGACTTTTACGTTTGTCACATAAAACTGAGCCCCCGAGCTTAAACTATTAATTTTTTCTCGCATTTTTCCTGTTATCTCGTTAGATTCTGAATGCAACACCTCAACACCACTTTTAGGGTTAAAGAATTTCATATCGAAATTCAATATCGTATAAAGATTCTTCACATCTAACATTTTGCTTAAATCACTCCAATCGGTTAGCATTGTCGCTACATCTTTCACATTAACCAAATCTTCTTTCCCTATTTTACCGCCATTGAACATATTTCCAGATTCTAAACGCAGACTGGCATCCGGGCGAGGTAATGGCAAAACTCGGAATCTTTTGGTCCCCATACAGACCTGTTTTTCATCGATCTTTACGAATACCGACACCTGGCATAAGCTATGGGGAGTGGTAGGTGTCACATCAAAATGACTGCCAATATTTCCAAATGTCGCATTGGTTATATCAACAGAAATATTAGACGACGCTTCCCCAGGCACAGAAATATTTAGTTTATTAACAACCCCTGCGAATAACACATCCATCTCATTTAAAACGTCGATATGAGGCTCCATGCCATAATACTCACCTGCAAAAGGATATTTTACCGATTTTCCTTTTTTGTTGGTTTCAAGGATATAACCTTCAAATGTACATCTACCCAGATGAGCGACAGAAAACCTCAGTCTATTACCTTCCACTATTTTCCCGTTCACGAAAATGGTATAGTCACAAGAGGGATCGGCATTTAA
>JAKSKY010000063.1 GCA_024401515.1 Paludibacteraceae bacterium | reverse complement strand
TTCGTCCTGAGAACAACTAATCATTGCTCCTCATATAAGGGAAAGGCGGTCCGTTTGGATCGCCTTTTTTTTGTTCCGTGATGAGAATTATCTTGCTCGTTTTGTGGGTGGATTCTATGTTATTGTCAAGTTGCATCCTCTTTATCTCCTTTGAAAATTCCTCTCTTTGTTTCCTCGTTGCCGAAATCTTGGGGGAGAAGTGTTGCCTTGTGACCATCGATTGGTGAGAGTAGGATTTATTGGGCATTGGAATCCTTTTTATTTCGCAAACAAATGGTTCGAACAAAATTGTTATTCGTTTGAGCGCATTTTTCTGCCTTCAAAATAGAACAAAAAATTGCCTTTTCATCGGTAAAAACGGCGTTTTTACTGTGTGTTCGCCGAATTTTTCCCAATAGTTGCCGAATTATTACAATGCGAAGTCTATATGTCACCCTATATTTGCAATGTCATCGGGAACGAACGATGACTCAGAATTAAACCAATTGACATATATGCTTACATTAATACAATAGTCTGCTCATTAATTGACAATCGTAAATGGCTTCTCCGTTTCTAAACCTTGGGAGAAGCCTTTTTTTTTGAACTAAGAATTAAGAAATAAGAATTAAGAGGTGAAGTTCGGCGAAGCCTATTAATAATAGGTCAGCTATTGTTCCATACTCCCCGGGACTTACAAAATCAGATGATTTGTGGATGCTATGAAAACCCCGTAGGGGGTCCATGTTTATAGCGGTTAGGAAAAAAATCTTTATGTTTTGTTCCCTGTTTTATTTTACGTTGTTAAGCTTTTTCGTATGTTTTGTTGAATTGTTAGAATATTTTCTCCTAATAAAATAGTGATTGTAAAAGTTTTATTTTATATTTGGGGTGTAAAGAGTGACGATTGTTGAATGAATATCTTGAAAACACATATTATTGCACTATTCCTATTGATTATTACAACCCCTTCTTTCGCGGCTGTGACAATGGATGTGAGACCTGCGACGACTTATCAGTCGGTCGAGGGTGTCGGTGGTGGTATTGTGTACTATCTGGATTGGATCGCTAAACATCGTAACTGCGAGGCTATTTATGACACCGTGTACAATGGTTTGGGATTGACGGGTCTTCGTATTGGAAACTGGGCGCAGGAGCCTGATGCCGATTTGACCTATGATTCTCTCATCGTAGCAGCCGGGAAGAAACGTTTGGGTGAAGAGTTCTTTGTGGATATGACCTCTTGGACCGCTCCCGCGTCTTTAAAATCCAATGGCAAGATGGAGGCTTCCGGTGGTAATGGAAATGTCTCGTTGAAGAAGGAATTCAATGGTTTTGTTTACGATAAGTTTGGACAATGGTGGAAACGCTCTTTGGAACAATATCGTAAAGTGGGTATCTATCCTGACTATGTAAGTATTCAGAACGAACCTGATTGTAATCCTGATTATTATGGTATGGAGTTGAATGCGGATGAGTCCAATCCTAACGTGGCCTCCTATGCGAAAGCATTGTCCGCGGCAGCTAAGAATATCAATCAATTGCAGAATCCGCCTGTTATCATAGGTCCAGAGGTTTTGGGCATCGGATGGAACCGTGTTCAGGATTATTTAACCCCTGCTGATAAGAAATTGTTGGGTGGTTACTCTTTCCACTATTATCATAGCGGATTGAATGACCATGACGCGATTGATAAACGTTATGCCTATCCTGATGATTTCAAGGATGCCATGAGCAATCTATATTCTACTTACAGCAAGGAGAATAAACCTTTGTTCATGTCGGAAAATAGTCCGTTACGTGATCCTGTCGATATGGATCCTATCTATACAGCTTGGTTTATGAATCTTGCCTTCACGGTAAATCATGCCTCTTCTTATCTCCATTGGAATTTGATTTGGGGTGTGAGCGGTGATGCTTGTATCAACATTGATACAGTTTATGTGAATGGTAAGTATGAAACCTTAGAGAATGGTTATCGTGTAAATGGTGACTATCATGCGCTTCGTCATTATTCCAAGTTTGTGAAGCGTGGCTGGAAGATGCTCTATGCGACTACCTCCGATGCGGATGTCTTGATCACAGCATTCAAGAGCCCTTCTGACGATGCCTATTCTGTGATTTTGGTAAATAAGAGCCGATTCGACAAGAGTTTGGAGTGCTCTTTCAACCCTACACAATGCACGCAGACTGTTATTCAGTCTGAGGTAATGAAGAAGAGTTGGAGTAAGGTGTTAGGTACTTTTGATTCCCAAAAGGAGTTGAAGTTGCCTGCGAATAGTATTACAACCATCGCTTATAATCCAAGACCTGGCAAGATTGTGTTTGAGACAGATGTCGAGATGGCATGGAATAATACCAAGGCTTGGACTCCTAAAAGAGTTCCTTCGTCCCTTGATACGGTTGAGGTGGTGAAAGGTACTCTTAAGTCATCTAGTCTAGATCAAGCCGCTCCGTTTACCATGAATATGGGAACGATTGTGGATCTTGCTGGCATGAACCATCTTTCAATGCTCCACTCGAATGGAGGTACCATCCGCGTCTTGGAGAGTTCTACGCTCGTTGCGGATACGCTTAGTGTCGAGTCTCAGTTGGGTATCAATGTGATATCCAAGGATACCACCACTAACTTCACACTGAAGGGTTCTATAATTGGTAAGGAAATATTGAACAAGATCGGAACGGATACCTTGAGCGTCTATGCCGATGCTTCCGAATACGAGGGCCGATGGGTTATTTCTGATGGCGTCTTCCGCGTTTATGAGGTGTCATCCCTCGGTCAGAATGGAGTAGACTTAATCCAAGGAAACATGGAGATTAATTGTGATGCGGAGACCAATCGCATGTATGTGGGCGCCGACGCTAAATTGATCTTAAATGGCTCCTTGATGGTAAAGTCTATGCGATTGGGTGCCGATACGTTGTTCGGTGGAATCTACACCTCAGAGGATTATCCTAACTTCCTAGCGGGGGATGGTATCCTTATCGTTGATTTGCCTCGTCCTTCCTTGACGAAGAATTATGATGTGGATTCTATCCAATATGTGGATTTGAAGGATAGTATTTCTCCTTTGCTATACCATTGGGAGAATGCGGATTCTGTCTCAGTCAATTGGGATCCTATCCAACCCAACGGTATTAGGGTGGATGTGGATGATTCATTGTCGAATCTAACAATTTCAGGAAAGTCCGACACGGCAGGTACTTTCGTTTATCGTCTCGCTACGGTGGGTGAGTATGGTCCGGTAGCAAGAGATAGTGGTAAGTTCGTTTTCCGTAATTCGCCAGAACATGCGATGGCACACAATGTTGAGGTCTCCCATATGCGTGTCGTTTTCCAAGAGGGACATATCTCCATCTTCTCTGATTCCTATCACGAGGGACCATGTAATATGCTCTTGGCCGATGTGACGGGTAGGGTGCTCGCAGCGGACGAAACGACCTTAATCAATGGTGAAAATATCGTTGAAATCGGTGACATTCCGTTGGGTACATACTTGCTACAAATTCGTGGCAAAAACATATACAAAACGTTCAAAATAGTCATGGAGTGATTCCATGACTTTTTTTTACAACTCATTGACATGATTTTCTTTTCGTTTGTTTGCTAAGATTGTTTATTTTGTATTCGTGAATGTAGCGTTCATCTATTATTGATAAACCATTAAATCGAATATAAATGAAAACGGTTCTAAAACTTATTCCTTTTTTATTAGCCTTTTTTACGGGTGAATTATTCGCTCAAACGCCCGCATTCCCTGGCGCTGAAGGATTCGGTATGTATACTACCGGCGGTAGAGGAGGAAAGGTCTATCATGTGACCACCTTGGCGGATGACGGTAAAGAGGGAACTCTTCGTTATGCGGTGGGCCAATCAGGTGCGAGAACGATTGTCTTTGACGTTTCCGGTACGATTGAATTGACTTCCCGATTGAATATCACAAAGGGCGATTTGACCATTGCGGGGCAAACGGCTCCTGGAGATGGCATTTGTTTGAAGAATTATGAAACTTATGTGAATGCCGACAATGTCATTATCCGTTTCATCCGTTTCCGTTTGGGTACTGATAAGCCAGATTATACCGATGGTAAAGCGACCCAAGACCGTGATGCGATTTGGGGACGTAACCGCAAGAATATTATCTTGGACCACTGCTCTATGAGTTGGTGTACAGATGAGTGCGCCTCTTTCTATGGCAACCAAAACTTTACCATGCAATGGTGCTTGATTGCTGAGAGCCTTCGTGGATCCATTCACCCGAAAGGATATCATGGATATGGCGGCATCTGGGGTGGACAAGGCGCCTCTTTCCACCACAATTTAGTGGCTCACCATGATAGCCGTACACCGCGTCTTTGTGGTAGCCGTTACTCCAACGAGCCTGACAAGGAGTTGGTGGATCTTCGCAACAATGTCTTCTACAATTGGGGAAATACCAACAGCGGTTATGCGGGAGAAGGTGGTAGCTACAACTTTGTGAACAACTACTACAAATCTGGACCTGCCACTAAATCAAGTATCAAGTACCGTATCTTCGAGCCTTGGGCCGATGATGGCAAGAACAGCCAGCCACAGGGTGTCTATGGCCACTTCTATGTGAAGGGTAACTATATGGAGGACAAGGGTGATAACTGGGATTGGAACGGTTTTGACGTGAACAATTCCAACAACGGTTCGATGAACAAATCGTCCATCACCTCTTATTCGGAATATAAGGTGACACCTGTCTCCACCCACACCGCCAAGGTGGCCTATGAGAAGGTGCTGAAATATGCGGGAGCCTCTCTTCACCGAGATGCGGTGGATCAGCGTATCGCGAATGAGGCCAAGAGCCGCTCTTATACTTACAAAGGTTCCGTGTTGGGTGGATTGGGTATTATCGACAAACCATCCGACGTGGGCGGTTGGCCCACCTTGAAGTCCGCATCGGCGCCGAAAGATTCCGATGGTGATGGTATTCCTGATAATTGGGAGTCTGACCATGGATTGAATCCGAACAACGCATCTGACGGTGCCGTCGCTACTGCGGATGGTTACACCAATTTGGAGGTCTATATGAATTCATTGGTTTGTGAATTGATGGCAGATGGCGTGGCCGGATCCTTGAATGTGGTTTCTCAAATCTCTTGTGATACACCGGCTGTAAATCCTGGAGAAAACACAGGTGATGACAATCCAGGCGAAACGCCTGCCGACGATGAGCAATACACACCATCCGCTACCGCTAACCATGCGAAATATGACTTCGTTGTGGGCGTGGATGGCAATTTCGCCGCAGCCAAGGCGGCAGCTGAAGCTTCATCTAAGTCTAGATTCGTTATCTTCTTCCCGAATGGATCTTACAATATTGGTAGCCTAACGGGCAATGAGAATCAGATGACCACTTGGGGCAAGGGAAATGTCTCCTTCGTGGGACAAAGCACTTCCGGTGTCACCATTTACAACACGGCCATTAATGAGGGTATCAGTGTGACGGCGACGATGTGTTTCTCCTCATCCGCAAGCAACCTCTATTTGCAGGACTTGACCTTGCAAAACAAGGCATACAATAATCCGAACGCCAGCGCCAACCGTTTTGTCGTGGTGCAGGATAAGGGTAACAAGAATATCTACAAACGTGTCCGTATGTTGAGTACACAAGATACTTACTATTCGAATACGGGAGCGGGCCGTACCTATTTGGAGGAGTGCGAAATCCATGGAACAGTGGACTTCATCTGTGGAGGTGGCGATATCTTCTTCGACAGGTGCCTGCTCTATTTGGAGAACCGAGCCAACGACTGTATCGCCGCTCCTGCGGGAACGGGTGAGTGGGGCTATGTCTTCAGCAATTGCACCATCGATGGTTATGAAAGCACCAACAAGAACTATACGCTGGGAAGAGCTTGGAACAAATCTCCTCGTGCGGTCTACATCAATACGACGATGAAGAAGATTCCGACCGATGCGGCTTGGGGCAATCCAATCAATGCGGTGATGCCTGTCCTCTTCGCTGAGTATAATAGCCGAGATGTTTATGGCAATCCGGTGAACACCTCCAACAGACGCTCTTACTATGAGAAGAATGGTGTGACGGCTTGGGTGAATCCAAACCTTTCCGCTGCCGACGCGGCGAAGTACACATTGCGTAATGTCTTGTCTGGTACCGACAATTGGACACCTGATAATGATGTGAAATTGGTCTCTGCGCCTAATGTGATCTATAAAAATGGTCTCTTGAAGTGGATCGACAATGATTCGGCGCTTTGCTATGTGATCTTTAAAAATGATGTCTATTTGGCCAATGTGGCGACTAACTACTTCGCCTTGCCGGAGGGCACACAGGAGTCGGATGTCTTCACGGTCCGTGCGGCTAACCGTATGGGAGGTCTAGGTGTTGCCTCTAACAAAGTATCCGCAAATGGATTTACGGGCCCTGTTGTTGTTCCGGATGACCCTCAAGAGCCAACCAATACGACTGTTGTGTTCCACTATGACAATGGTTCATTGTCCTCTTCAACGGGTAACCCTGATTATCTGAACCGTTGGACCTGCACCGATGCGGGCAGAACTGACTATGGTTGGTGTATTACCGGTAATACCGCCAAGAGTGTTCTGTATGGTGAGAATATCTCCTACAATGGAGGTTCCTACAAAACGATGAAGAACTCCAATGGCGCTCAAAACACGGTCTATTTGCCAAAGGATATGGTTCCGGTGAAGATCACCTTTGTGGGGTATAGTAACGCCGAGGATGATGTGGCGTACCTTTCCGAGGTAGCTGGCCACGAAATGTCCCTTCCTTTGTCGGTGAACCGTTCAGGAAGTTATAACTCTAATCCTGCTATTGTCTCTTATGAGTTCACGGAGGATATCCATGACTCCTTCACCTTTACCTTCACTAATAAGCAAGTATGTTTTATTGCCTTCTTGGAGGTGAAGCCATCCTCTACGGATACTGCTTTGGAAGAGATTGTCTCAGAGTCGAAGGGTGATGATAGGTGCTATGATTTGCAGGGACGACCTACCATCCCAACGGAGGGCTCTGTTTTTGTCAGAAATGGTAAAGTGTATATGTGGGTGAAATAACCTAGTTTGTAAGTGTATAGGATGCGTCAGGGGATTCCCTTGACGCATTTTTTTTGTTGATTTCGCAATAATATCTCTATCTTTGCGGTATCAAATATTATTAATAGGGTTTATGTGTTTTATGAAAAAGAGATTATTCATGGCATTCCTGTTGCTGAATGCCGCATGCTTTTGTGTTTTTTCTCAAAATGGTTGGAATACCATCTTCCTTGAAGATTTCGGAGGAAATAGTGTGGATGCGCCTACTGCGGGTCCGGTAAACAGTCATGTTTGGGACAGATTGGAGTTCGTGGACGCCTCTTCCGATGTCTCGTATGGCGGAGATTATACGATAACGAAACATTACGATAAAAACGTTCAATGGTATCAAGGTGGAGACCATACTTATCCGAACGACAAAGAGGTGGGATACTTTATGATTGTTAATCCGGATGCTTCCCAAGCCACTCATACCTGCTATTCCCAAGAAGTGACAGGCTTAAAGATGGGGGAGACTTACCGTTTCTCCGTTTGGACTGCGAATATGATGCAACCCAACACTGCCGGATCGGAGCAGCTGCCATATTTGAGTATTAGTGTGTGTGAAGGCGATCAATTGGAGATGCCTATAGCACGTAGTGCCTATGCGTCTTTGGTATTGCCAGTCTCCGAAAGTTCGACAGCGAATCAATGTTTGGATTGGCAAGAGCTTTCCTTTGAGTTTAGATTGGACCAAGATATAGAAAGTGCCTATATTATGGTCAACATGGAAGCCCCTGAGGCGATGGGGTGGGATTTCGCTTTGGATGATATTCGTTTTGAGGTCTATGGCGGCACGACTGGTGTCGAGGATTTGTCGCATGATGAGGATCCGGCTGATGGACAATGTTATGATTTGTGGGGACGAAGGGTAGAGCCTCAATCGGGTAGCGTTTTCGTGAAGAACGGAAAGAAATACATTAGGAAACAATAGGAACGTTTTTCTATAGTATAGGCTCCCCATCTTTTTTAAGGTGGGGAGCTTTGTTTTACTAATCGTTATATCCTTCGATTTATTTGACTAAAGGTGGTTGTTTTGTTTAATTTATGGGATGTATATTTCTTTGTAATTAATTTATAAATAATATAATATGAATACATGTCAATAAAATGTGGTTAAAATGGCTACTTTTTTGTTCCCCATTTTTCTTTCTTTTGTGAAAAACCGAAATTTTGAGACCTGCAAAGCACTCACAACTCCGATAAACACTGGGCTGTAGATTTGCATATGTCGAATGGTTTTTCTAAATTAGGGTATTACACATTAACACTGATTGTAAACTTACAAAGTATTTTATAGGGGAGGCCGCTTGCGAAAGTAGTCTCCCTTTTTCGTGTCTTATACCGTGTGGCCTGTTTTTAGAACCATTGTATATCTGTGTCATTGTTTTTTTTCTCGGAAAATAGAATGTCCCCGTATTTCTTTGAAAGAGTTCTTAAATGTTCGATTCGTGAACATATGGCAAGGCTACGTTTGTTTCTATGCCCCAACGGATTTTCCCATATATCTTTCTTTCCGCGAAAACCGAAATTTTGGATGGAAAGTCAATACTGCAACCTCGATGAACGCTAGGCTGGAGATTTGCGTATGTCGGATGGTTTTTCTAAATTAGGGTATTACACATTAACACTGATTGTAAACTTACAAAGTATGTCAAAAGGGGAGACCGCTTGTGAAAGTAGTCTCCCCTTTGTTTTATTTAATTCGAAACTCGATTTTATATCTTGCCATCCTTCAAATCTTGGATGAATTGTCTGATGACTGGCATGCATTCGTTGACCGTCTGGCAATCCTTGAGTCGCTTCTCCAATGGACACCAATCTGTCTTCGCTCTGTTCTCGATGAATTCCACCTCTTTCTCGAAGGTGACTTTTACGCCGTTCTCTTCCAAGAGCTTCTTGGCCGGTGTGCAGATGACGTGCGTCCTTAGGTGGGAGATGCCACATTGGATAGCTAGTGCGGCGGCTCCCTTGCCGATAATTTTATCCGCTAATAAAGCGTCTTTGGTAAACTCCTCTTGCTTCTCCGCCAATTCGTATAGATCCATCACACCTCGCTTGCTGTAGGCGTGTACCTCTTCTCCCTTGCCGATGACGCAGGAGTGGTTTCCTTCGTCCAATTTCCGCATAAGGATGGCGAGGCGGGCCGCATTACCCAAATCCGCGCCATCACGCTTCAACAACTCCACAAATTGGTCGATGCGTTGCATCTCTTTCGGTATGTTGATGCGTTGTGGGCAAGCCTCTAGACATTTCCCACAGCCGATACAGTGGTCCGCTTGGCGTAATTTCGGCACCTTACGGTCATAACCTACTAGAAAGGCCGTGCGAGCCTCCTTGTATTGCTCGTTGCCTCGCTCTTCGATGACAAGTCCTTCGTTGAGGCATTTGTTGTAGTGGGTAAATATGGTTGGAATGTCCAAACCGTAAGGACAAGGCATGCAGTATTGGCATGTGTTGCATGGCACGGTTGGATAGTTGGCGTAGATGTCCGCGATTTCAGACAATAGTTTGGCCTCCTCCTCGTTGATAGGTACCAACGGTGAATAGGTCTTGATGTTGTCTTGTAGATGCTCGATGTAGGTCATTCCGCTGATGACGGAAAGAATATTCGGTTGCGTTCCCGCAAAACGGAAAGCCCAAGACGCGATGCTTGCCTCTGGATCTTGCTTCTTCAGCAACTCAGTGGCATGGTTGTTCAATTTCGCTAGATTTCCGCCCAACAAAGGCTCCATCACGAAGGCTTTGATGCCTCGCTTCTCCAATTCTCCGTAAAGGTATTCCGAGTTGGTGTTGCCTGGGTTGATTTTTTTCGCGTGGCTCCAATCCACATAGTTGTGTTGGATCAAGACAAAGTCCCAGTTGATCTCCTCGTGACGGGAGAGCAGGTAGTCGTATACACGGATGTCACCGTGATAAGAGAATCCTAAGTTTTTGATGCGTCCCGCTTTGCGTTCCTCAAGGAGGAACTCTAGCATGCCGTTGTTCAAATAGCGGTCCGCTAGCAGTTGCATCGCATCCTCTCCGCCACCTACGGCGTGCAAAAGATAGTAGTCGATGTAATCCACTTGCAACTCCTTGAATGAGTTGTGGTACATCTCCATAGACGCCTCTCTGGTGTAGACACCGAAATTAGAGAGCTTGGTGGAGACTTTATATTCGCTTCTTTTGTGTCTGCTCAATG
The DNA here is from genome assembly GCA_024401515.1 of Paludibacteraceae bacterium. Classification (GTDB taxonomy): domain Bacteria; phylum Bacteroidota; class Bacteroidia; order Bacteroidales; family Paludibacteraceae; genus UBA1181. The sequence continues at coordinate 7,273 of JAKSKY010000063.1, read as the reverse complement.
CGATACCCACAGCCTTCTCTGAACGGCCTTGACAATAGGCGGGAGATGTGTCGAAAAGATTCACACCGTGTTCGATGGCATAATCCACCATTCGGTTGACCTCCTCTTGGTCAATTTCGTTTTTGCTATCCTCCCTGCCGCTAACGCCCATGGTGGTCGGAAGACGCATGCAACCAAAAGCTAGGATGGAAACATCCTCTCCGTGCGCATCTTTGCGATAGGTCATTTTGCCGGTTGGAACATCTTGTGGATTGACGCCTTGAGTCTTTTTCTCCTCCTCTTTGGAACAGCCTGTTAAGACGGCTGCGGTGGCTAGCGTCGTACCACCCAATTTTTTTAGAAAGTTTCTTCTGGAAATATTGCTTTGATCCATTGTTTCTCCTTTCGTCATCGGTACTTATTTATACTATTCTTATGGAGACAAAGATAATTATTAATTAAGAATTAAGAGTTAAGAATTAAGAATTTTGGAAAAAACATTTCGTTTAAATAATTTTGTCCAAGGAATCTAACGATAGATATTATGAATAATTCAATTCTTCTTCCCCCAGAGTGGACGCCCCAGAGTGGCGTGATGATCACTTGGCCCCACGAGGAGACCGATTGGGCTTATATGTTGGATGAGGCGGTCGCTTGTTTCAAGGATCTTGCCCGTGAAATATCTAAGCGGGAGCGTCTGTTGGTCGTCTGCAAGGATGAGGTTGCCGTTCGTCAGGCATTGGGAGATGTGATGAACGATAATATCACCTTCCGTGTCATGGAGACGAATGATACATGGGCCCGTGACCATGGACCGATTACGGTCTTTGTGGAGGGGAAACCTACGCTTTACGATTTCCAATTCAACGGTTGGGGGTTGAAGTTCGCTTCGAATTTCGATAACCAAATTACCCGTAAATTATACGGCGCTGATACTTTTTCTTCCAAGGTGGGCTATGCCAACCTGCTGCATTATGTTTTGGAGGGCGGAAGTATTGAGTCGGATGGAGAGGGTACGCTAATGACCACAGCGGAGTGCCTTTTGTCTAAAAACAGGAATGAGCATCTTCAAAAAGAGGAGGTGGAGGAGTTTTTGAAAAGCATTTTCGGCTTGGAAAGAATCCTTTGGTTGAACCACGGTTATTTGGCCGGCGACGACACGGATAGCCATGTGGATACCTTGGCCCGCTTCTGCGATGCGAAGACAATCGCTTATGTGAAGTGCGATGATCCAAGTGATGAGCACTATGAGGCATTGAAGGCGATGGAGGATGAGTTGAAGTCGTTTAAGGATGCGGAAGGTAACCCATACAGATTGGTGGCGCTTCCTATGGCGGAGAAGCGTTATGAGGATGACTTCCGCCTCCCTGCCACCTACGCTAATTTCTTGATTATGAACGGTGCGGTCTTGATGCCGACCTATCGTTCGGAGCGGGATGCAGAGGCGATCGCCGCCTTGCAAAGCGCTTTCCCGGATCGTGAGGTGGTGGGAGTGGATTGTTCCGCGCTGATTCACCAACATGGTTCGTTGCATTGTGTGACGATGCAAATGCCTGAGGGTGTATTAGCGGATTGATGTTGTGAAAAAAATAATAGATTATATATGAAAGTAGGATTGGTTCAACAAAGTTGCTCTTCCGATGTGAGGGCAAATGTGGAGAAACTGAAAAAAAATATTAAGGCATGCGCCGAGCAGGGTGCGGAGTTGGTTGTGTTGCAGGAGTTGCATAATTCACTCTATTTTTGCCAGACCGAGGAGACTTGTCGTTTTGATTTGGCGGAGACGATTCCAGGACCTTCCACCGAGGAGTTCTCTGCGTTGGCAAAATCATTGAACATCGTTTTGGTGCTTTCTCTTTTTGAGAAACGTGCTGTGGGATTGTATCACAATACGGCTGTGGTCATTGAAAAGGATGGAACCATTGCAGGCAAGTATCGTAAGATGCATATTCCTGATGATCCTGCTTATTACGAGAAGTTCTACTTCACGCCTGGTGATTTGGGTTTCCATCCCATTCAGACCAGTGTGGGTAAGTTGGGCGTCTGCGTCTGTTGGGATCAGTGGTATCCGGAGGCAGCTCGTTTGATGGCTTTGGCGGGTGCGGATATGTTGATTTACCCAACTGCTATCGGTTGGGAGAGCACCGATCCGCAAGATGAGAAAGACCGCCAGTTGGGCGCTTGGATGACGGTGCAGCGTGGCCATGCGGTGGCGAATGGGTTGCCTGTCGTGACGGTGAATCGTATCGGTCACGAGGCGGACCCTTCCGGTGCGACCAATGGTATCCAGTTCTGGGGCAATAGTTTTGTGGCTGGCCCACAAGGTGAGTTGTTGGCCAATTTGCCTGGTGATGCGGAGGAGAATCGGGTAGTGGAGGTCTCCATGACCCGTTCGGAGGATGTGCGCAGAATTTGGCCGTTCCTTCGTGACCGTCGCATTGAGTATTTCGGTGAGTTGGCGAAGCGTTTCCGCGATTAGTGAATGGATGGAAGATCTAACGAGATCTGACGAGATCTGACGGTTATAACAGCAAGGTTTTTATGTAGAAGAAAATGAAGAGTAGTCAAAGTAATTTGTTCCAACGTGAAATGTTGGGCATATTGTGTGGCCTTTTGGCTCCCGCCTGTGTGTTGTTGGGGTTGATTGGCGCTGAGAATAATCAAGAGGGTTGGTATTTGAGCATTAGCGCGACCTATTATGCCTCTTCCAAGATGTGCATGATCGGTTTGCTCTTCTCCGCGGCAGTCTTTTTCATCAGTTATGCCTTTGAGAGGTATGATTGGCGTGATACTGTCATGTCGATCATTCAAGCGGCAGGATGTTTGGGTGTTGTGGCCTTCCCTTGTAAAACACCAGGTGTTCCCGAAACTGTGGGCATGTTTAATTTGCCGATTGACGTCAGTAACATCATCCACTGCGTTTCCGCATGTGTGCTGTTTGTCGCTTTCGGTGTGAATATCATGTTCCTCTTTACCTTAGGTAACCCGAAGGATAATGAGATGAAGCGTAAAAGAAACCGAATCTATCGTATTTGCGGATCTGTGATATTCGCATTCTGTATTATTCAGGCATTGACTGCCACACCGGTGTTTGACTGGGTGCCTGGTTGGTTCCCGCTCACTTGGCTAAACGAATTCGTTATGTTGGTAGCCTTTTCTGTGGCTTGGTTGGTGAAGTCGGAGTCAATTAAATCGTTGAATGACGTAGAGGGAAGCGTAAGGGAGGAGCGAGTGGCGTCGGTTGAGTCCTGAGATGGTGAGTGCGCCCAATAAGGGGATGTCTAATTTTTTTTGAATAAGAACGATTATTCCCTTGCTACTTTTTCTCGCTAATTTATCCCCTAAAATTTGGTCTTTTAACAAATTAGATTTAATTTTGCAGTGTTAAATGAGCGTTCATATATAGAGCGCCAAAAAGAAAAGAAAAAGATAGATATGAATTTTGTCATTAACATACACATTTTGTTGCTTCTCTTGCAAAAGTAAGGGAAAGTGAGGATGTGTACATCAATATTATAAAGCCTTTCTCACTTTCCCGGTGTGAAAGGCTTTCTTTTTTGTAATGACACGATTCTAAATCCATTAAGAAGAGTAAAAATAAAAAACAAAAGATATGAGCGACAGATTATTTATTTTTGACACCACGTTACGTGATGGCGAGCAAGTTCCTGGCTGTCAATTAAATACGGTGGAGAAGATTCAGGTTGCCAAGCAACTTGAAATCTTAGGTGTTGACGTGATCGAAGCAGGATTCCCAATCTCTAGTCCTGGCGATTTCAATTCAGTGATAGAGATTTCCAAGGCTGTCACATGGCCAACCATTTGCGCGTTGACCCGTGCGGTGGAGAAGGATATCGATGTTGCGGCTGATGCGTTGAAGTATGCGAAAAGGAAGAGAATCCATACGGGTATCGGAACTTCCGAGTCACATATCCGTTATAAGTTCAATTCCACTCCAGAGGAGATCATTGAGCGTGCGGTAGCTGCTGTCAAGTATGCGAAGCGTTACGTTGAGGATGTGGAGTTCTATGCGGAGGATGCTGGCCGTACCGACAATGAATACCTTGCCCGTGTGGTTGAGGCTGTTGTGAAGGCTGGTGCCACTGTGGTGAACATTCCTGACACAACCGGTTTCCGTATTCCGAACGAGTATGGAGAGAAAATCAAATATTTGATGGAGCATGTGGATGACTTATCTGCTGGTAAGGCAATCCTTTCCACCCACTGTCACAATGACTTGGGTATGGCGACTGCCAATACTATCGCGGGTGCGATCAACGGAGCCCGTCAGGTGGAGGTTACCATCAATGGTATCGGTGAGCGTGCGGGTAACACCTCATTGGAGGAGATCGCTATGATCTTCAAGACTCACCCTGATCTTGGCATTGAGACGAACATCAATACCACTAAGATTTACCAAACCAGCCGTATGGTTTCCAGCTTGATGAATATGCCGGTTCAACCGAACAAGGCTATCGTCGGTAAGAATGCCTTCGCTCACTCATCAGGTATCCACCAGGATGGTGTATTGAAGAATGTGAAGACTTACGAGATCATGGATCCTAAGGAGGTGGGAATCGACGATAACGCTATCGTGCTTACCGCTCGTAGTGGACGTGCCGCTTTGAAGCATCGTCTTCATGTGTTAGGCGTGGAGATGGAGGGCGAGAAGCTCGACCGTACTTACCAAGAGTTCTTGAAGTTAGCCGATAAGAAGAAGGAGGTTAACGATGATGATATCCTCGTGTTAGCGGGTGCTGACAGAGCGGTTTCCCACAGCGTGAAGCTTGACTTCTTACAGGTTACAAGTGGTCTTGGAACCCGTCCAGTGGCAAGCATTGGCTTGGACATCGCGGGAGAGAAGTTCGAGGCTGCCGCTTCAGGAAATGGTCCGGTTGATGCCGCGATCAAGGCTTTGAAGGTAATCATCAAGCGTGAGATGACTTTGAAGGAGTTTACTATCCAAGCGATCAACAAGGGTAGCGATGATGTTGCCAAGGTACACATGCAAGTGGAGTACGACGGTTCCGTTTATTACGGATTCGGTGCGGGAACCGATATCGTGACCGCATCCGTCGAGGCGTACATCGATTGTATTAATAAGTTTAGAAAGTAATAATTATATTGTAATGGCTAATACATTATTTGATAAAATATGGGACGCCCATGTGGTGTCTCAGGTGGAGGATGGTCCTACCCAATTATACATTGACCGTCTTTATTGTCATGAGGTAACTACCCCTCAGGCTTTCGATACACTTAGGGATAAGGGCATCAAGCCTTTCCGCCCTGATCACATTGTGGCTATGCCAGACCACAATACACCTTCCGACCAACAAGAGGTGATCAACGATCCTGTAGGTCGTAAGCAGGTGGAGACTTTGAAGGCGAACTGCGAGCAATTCGGCATCAAGCACTTCGGCATGGGTTCAAAGGACAATGGTATTATCCACGTTGTCGGACCAGAGAAGGCGTTGTCTTTGCCTGGAATGACCATTGTCTGTGGTGACTCCCATACCTCTACCCACGGTGCGGTAGGTGCTATCGCGATGGGTATCGGTACCAGTGAGGTGGCGCAAGTGATGGCTTCCCAATGTATCCTTCAATCAAAGCCTAAGACCATGCGAATCAACATCGAGGGAACTTTGAAACCAGGTGTTACCGCAAAGGACGTTGCTTTGTATATTATGGCGCAAATGACTACTTCCGGCGCTACCGGTTATGCGGTGGAGTACGCTGGTAGCACCATTCGCAACATGTCTATGGAGGGTCGTTTGACCCTTTCCAACCTCTCCATCGAGATGGGTTCCCGTGCGGGCTTGATCGCTCCGGACGAGATTACATTCGCCTACTTGAAAGGACGTGAATACGCTCCTAAGGGTGCTGAGTGGGACAAGGCTGTTGAGAAGTGGAAGCAATTGAAGAGCGACGATAACGCTAAATTTGATAAAGAGGTTACCTATAAGGCTGAGGATATCGCTCCTCGTATCACCTACGGAACAAACCCAGGTGCGGGTATCGCGATCGACGAGTGTATTCCTACACTTGATGGTATGTCAGACACGGAGAAGGAACAATTCCTTGGCATGCTTGATTATATGCAATTCAAGCCAGGACAAAAGTTGGAGGGTACTCCAGTTGATTACTGCTTCCTCGGCGCATGTACCAATGGCCGTATCGAGGATTTCCGCGCTTTCGCTTCTGTCGTGAAGGGTAAGAAGAAGGCTGCTAACGTAGTGGCTTGGTTGGTGCCAGGATCATGGTTGGTGCGTCAACAAATCATCGAAGAGGGTATTGATAAGGTTTTGGAGGAGGCTGGCTTTGAGCTTCGTTTGCCTTCTTGCTCATCTTGTTTGGCGATGAACCCAGACAAGGTGCCTGCCGGAAAACTTTCCATCTCAACCAGCAACCGTAACTTCGTAGGACGTCAAGGACCTGGCGCACGCACCATCCTTGCCTCTCCACTTGTTGTTGCGGCATCTGCTATCACTGGAGTAATCACTGACCCAAGAAAAATTTAAGAGACATGGCTAAAGAAAAATTCGATATTATTCAGTCAACTTGTATTCCTATCGAGATTGACAATAACAATACAGATAACATCATCCCAGCACGTTATCTTGCGTTTACCACACGCGACCCTAAGTTTTATGGCGACGCGTTCATGCACGACCTCCGTTACGACGCCAACAACGAGCCTATCGCGGACTTTGTCATGAACAAGCCTGAGTATTCCGCTGCTCCAAGTAAGGGAATCCACGAGATCATCGTGGGTGGCCAAAACTGGGGTTCCGGTTCCAGCCGTGAGCATGCGGCTTGGGCAATCGCGGGTTATGGCGTGAGAGTTGTGATCTCAAACAGTTTCGCGGACATCCACAGAAACAACTTGCTTAACTGCTTTGTGCTTCCTGTGATCGTAAGCCGCGAGTTCCAACTCGAACTCTTCCAAAGCATCGCGAAGGATTCCAAGACAGAGGTGAAGGTGGATTTGCCAAATCAAACTGTTACCAATATGGCTACTGGTCATAGCGAGAAGTTTGAAATCAATGGTTATAAGAAATATTGTTTGATGAACGCCCTTGATGACATCGACTTCTTGTTAGAGAATAAGGGCAAAATCGAAGCATGGGAAAAGAAGCAGGCAAACGCGTAACGATCATGGATACTACACTCCGCGATGGTGAACAAACCAGCGGAGTGAGTTTTGTCCCACATGAGAAACTCATGTTGGCGCGTGTGCTTTTGCAGAGCGTCAAGGTGGATCGTCTCGAAGTGGCTTCCGCCCGTGTGAGTG
>JAKSKY010000062.1 GCA_024401515.1 Paludibacteraceae bacterium | reverse complement strand
ATGCCTTGATGAATCTGTATGAATATAATGAAATAAAGATGGATTCGACCACTTGAATTGTCAGGAAAATAGCAATCATGATCAGGCGAAGCTGGCTATAATATGGCAAAACGAATGGATCAAAATACTAAATAGTTATAGAAATAAATGAAAAAGTTTTGGAAGATATTTCTGTTATGGGTGTTATTATTGCCATCTGCTATAGTTTATGCACAGAATGAATTTGACAAAAAATTGGCCACGAATCTACTCCTTTTAGAGCCAGAACTTCAAAGGTTAATTACCGATAAAGAAGGAGAGATATCGGATGATTTTAGTTTCAGCATGAGAAAAATATGCGAAGGATTATTAGATGGTGAATGTTATATCATTGAGGATTTTCATATTTGCATGGATAGTACAATCGAAAAACATCTCAATAATGAAAGACTTATTTTAGTAATTGATAATCATGTTCCGTATAGACTTAAAGGATTCTATTTTAATGATTTCCCTTTATACTTCAAACATTGCTGTGAGCAAAGAGAGAGTCAATCGGTAAAAGAAATCCTCTCTTCCTTGATGTTTAGTTGCGATGAAGAAGATGTTCAGATAGACTTTGAATGCTTATATAAGGCATTTCGTTCCAAAGAACTGAACTATGATGAACACCCTTGTCTGGAAAGTGCATTGCATAAATTGAATGTATATATTGAATGGGGGTTTAATGATAAATATTGCGTAAAAAAAGGCGGTGAACCAATTGGGTATAGAGGGACTAAAAATTATACAAGGAAAGCTCCTCATAAGCACCAACAAGTTGGAAAGTAGTGAATTTCAATGACTCCTCCATGTCGTCAAATAATAATGTGTTTAAATAATTAGAGTCTGGATTCAGATTTGAGATTATAGATACAACAAACGTGTTTGTATATTGAGAGATTCTTCGGTGGCCATATTAAGGATGCTAGCAGGTTCATGTCAATGGGCAATCCTTCTGTTGTGATGGTAACGATATGAGTAAAACTAGGAAAAGGACCAAAGATGAATCCAACCAGCCAAAATAAGTTTATGAAGAATAGCAGAATAAAACTGTTACTAATTATATTTTTCGTTTTTCAAGTAATGTGTTCTTTTGGACAAACCGTGGTACAAAAGAATATTGTGACGGACCTCAGAGATTCATTGTCTAAGGTTGATTCGACGTATACTATTTTTTCCGATACCATTTATACAATTGTTATTGATGACATCGATAAATCTGGATGGGCTGAAGGCGTGTACTATAGATGGTGTATGGCAAGTGGCTTTACTAAAAAAGAGTTGAAACAAATGCGAAATAAGAAGATCCATGCACTCTTCTTAACACCTTCAGAATATAGGGAAGAGTCTTTTGCCTTGATAGATAGCCTAATTTTGGATGAATTGATTCTTCGTGATTTGAGTATTTTCAACTATAACATGTATAACAAACAATGCTACTTTTTTCAATCGCAAGAGAATCATCATATGGCTTTTGTTTGCTGTGGAGTATCACACAAAGATGCAGAATGTGATTGGTCACGCATTTATTTGGCATATCACTGGTTTCCATATGGCTTCTATGCCGTGATAGATTTAACAGGTCGGAAGATAAAGTATTTAATTAACTGATATACGTGTAGTTTGTAGGTCATCTCTACCAATTCAATACTATCTGTTGTTACAAGCAAGTTGAACCTTATGTGTCTGCCAAACGAATCCTTTCACTCCATCCTCACGTACTTCATATACTCGTCATAGGAGATAAATCGACCGCCCATGCTCTTCAAATGGGGCGTCTCCAACTGGCAATCAATCATCACACCACCATTGGCCACCATCGTGTCCGCTAGCCCAATCAACGCCAACTTAGAAGCGCTTGGCACCAAGGAAAACATGCTCTCTCCGAAGAAGCAGCGACCCAAAGTCACACCGTAGAGTCCGCCTACCAACTTGTCATCTTGGTCCCATACCTCCACGCTTGCGGCAAATCCTTGATGATGCAATTCGGTATAGGCCTTGGTCATGTCATCACCCAACCAAGCGCCTTCCTGATCCTTGCGCAGATCTCCACAATTCTTAATCACACCCGCGAAGTCCTGATTGATGGTCACTCTGTATTTCTCCTTATTGAGTAGATTTCGCATAGAGTGCGAAACGTGGATTTCATTGGGGAATATGACGAAGCGTTGCATCGGGCAAAACCAGAGGATGTCTGAATCACGGAAAGAGTACCAAGGGAAGATGCCATTGGAATAGGCCAAAAGAAGGCGGTCTACGGAGAGATCACCTCCCACCGCAAGCAGACCATCCTCCTCTCCCAACCTTGGATCGGGGAAACCTAATTTCTTTGACAATCTGAATATCATGCCTCCACTAACTTTACGGCGCCGTCCACCATATCGACACGAACAGCACCACCCTCTTTCAAGAATCCGAAGAGTATCTCACGCATCAACAAAGTGCTCAAATGGGTACGGATCACACGATCCATCTCTCTGGCACCATAGGTCTTGGAGTATCCCTCCTTCAACAAATAGGCGTGGGCCTCATCTGACAAGGTAAGCGTAACATGCTTCGCGCGAAGCTTGTCGTTCAACTCACCCAACTTCTTATTCAAGACGGAGGTGGCCATCACCTCATCCATGTCATTGAAGGTTACCATACCATTCAAACGGTTGATGAACTCTGGCTTGAAGGTCTTCTTCACCTGCGTCAACATAGCGGAGCCCGAAGAGACCTTACCACCAAATCCAATGCTGGAGAGATGGGCATATTGCGCACCCGCATTGGAGGTCATCACCAAGATGACGTGACGGAAATCTGCCTTGCGACCCTTGTTATCGGTCAAGCGGGCATAATCCATCACCTGCAACAGAATGTTATAGATGTCAGAATGAGCCTTCTCCATCTCATCCAAAAGCAACACACAGTTCGGGGTCTTACGAATCGCGTCTGTCAATAGACCTCCATCCTCGTATCCCACATAGCCCGCAGGAGAACCAATCAACTTGGCCACCGTATGTTTCTCGGTATATTCACTCATATCGAAACGGACCAGACTGATGCCCAACTCGGCTGCCAAGACCTTACAAAGTTCAGTCTTTCCGACACCCGTAGGACCTACAAACAAGAGGCTGGCCATAGGCTTGTCCTCATCCAAGAGTCCAGCCTTGGAGAGTTGAACCGCCTCAACCACCTGCTTCACCGCCTCATCCTGTCCATAAATCTTTTGCTTAATATTCGCCTCCAAATGTTCCAAAGAGGTATTGTCATCCTCTTTAAGAGCGGCTGCGTCAATCTTGCAGACCTTCGCCAAAACATCTGAAATCAAAGCTTTGTCCACCACCTGTGTACCTTCACCAATAGGATGCAGTTCACGGTAAGCGCCCGCCTCATCAATCAAATCGATCGCCTTGTCCGGCAAGAAACGGTCCACCATGAACTTTGCGCTGTTCTCCACCGCAAACTCAATGGTGCCCTCCGCATAGGTCACATTGTGGTATTGCTCGTATTTCTCTTGCAACCCTTTGATGATACGGATGGTCTCATCAACCGAAGGTTCCAAGATATCAATCTGTTGGAAACGACGGTTCAATCCCTTGTCCTGTGAAAAGAAACGGTTGTACTCGTCATAAGTGGTGGATCCAATGAAACGGATGGAACCACCCTCCAGGAATGGTTTAAGCAGATTACCCGCATCCAGGGAGCTATCACCTGTTCTACCCGCACCCACCAAGTTGTGGATCTCATCGATATAGACAATGCATTTGCCCTCGTTGGCAATACCATCCATAATGCTCTTCAACCGTTTTTCGAAATCGCCGCGGAACTGGGTTCCCGCCAGAAGATTACCTAAATTAAGCTCATAGATCTTATAACCCTTCAACCGTTCTGGGACATCCTCCTTGCGGAGCATATCAGCCAAACCATAAATCAAAGCCGTCTTTCCTACTCCTGGTTCACCCAAATGGAGCGGATTGTTCTTCTCCTTGCGACACAACACCTGGATGGTTCGTTCCAACTCCTTCTCCCTGCCAATCAGAGGATTATGGTCATCAATATGGTCACTGATGCAGGTCACCATGCCCTTCCATGACTTCTCACCCATACTTTGAGGCTGCTCCTCCATCGGATCCTCCTCATCATCAAAATTGGTAAAATCAATCTCTATATCATCTCCCTCATCTTCATAAGAGGAGAGGAAGTCGCTTAAAATAGTGCTCACATCTACCAAAGCATACTTCTTGATCAAATACCCCACCATGGAGTTGGGCAGATCGAGCATACATTTGAATATGTGGGTGAAATTGATCACATTCTGTCCCGCATAGCGAGCTATTTTCTCGGACGCCATTAAGATACGTCCCGTATATTCGGACAACTCCACCTCATACTCCACTCCCTCAGGGACACGTTCCACCTTACTCTCCATATAATCCAACAACTCCTGTCGAAGGGTATCTGTTTGAAGATCGGTAGAGGCGACATAGATGAAACAAGACTCGTCCAATAAGACAAGTAATAGATGCTCCGGCATCAAAAACTCATGTCGGTACGACTCGGCACTACATCTCGCCTTGTCAAAAATATCTTTGGTTCTATTATCGTAATCTATCTCTTCCATATTTTCCTATTCCATTGGTTCACAAGTAAAGCGCAACGGATATCCCTCCGCACGCGCCATTTTCACAGCCTTCTCCACCTTGGAGGTCGCCACATCGTAGGAATAAATTCCCACTACGGCACTCTTTTTTCGATCCACCTCTATCGTTAGCCGCTCCGCCTCGAACTTCGATTTGAAGAAGACAACCATCATCACCTTCACAACAAAATCATAGGTTGTGAAATCATCATTGTGGCATATCACCTTATAGGGACGAGGCTCATCTATATCGGTGCGGGAACGTTCCCTGACGTTTGATTGCTGTTTTGGCATATTCTCTTTATTTAGTTAGAAAGCAAAATAGTAAAAAAATCGAAATACTCCATCATGGAGGATTAAAGTTTATCATCTATTAACAATAGAGACTTCGTCCCAAATAGGATCCACCCGTATCAAACCGGCTTCATACCCCTTCTCGTAACGTTTTTTCAACTCCGACAAGCTTGTTGGTTCAATTTTCGCCTCTTGTGCATAACGTTCTATCACCTCATACTCACCTCCGCTGATCGAACGATCCGACGCAGCGACCTCAAAGAGAGAAATCAACATATTAAGTCGATCATTATAGTCAACGTCAACATGTTGGGCATCAGGGGAAGCATCTCCCCACAACAAAAGCAGCAAGTCGCTATTCCTCGTTTTCCAATAGGCCTCCGTATACTTAATTTTAGGTTCCTTCTTACTGCGCAATTTTCTCCTCAACACAAACCTAGTCAATGGCACCTCTAACCAGCCATAGTGCTCATCAATCTGACTATAAGCCGCCTGCATCAGAACATCAGAAATATGTCCACTCCTTCGCATCAAAAGAGCCATCAAATCCAACGCCGCGGAATTAGGGACAATTTTCCCCGTAAGAAAGGCTGCAAGGATCTGCGCCCCATTTCCCAAGAGCGCCAGAAGAAGAGTCAGCCAGGAAAAGAGAAAATCAGGAACCATTTCCAATAGATCCGATATCTTTATTTTGTTTTTCATACGCTTCTCTATCTATTATTCACCAATAAATCATAAGCCTCCGTAATATGTTGGAATTTCTCCTTATAGAAGGCTACTTTCTCTTCGTCCTCCTTCACATGCTTATCCGGATGATACTCCATAGCACGTTTACGGTAAGCGCTTCTGATCGTCTCTTCTGAAGCATCTTCCTTGATACCCAGGGCAGCATAAGCCCACCTCATATTAACATCCGTATCAGAATTCCTTCTTTGCTTATTCTGTTCTTTCTCCTGTTGGCCATTCCGGTTCTGCCCACGGCCATTCTTTTGCCGTTTTTTACCATTTGCTCTATTTTTCTGTTGCTCCTTTTGAGTCTTCTTATCCTTTTGTTCCTTGTCCTCTTCCCGTTCAAAAAGGGTATAGTAACGATGATTCAACACCAAGTAATCGCCATAGTAAATAGACGCTATCTTCACATAAACTTCAAGAATAGCAGCCTCCTCCTTCGTAATCTTACTATCCAATGAAGCGAACACATAGAGGTAGGTCAACACATCCAACCGCTCTTTATAATTGGCAACAGAGCAGAAACTCTCCACTGCCTCTTCAAAACCACTATCCCTCTTTTGAGCGATAATCAGATGGTTGATCTCACTTCTCGCGAAGAGTCTGCCCCACAACAGCACCCAAAAGGAGGAACCGTAACTAGACAAGAAATTATATACCCACTCGTAGAATGCGACGGATAACGGAGCATTGGTTGCCTGGGCCATCGCATAAAACAGCGACACAGCTCGCACTCCTAACGTCAGTCGTTTTTTTCTAAGACAACGGACAATTAGAAGAATTGCCAATAGGATGGCTACAAAAGAGCAGAGAATGATTATACTAACTACTTCCATTGCTTTTCTTTACTCATCAAAATTCTGTAAGCCTTTTCAATCTCTCTTCTCCGACGTTTGACATCCGCACTTTCATAGTTGCTTGGTGGATATTGCTTCATCGCCTTCACAAACGCGGCTTGAATTTTCTCATCCGAGAAATTCTCCATTGACAACTCCAAGATATTCAAAGCCCATATTATATCTTTATCTATTTTGGCCTCACGCCCCTTCCTGTAGTAGGATTGACGCTTTTCTCCTCCGCCATTGGATGCGCTCGTTTTTCTGTCACTTTTGTAAATCTCAGGGTTCATCAAGGCATAGTACGCCTCATTGTAGTTCAAGTAATCGCTCAATCTATTGATTCTCTCCATGTAAGGCATTTCTATCAATTGAACTGGATGACTCTTTTCTCGGAGTTCATTAAAACGCGCTTCCGCCTCCTTATGCGAGGTACCCTCTTTAAGGTTCAACATTCGTAGAGCCCAAATATATCCTATGTTGTTTATGGCGTACTTGACATAGAACTTCTTCACTTCCAATACATCCGAATAGGGAATATTCGCCAATCGGGCGAAACGTTCGAGTAACTCAACCTCCTGAACCGTATGGTCATCCACCATCACCAATCTGCTAAACAACACGTAAAGGAGCAAACGTTGCGGATAATCCAAATCACGGCCGATTTGAGCAAAAAAGTCATCATTCTGAACATACTTCGTGGATTCATACGCCTTGAGACGCCCCCTCAATGCCTTTAACATTTTAAGTGCGGTTCTTTCCTCATAATTTGTCCTCAGATATTTCTTCACGACCATCAATTCAGACTTAGAGGACGTTCCGTCCGCCATCATAAAAATTGCGATCAAAGAGACAACTTGATCATTATAGGAGAAATGGTACTTTGAGGAAGGATCGACCGGATCGACCATCACCCTCCAGATTATGCGCAGCAGGAGTAAGGCGACACAAAATATGATTATTAAAGTTATACTATCCATCAAATCACGAATCTCTTATAAATAGTTTTTCATCAAAACATGGTAAGCCTCTTGCACCTCCAAGAGTCGTTCCATATTATGCACTTGTACCTCTTGGCTCTCATTCATATGATGGTCGGAATGGTATCGCATGGAGAGTTTGCGGTAAGCCGTTTTAATCTCATGTTCTGTCGCTCTAGGTTTTAGCCCCAAAGTTTCATATGCCCATCCGTTGGCCACATCGTTAGAGCTTTTATCATCAGCACGTCTCGATTCTTCCTTTCTACGGTTGGTGTTATCCTTTGCCTGGGATTTCCGCTTACTTCGCGAACTTTGACTCGACCATTTAGCATAGAAACATTTCATGGTCTGATAATCGTTCTCTTGGATCTCGGCAAGACGGGCGAAATACTCAATCATTTCCAATTCTTCCGGCTCTATCACACCATCCGCCTCTGCCACCTTATAAAGGGTGGAAAACAATATGAATCGATGGAAATAACTCAAATCGGATCTTATCTTCTTCATAATCTCATCCATATCCAATGCAGAAACATCCGCATATCGTGATCCTTGGAACTCTTCCATCATCCGTTTGGCGGCACTCTCTTTAAAATTCAGGCCAAAGTATGAGTAAATCGTATGTTTCTCCCCATCCGTATACCCCGAATCACCACCCATTCTCACCAAAAGAACAAGGACGGAATGGTGATAGCCCAACAGATTCGGCATGGAATGATAAAAGCCTGTCATCGGATCACCCTCTTGCTGATTCCTCGCATTATGATATAGCGTGCAGACGACACAATAGAGTCCATACACTACTAGAAGTAGGAACGGAGACATGGCTATTATAGTCGAGATATTATCCATAGATTATCGCTCATTAATTTTCGACAATATGCTATAGGCTTTCTCCAATTCAGCCAACCGTTGCGCCTTGTACTTGTATGTACTATCACTATCTCCAGCCGTTGAACGAAGATTCACTCTCAGCTTATTATAGGCATTTTGAATCTGAGACGGAGTTGCCTTCGTAGACAATCCAAGAATCTCGTAGGCCCAATTTAACATCTCAACCTCTATTCCTGTTTCCGCATTGTTTTTACCCGAATTAACCTGCACACCATTAGCATCCCAAATCGGAGCTTCGATCAAATGGTGGTAGGCATCCGACACCTTCAGGAAATAATCAACCGCACTTTTACGCTCCTCCTCCGTCGCATCAGACATCCTATCAGGATGGTACTTCATGGAGAGTTTGCGGAAAGCGTTCTTCACCTCTTGCAGCGTAGCGTCTATAGGAAGGTTCAAAGCATCGAAAGCCCATTTGTGGGATAGGGAATCATTCGATGACGAAGATTTCCCATTGGACGAAGCATCTTCCGTTTTGGATTGATGTCCCCGCATCCGGTCCTGCTCTCTCTTGATATTGGTATAATATTCCCTAAAACGAGCCGTTTCCGATTCCCGCAAACAGGCTAAAGTAGCGAAGCGATCAATCAAACTCACCTCCTCATCACAGATATAACCATCCGCAGCCGCCATCTTGTATAGGGTTTGGAACAAAATAAAACGTTTGTTATAAGGAAGATTCATTTTGATATCGCGCATCATGATGTCCACATCTCTTCCCCCGTCACTTTTCAAAGCCTCTTGCAAAGACTTCAACATCCTATCTGCCACCACATAGCTGTAATTAGAGGCAAAATAGCTTTTCACCACCATCAATTCGCTCTTTGTCGCTTCGCCATCCACCTTCATAATCATCGCGATCAAATCGACAACACTCTGATTATAGCCCACTTTGTCGGCATCTGATTCTCGATGCTGAGGTCCAGAATCTGAATCTGAATTTGAATCACGATAAGAGTAATTGATAAAAAATATTACTACATATATCGCTACTATTAATATTGATATTAAATTGAATTCTAATATAATCAACATAAATGAACTCTACTATTAAAATAGATTCTTCACGACTTCTCCATCAATAGCTCATAAGCCTCATTGATTTGAAGGAATTTCTCCGTGCTAATCTTCAACTCCTCCTCCGTAGCATTCGTTTGTTTATCAGGATGATACTCCATAGATAATTTGCGGAAAGCGCTCTTCACCTCTTTCTCCGTAGCACCCTCTTTCAAACCCAATGTCTCATAAGCCCATTTCTTGGAAATCTTGCGCTCACCCGTATCCGCAGAAGAATTCTGCTGGTTATTTCTCTTTTGTTTCCTTTGATAATCAGACTGTTGCTTACCTGTATTTTCCCAAGTGAAGCCATATGCGTAATATCCTCTTAGGCGATTAAAATCAGTGGTTTTAATACATGTGAAACGGGCATACATTTCTATGATTTTCGCCTCGGAAGGTTCGATTTTTGAATCGGCCACAGCCACCTTGAAGAGCACATTGAGCAAATCCAACCGTATGGAATAATCCAAGGATCGGTTGATGCACAAAAGATAGGGACGCATATCCGTTCCCCAAGTGGAATTCTTCAAATAATCTCTCAAATTCTCTAGTATCTTTTTTGCGTCTATCTCAGTGAAATATTTCGCCAAATATTGTTTCACCTCCGTCAGTTCGCTTTTTGTCGCTTTGCCGTCAGCCACCATCAACTGTCCAAACAAGACAACAAGCGACTGATGATAATCCACGGATAAGGACCCCCATCGGATTTCTGGAGATGATAAAGACCGCTTCGCTTCCCTAGAAATGTAATAGATGATTATGAGCAAAAAAAGATACCACATTGACTTCTTGTTTTATCAAAAGAAGAAAGATAAACCAGCCAAGAAATTGAAGCCTTGGCAATCATAGCCATACCAGCTTTGATAAGGCTGATTGATCATATTATCAAACTTCGCGAAGATATCCAACCAATTCAACAACTTATAATCCGCACCCAAACTAATGTTGTGGGCGTTTCTCATCTTCACGGCCTCCTTGTTCACCAATGCGTATCTGCCTCCCTCAAACTCATAAGCGAGATTCAAACGGAGAGCCTTGGTCACATTGTAGTTCATATGGTAATCCAACATCCAGTCAGGACGTTGCCAAGCATATTCGTTCTTTTCCAAAGCCCACTTGTTAACCACTGCACCGAAGCCCATGTCCAAACGCTCCTTATAGTGCCAACCCAATGAGACGCCAGCATTGAAAACTCCCGCATTCTTCTCATACACCACATCGAATTGACGGGTCATCACGGTGAGCGTATCGCCATCCACTACCCTCTCACGCATTTTGTTAACGAAGAAATAGGGGTTGTTGATGATTTTATATCCGCCATAGATGTCCAAGTCGACACGTTTCGCGATCTTAGCGCGCACACCCGCATAGACATCAATTGGCGTATAGGTATCAGCCACACGCACATCAGGAGCGACATATTTGTTCTCCTTCGTGATGGCACGATAATTCTTCACCTCATAATCACCTGTCACGCAAGCGTACAAATAGGCGATATCCTTCTTCAACTTAATCGTACCGAAGATATCAGGGCAAACAGCACCCTTCTTTCCTTGACCAATACCGAAGGCCGCCTTGATACCGATGTTCATCTGACCGATCTCACCACTGAAAACGAAACGAGGGGTTAACTTCAACATTGTGTAGTTGTTCATCGTCTCTTCATTATCAAAACGATATAATTCACTCTCCTCCGGCAGACTCAAAAAGATATTGTGCATATCCAAATCCAAGCCGACAGTATAACGGTCGGAACGATACATACCGCCTAATTTAGTATAGATGGTGTGCTCCTTCAAATCATCTCTATTGGCATAGAGTTGGTAATTGGTTTGGCAATCATAATACCATTTTCCCAAGAACTCCTTGCTTCTGAATCGGACATTGGCATCCGCATTCAAATGGTGTTGCCTGTAATCCACATTGTCTGACATGTGGCTAAAATGGTTGAAATGGTTCAACAGATCATCATCATAACCGTAGTAACGGAAGGCATCGTATTCAGCGGCCGCAAAAGCGCTCAACTCCTTGTTTCGACGTATGGTAGTGGCGAAATCCAACTTACCCTTCGTATCACTGTCAAAAGCCTTGGATTGCAATGGATCTCCATCGCAGTCCTCCCCCTCCAAAGTGATATCATAATTCTTCTCCCAGTTCTTTATGTAACCCAAAGAGGTACGGTTCTTCAAATCCAAATCGATGTTCCAATTGGTTTGTTGGACGATTGGTGTATAGAACTCACCTAAAATCGTTCCGTAATTTCCGCCAGCTAATTTCGCGAAATGTTGTTTATGTGTTTTGGTCGCGATTGGCTGCGCAGTCGCATAGTCCAAAGGTTGAAGTTCGCTAGCCTTCACCTCATAAGGCGTGGTCCATACTGAATAGGAGGTCTCCTTCTTCTTGGTCTCGATAGGCTTCAACTCCGGCATCGTACTGATCTTACCAGCATCCTTGATGACCGGGTTATACTCCTTCACCACATCCACATTGCGCTCAATAAGTGTATCCGAACTCTCTTGCGCCCATGAAACCATGGCACCCAAAGAGGTCAATCCTATGATTAAAAACAAACGTTTCATATGCTATATACCCAATTATTTTCCATTAACAATCTTTCCGTTCTCACTCTCCTCGATAACCGCCAATTTACGCTTGATCTCCGCGGCGATATCGTCGTTACCATTATAGTTTTCGCGTACGCTGAGCAAATATTGCTTCGCCTCAAACTCTTTGCCTTGCGCCATATAGACATCAGACAATAGGATGAAACTCTTCGCCAACCAATATTGGTGAGGCGTATTCTTATCGATAAAGTTGAAAATCTCCTTCTCCGTCTCATCCAATTTACCTGCGCGGAAAGAATACTCTTGCTTGATATATTGTGATTCCGCGCCATACGCGTCCATGCAATTACCGGAAAGCTTGGTGTAATCGGCAAGGGCTAAAGCGGAATCGCCTAACAACTCATAAGTACGGGCGCGGGTGAAGAGCGCCTCACGATAAATGGCAGGATCCAACTTATCACTGTTGGAAAGAAGCGTGGCGGCATCCACCGTCTGCTCCAAATTGCCCAATAGGTTGTGCGAACGCATCAAACCAAGACGGGCGGCCAACTTGTTTTCAGGATGTTGCGCGATGCTATCCAACATCTCCATGCTGGAGATGGCGTTCTTATAATCCTTTTGTTCATATTGGATTTTAGAAAGATTTACCAAAGCGTTCTCACGGTTGGAGGATCCCTTCAGACCAGCGACAACCGCAAACTCCTTCTTGGCATTCGCCGTATCGCCGGATTGGTAATAACTGTCGGCCAAGTCATAATGCGCTTGGTTCACAAATTCACTCTCAGGGAACTTCTCGATGAAGTTGCTAAGACTCTTTGCGGCTCTCGCATACTCGCCCTTCTCGTAGAGATTCTCCGCAGCGAGATAGGTAAGCGAATCCTGCTCGGAACGTTGGAACTTCACAAATCCGCCCAAAGTAGCCACATAGTCGGCATAGCCCTGGATATTATCCTGCTCAAAATAGATACGCTTCAAATTGTCCAAAGCGGTATGAGCCTCAACACTGGTTGGGAAGTAATCCACAATCTCCTTGTAGGAAGCGATGGACTTATCAGTCTTATTCATCTCATCATACAACATAGCGGTCTGCAATCTTCCCTTACGGGCCAATGGGCTGTGCGGATAATCGCGACTCAACTCATCGTAAGTCTTGATGGCCTTGTCGTTTTGCTTCAACATAATATAAGCACGTCCAATCTCATACTTGGCATCGGCCAAATACTCGGATTGGGGGAAGGTCTTCTGCAACTTGTTCAAAGTGGCGATCTTGCCATTGTAATCCTTCTGCAAACCTTGGATAAAGGCTTGTTGGAAACATGCGTAATCGGCACCCGGTCCACGCATCGAATAAACTTGGGAATAACTCTTCACCGCATTACTGAAATCACGCAAGTAGAAATAACAGTCTCCGATACGGTTATTGGCATCCGCGATCAAAGTCTTATTTTTCTCCTCCATGTTCACATATTTTCTGAACCAGGTCAAAGCGTCTGAATAACGCTTCTCTGTAAATTTACTGTAACCCACATTGTAGTGAGCCAAAACAAATTCATCGCAGTTTCTTGCGCCAATGGAGTTCACGAAAGTCTCAAAATCAGCGGCTGATTTAGGAAACTCCTTCAATTTGTAGTATGCTTCACCTCTCCAGAAAATCGTGGAAGCCTCAAGGGTTCGGTTGTATTGTCCATCCTTCAATGAAGTGTTGAAGTTTTGGATCGCCTTCGTGTAGTTACCATTGGTGAACTCCTCAATACCCATACTATAAGCGATACGTTGACGAGCCTCGTAAAGTTGGATATTCTTCTCCTTGATCTTCTCGATAGAGGCATAAGCCTCCGCATAATTCTTGGTTGTCAAGTAGAGGTTGGTCATGTAGTTGTAAACCTTATCCCTATATTGTGAATTAGGGAAGGTCTCCAAGAAGCGCTCGAAAGCGGTGATGGATTCGTTAAATGGCGAATAGGATTGCTCATAAATCGTCAACGCATAGTTGAAGAAAGCCTCCTCCTTCACATTCGGATCGAAATCCATACGGCTAGCCGACTCGAAACAGAATCTCGCATTGGTGGTATTCTTCTCTTTTGTATAACATGAACCTAGGTAAAGGTAGGCGTTCTGGCCCATCGCATCCTCCACAGCAGTCACAGTCTGCAAACAAGAGATGGCATTCTTATAATCTCCCGTTTGATAGTAGGAGTTACCCAACATATACATATTGTCGCGCACCACCTGATCCGCCTCCTTTTGGTATTGGGAGAGATATTTGATGGTGTTCGGATAATCCTTCTTCGCATAGTAACATTCTCCTAAGATTCGGTGGATCTCCTTATTGTTCGAATTCTTCGCATCCTTCTGAAGCAATTCCTCACCCGTTGTCAAGACTTCGTCATAACGCTTTTGGGCATAATAGATCTGGAAAATGTAATAAGGGACGATGCGCGCGTAATTAGGATCGTTTTGTAACTCCTCGAATACCGGAAGCGCCTTTTCGTAATCCTTGGTCAGATAATCTGTGTAAGCTTTGTAATAATTAGCCGCCACATTGTACTTGGTCTGACGGCTCAACAGCCTTGCGAAAGTATTTTTCGCACGTTCGATCTCTTGGCACTGCAACAACGAATAACCCTCCTTGAACAGATAATCGGATCCCTCGCTATCAGAAAGAAGGTTCATATCGCACTTGTCGAAATCCTCAACCGCCTCTTTGTACAAGCCTCTGTCATACTTGTAAGAGGCAGAAAGGAAATGAACTCGATTCACCAACGTGGATTGGGGATTTTCCGCACGGAAATCATCCATCTTCTTACCCACTTGTCGGCTTTTTAATTCATACATACAACAAGTGATATAATAGTCAGTCTCGATGAAACGAGGCGATCTGTCTTTCGTAGGTAACGTCAACGCATACTCACTCAAACGTTCATAAGCAGCCTTGTAATGACCTTGGTCATACAACTCCTTTCCCTCGTAAAACAATTTGTCCGCATGGGAATACTCCTTCGACTGCTGTGCGCACAACAATTGCGCGGAAACCAGCATGGATACAAAAATGAGTCCTTTTCTCATTGGTGTCTATCATTATTGGGGCCTTTTTAGCCCAAATTTATAATCCACATTTTTCGCACATATATGGGCAAAAATACTCCACCCAATATACTAAATCGCAAAGATAGGGAAAGTGCGCGAAATTAGGGCGATAATAATTAAGATTTAAGAGTTAAGATTTAAGAAATATATTCTATTTAGTCATTCACCAAGCACGCACAATGCATAATCACCACAGTATTATTGCATTCAATAACAATACGCGTAATTTTGTAATGCGATTTTAACCCAACGACAATCATATTGTCAAACTTAATTCTTACCTCTTAATTCTTAATTTTGTATATTTGCACCATAAAACGTTTTATGTATGGGTATATTTAGTAGTATATTTTCCCGAGAGAAGAAGGAAACACTCGACAAAGGACTTGAAAAAACCAAGCAGAACATCTTCACCAAGTTAGCCCGCGCCGTCGTCGGGAAATCCAAAGTGGATGACGAGGTATTGGATAACCTTGAGGAAGTGCTGATCACATCAGATGTGGGCGTGGACACAACCTTGAAGATCATCGAGCGTATCCAACAACGCGTGGAGCGTGACAAATATGTCGGCACAGACGAATTGAACGCTATCCTAAGGGACGAAATCGCAGCCCTTCTAGAGGAGAATAATTCAACCGAAACGGAAGATTTCTCTCTGCCAAATGTAGACGGTCCTTACGTCATCATGGTAGTAGGCGTAAATGGTGTGGGCAAGACCACCACCATCGGAAAGTTGGCCGCACAATATACCAAACTCGGAAAGAAAGTCTATTTGGGTGCCGCAGATACCTTCCGCGCCGCCGCCGTTGAGCAGTTGTGCATCTGGGGAGAACGTGTAGGTTGCCCTGTCATCAAACAAAAGATGGGTTCCGACCCTGCCTCCGTGGCATTCGACACCCTATCCTCCGCCAAAGCGAACAACGCGGACGTGGTCATCATCGACACGGCCGGTCGTCTCCATAATAAAGTCAACTTGATGAACGAGCTCTCCAAGATCAAGCAGGTGATGCAGAAGATCATTCCAAACGCACCCCATGATGTAATGTTGGTGTTGGATGGTTCCACCGGACAAAACGCCTTCGAGCAAGCGAAGCAATTCACCAAAGCGACAGAGGTCTCCTCACTGGCCATCACCAAGTTGGACGGTACCGCTAAAGGTGGTGTCGTAATTGGCATTTCAGACCAATTCAAGATTCCGGTAAGATACATCGGTGTCGGAGAGGGCATCGACCATCTACAAGTATTCAACAAACGTGAGTTCGTTGATTCGTTGTTCAAATAAGATTACGGAAGATGAGAAAGAAGAAGGTGGATATCATCTGCATGGGTTGCTCCAAGAACCTGGTGGATGCTGAATTGTTGGCTAAACAATTGGAGGAGAACGGATTTGAGACAAATTTCGATCCCGCAAAATCCTCCGCTAAGACCGTGGTCATCAACACATGTGGTTTCATTGGCGACGCCAAAGAAGAATCCATCAACCAAATTCTAGCTTTCGCTGAGAAAAGAAAGAATGGCAAGATTGACAAACTGCTTGTGATGGGTTGTCTATCAGGCCGTTATAAAGATGAACTCACCAAGGAGATTCCTGAAGTGGATAAGTTCTATGGTAAGTTCTCATGGAAAGAGGTCGTGGCGGATCTTGGCGGCGAATACCGTCCCCAATGCGCCCATACACACAAGCTTTCCACTCCTGCCCACTATGCTTATGTAAAAATTTCGGAGGGATGCAACCGCCGTTGCGCCTACTGCGCCATTCCGCTGATCACCGGAGAGTACAAGTCCCGTCCGATTGAGGAGATTGTGGCCGAGGTGAAAGGCTTGGTCGCACAGGGCGTCAAGGAGTTCCAAATTATTGCCCAAGACCTCACCTACTATGGCAAAGACCTCTATGGCAAATTCGCCATCGCGGAGTTGGTGGAGAAGATTTCCGATGTCAAAGGTGTGGAGTGGATTCGCCTCCACTATGGTTACCCTACCCAATTCCCTTACGATTTGCTTAAAGTGATGCGAGAGCGAGACAATGTGTGCAAATACATTGATATCGCCCTCCAACACATCGACGATGATATTCTCAAGGCGATGCGCCGCCCTATCACCGCGGAGGAGACCAAACAACTCATCCGCCGCATCCGTGAAGAGGTGCCGGGCATCCACATCCGCACTACCCTCATGGTGGGCTTCCCGAACGAGACAGAGGAGCAGTTCCAACGCTTGATGGATTTCACCCGTGAGTTCAAATTGGAGCGTATGGGGGCATTCTCCTACTGCGAGGAAGAGGGAACCTATGCGGGTGACCACTTGAAGGACAACATCAGTGATGAGGAGAAAGAGCGCAGACACGCCTTGCTCATGAGACTCCAAGAGAGGATCGCGGAAGAGTTGAACAGGGAGAAGATTGGACAAACCTTCAAAGTGATTATCGATCGCAAAGAGGGAGATTACTTCTACGGCAGAACAGAGTTTGATTCACCCGAGGTGGATCCGGAGGTTTTGATTCCTGTGGCCAACGGTGAGTTGACCATCGGAGAATTCTACCGTGTGAAGATCACCAACTATGAGTATTTCGACTTGATGGGTGAGGTGGTGAGGTGATTTTCCCTAATCCACAAGAGAGTCTAAATCAAAGTACATCAAACGAGTGTACGTTGAATCCTCATCTTCAGTAGTCAAGAGAGAAAAACCATTCTTTTCATAGAAAGGGACCGCATCCAAATAGGCGTCAACTGTCAGAAAACGACAACCTGTCTTATTGTCTATCGTAA
>JAKSKY010000061.1 GCA_024401515.1 Paludibacteraceae bacterium | reverse complement strand
ACAAAGACAGCAAGTGGAATCATTATTCCAGATTCAGCGAAAGAGAAGCCATTGAAGGGAGAAATCCTTGCAATCGGTACAGGAACCAAGGATGAGGAGATGGTTGTAAAGGTGGGTGATACCGTGTTGTACGGTAAATATGCTGGCACTGAGTTGGAGTTGGATGGTGAGAAGTATCTTATCATGCGTCAAAGCGATATCCTCGCAATTATTTAATTAGTCAATATTTAGAATTTATTCATAGCATTATATCATGGCAAAAGAAATTATATTCGATACAGACGCTCGCGACCGTTTGAAGAAGGGTGTTGACGAGTTGGCAAACGCAGTGAAGGTGACTCTTGGTCCTAAGGGTCGTAATGTGATCATCGAGAAGAAATTCGGTGCTCCACACATCACCAAGGATGGTGTATCTGTGGCTAAGGAGGTTGAGTTGGCAGATCCATTTGAGAACATGGGTGCTCAAATCGTGAAGGAGGTTGCCTCTAAGACTGGTGACGATGCAGGTGACGGTACTACTACCGCAACTGTATTGGCACAATCCATCATTACTGTTGGTTTGAAGAATGTTGCCGCTGGCGCGAATCCAATGGATTTGAAGCGTGGTATCGATAAGGCTGTCGCTAAGGTGGTTGAGAGCATCAAGTCTCAGTCCCAAGAGGTAGGCGACGACTACGATAAGATTAAGCAAGTAGCTACTATCTCCGCTAACAATGATACTGAAATCGGTACTTTGATCGCTGATGCGATGGCAAAGGTGAAGAAAGAGGGTGTCATCACTGTAGAGGAGGCGAAGAGCATGGACACTACCGTTGATGTAGTGGAGGGTATGCAATTTGACCGTGGTTATTTGTCTCCATACTTTGTGACTAATACTGAGAAGATGGAGGTTGAGTTTGATAACCCATTCATCTTGATCCACGATAAGAAGATTTCCTCTTTGAAGGATATTCTTCCAATTTTGGAGGCTACCGCGCAAGCAGGTCGTCCGTTGTTGATCATCGCTGAGGATATCGACGGTGAGGCATTGACTACTTTGGTGGTGAACCGATTGAGAGGTGCGTTGAAGATCGCTGCTGTCAAGGCTCCGGGCTTCGGAGATCGTCGTAAGGAGATGTTGGAGGATATCGCGATCCTTACTGGCGGTATCGTAGTTTCTGAGGAGAAGGGCATCAAGTTGGATAGCGCTACCATCGATATGTTGGGTAAGGCTGAGAAGGTTACCATCAACAAGGATAACACTACCATCGTCAACGGTGCTGGTGCGAAGGAAAACATCGCTGAGCGTGTCGCTCAAATCAAGGCACAAGTGGAGACTACCAAGTCTAGCTACGACAAGGAGAAGTTGCAAGAGCGTTTGGCTAAGTTGGCCGGCGGCGTAGCTGTCCTTTACGTAGGTGCCCCTTCAGAGGTAGAGATGAAGGAGAAGAAAGACCGTGTGGATGACGCTCTTTGCGCAACTCGTGCCGCTGTTGAGGAGGGTATCGTTCCTGGTGGTGGTGTCGCATTCATCCGTGCCATCGAGTCTTTGGAAGGCATGAAGGGAGAGAACCAAGATGAGACCACTGGTATCGAAATCATCAAGCGTGCCATCGAGGAGCCTCTTCGCCAAATCATCGCCAACGCTGGTAAGGAAGGCGCTGTTTACGTACAAAAGGTAAAAGAGGGCAAGGGTGACTACGGTTACAATGCCCGCGCTGATAAGTTCGAGAACTTCTTCACCGCTGGTGTCATCGATCCAGCAAAGGTGACTCGTGTCGCTTTGGAGAACGCTGCCTCTATCGCAGGTATGATGTTGACCACAGAGTGCGTGATCGCTGAGAAGAAGGATGATAAGGCTGCTCCTGCTATGCCTCCTATGGGTGGCGGAATGGGTGGCATGATGTAATCATTGCCTTATATAGAGAGAATGAAGGGGAAACCGAAAGGTTTCCCCTTTTTTTGTGACGTAGGGGCGTATGCAGGGCGGACCGGATCCAACAACGCACGGCGGGTGATTTGCATATTCGATTAAACAAACACCGCCATCACAACATCTGCTGTGATGGCGGTGGTGTTATTTGTGTGAAGATTTTCTATTTCTCCACTTCCTCAAGGGTAATGGATAGCAGTTCGGCGATTTGCTCATTGGTGAAGCCGGATGAACGCAGGTTAGAAATGAGTTTTTTTCGTTCTTCTTCTCTTCCTTGTTCCATCCCCTTTTCCAAACCATCTTCCACACCTCTGCTATAACCATTGCTATACCCATACTGCTCCATGTCCACCTCGTCCTCGAGGGCTTTCATGCTGGCCTCGTACTGGGCATACTCCTCTTCGGAGAGATTGGCCACATTGGCCTTCTCCAATAGTCTGAGCAGACCTTCGTCCGCTCGCTCATATACTGATGGGTCGATTCTATCCATTGTTCCTAATTTCTTAAAAAAGTGCATCCAAATGTTCTTGGGCGTGATGTTTCCCTTGTCCAAATTGAAATTAGGCAAAGATAAGAAAAAATTGTGATTGCGGTCCCAAAACTCCTCCAGCTCGTCCCGATCGTAAACACTTGTTCGGGTGATGGGCTTGTTCAGCCATTTGTTGCGGCCGCCCATGATGAAGATGCCGAAAATTCGGGAGATATCCTGTCTCATCTTCTCCCACTTGAACCCTCGTGTGAACTGTTTGATCAGTATGTTCGAGATGTAGAAGGCGGCCCGTGTCTTGAAAAATTTCTGCGGAGCGTTCTGCATCTCTATGAGGATGGTTTCGCCGCGCTCCGTGGTGCAGAGCAGGTCGAAGTTGACGCCTCTCTCGTCTTTTTGAGGTTGAGGCACCTCCACGTTTTTGAATTGTACACTTGTTATCCTGTCGGTTTCGCCCTCCAAGATAGCGTTCAGGAAAGATTTCATCACGGTCTCGTCCTGCATGCAGAATTTGAATCCGTAATCGCTGCGTAAATCCATGTAAACTCCCATGGCTTAAAGTTGTTAAGTTAATAATCAGGCAGAAAAATCAAGATAGAATTTTTCTTTGTCGATGCAAATATAATGAAAAATATCAAATGTGTAAAATATACAATAAGAATTACGGTCGACATCGATGGGTTTTGGGCCGTAGGGGCGTATCGCATACGACCCCGGTATGTGGGACGGGTCTACGCCAACAACGCACGGCGGGTGGTTCGCATTTCCCGACAGAGCGTTTTCAAAACGCCCCAGTTGAATTTGAATGTACGCCAAACAATTTTGTGTCGCAAAAGGCTTATTTTCCCTATAATATTACTATCTTTGCCATTTGAATAGGGATATTCCCTATCAATTGAAAACGTAAGTAAACAAATTATATAAATTTTATGCCACAGATATCGAGCCGCGGTGTGATAATGCCAGAATCTCCAATTAGAAAATTGGTGCCGTTAGCTGACAGAGCGAAGGAGAGAGGTGTGAAAGTCTATCACCTCAATATCGGACAACCCGATTTGAAGACGCCGCAAATTGCCCTTGATTCTTTGAAGAATGTAGATCGTAAGATTTTGGAGTATAGTCCAAGTAATGGTTTCAAGAGTTTGCGACTCAAACTGGCGGAATACTACAAGAAGTTCAATATCGATGTGGATGAGAATGATATCATTATCACTAGCGGTGGTTCGGAGGCTGTGAACTTTGCCTTTATGTCCTGTTTGGATCCGGGTGATGAGATCATTGTGCCAGAGCCTGCTTACGCCAACTATACCGCATTCGCCATTGGTGCGGGGGCTGTGGTGAAGCCTATTGTCTCTACCATTGAAGAGGGATTCTCTTTGCCTCATATCGAGCGTTTCGAGGAGATGATCACTCCAAAGACAAAGGGTATTCTAATTTGTAACCCTAACAATCCGACAGGTTATCTATACAATCAGAAGGAGATGAATAAGATCCGTGATTTGGTAAAGAAGTACGATCTATATTTGTTCTCCGACGAGGTGTACCGTGAGTTCTGCTACACAGGTGCGCCATATATCTCAGCCTTCCATTTGAAGGGTATTGAGGATAATATCATCTTGTTTGATTCCGTGTCCAAGCGATACAGCGAGTGCGGTATCCGTATCGGTGCGCTCGTTACCAAGAACCAAGCGGTTCGCAAGGCGGTGATGAAGTTCTGCCAAGCGAGATTGTCTCCACCGTTGATCGGTCAGATTGTGGCTGAGGCCTCTATGGATACCCCAGAGGAGTATATGTTGGAAATGTACAACGAGTATGTGGAACGTCGTAAATATTTAATCGATGGTTTGAATCGTATCCCTGGTGTTTACACACCAATTCCAATGGGAGCCTTCTATACGGTGGCAAGATTGCCGATCGATGATTGCGACAAGTTCTGCGCTTGGTTGTTGAATGAATTCGAGTATGAGGGCCAGACTGTGATGATGGCTCCTGCGACAGGATTCTATACAGAGAAGGACAAAGGTCTTAACGAGGTCCGTGTGGCCTACGTCTTGGAGAAGGAAGAGCTAGAAAAGGCATTGTTCGTCCTAAGAAAAGCTTTGGAGGTATATCCAGGTAGAACTATATAAAGCGGCGCATGAATCTAGAACTGTTCATCGCTAAACGAATTCATTTCGACCGTCAAGGGGAGCGGGTAGTACCTCGCCCGATTGTGCGGATAGCGACGAATGGTGTGGCCGTGAGCCTAATGGTCATGTTGGTGGCCATAGGTATATTGAATGGTTTTAAATCGGAAGTGCGGGATAAGTTGATTGGTTTCGGAAGCCATATTCAAATCTCCTCTTCTGTTAGTAACCAGACATACGAGACGCAGCCAATTCATTTCACGAGTGGTATGATCGACTCGTTGTCGCAACTTCCTAATATCAAACATGTCCAGCGATTCGCGACGCAACCCTGTATTTTGAAGGTGGGTGATGTTGTCCATGGATGTGTTTTGAAAGGAGTTGATGCCAACTATGATTGGGATTTCTTCCGAACCAACCTCAAGGAGGGAGAAATTATCCAGATGTCGGATAGTGCCACTTCGAATGGTACGGTTATCTCTAAGAAAATAGCTAACTTACTTGGCTTGCATCTCCATGAAAAATATTTGGCTTATTTTATTATCGAGGGAAAAGTTCGTGCTCGTCAACTCGTTGTGGATGGCATATATGAGTCCGGATTCCTGGATTACGATAAATTATTCATTCTAGGAGACATTCGACATGTCATCAAATTGAATGGTTGGGAAGAGGGACAATGTAGCGGTGTGGAGTTGATGACCTCTGATTTTGAACAACTGGATGACTCCCAAAATCAAGTCTTTGATGTTGTCGGAAACCGTTACGATAAGAATGGCAACTACTATTTATTACGTTCCATTAAGCAAATAAATCCTCAGATATTCAGTTGGTTGGATCTGTTAAATACCAATGTGGTCATCATTTTAGTTTTGATGACTTTGGTGGCTGGTTTTACCATTATCTCTGGACTGTTGATCCTTATTTTGGAACGTACCAATATGGTGGGGTTGATGAAGGCGATGGGCGCTACCGATAAGAGTATTGAGAAGATATTCTTTTATCATGCGTTCTTTCTGATTGGAAAGGGAATGCTAATCGGTAATGTCATTGGCGTCCTAATTTGTTTCCTATTGCACCATTACGAAATCATTCCTTTGAACGCGGATGATTATTATGTGAGTTCGGTGCCTGCGCAGCTGACATTCATCCATTGGCTGGTTGTGAATGTCTGCACCGTTTTGGTCGCAGCCTTGATATTACAGATTCCAACGAAGATTATCGCGAAGATATCACCTATCAAATCGATAAAATTCGACTAATAGATAAAGAGATATGAAGTTCGATTTACTACATACAGATGCGAAAAGCCATGCTAGAGCGGGTCTTATTACGACCGATCATGGCCAGATTGAGACTCCTATCTTTATGCCTGTCGGAACCTTAGGTTCTGTGAAAGGTGTCCATACCCATGAAATCAAGGAGGATATCCAGGCGCAAATCATTTTAGGAAATACCTACCATCTCTATTTGCGTCCAGGTCTTAAGATTTTGGAGCAGGCGGGTGGTTTGCATAAATTCAATGGTTGGGATAAACCTATCTTGACGGATAGTGGTGGTTTCCAAGTATTCTCCCTTTCCGACAATCGTAAATTGACGGAGGAGGGTTGTACCTTCCGTTCCCATATTGATGGATCCAAACATATCTTCACTCCTGAAAATGTGGTCGATACCCAAAGAATCATCGGTGCGGATATCATCATGGCCTTGGATGAGTGTACACCGGGAACCGCTGATTACCAATATGCCAAGAAATCATGGGAACGTACGCAACGTTGGTTGGAACGAGGCCTCAAACATTTTGATGAGACGGAGCCTAAGTATGGTTATAGTCAGACATTCTTCCCAATCGTTCAGGGTTGTACCTACAAGGATTTGAGACAACGTTCGGCTGAGTTTATTGCCAACCAAGGCCGCGAGGGTAATGCCATCGGCGGATTGGCGGTGGGAGAGCCTGCTGAGGTGATGTATGAGATGATTGAGGTGGTCAATGAAATATTGCCTACAGATAAGCCACGCTACTTGATGGGTGTGGGAACGCCTATTAATATCTTGGAGGGTATTGAGCGTGGTGTCGATATGTTCGATTGTGTGATGCCTACCCGTAATGGAAGGAATGGTATGCTCTTCACGAAGAACGGTATCATGAATATGAAGAACTTAAAATGGGCGAATGACTTCTCTCCGATTGAGGAGGATGGCGCTTCGTATGTGGATAGAGCCTATACGAAAGCCTATTTGAGACACCTCTTTGTGGCGGATGAGTTGTTGGCGCTTCAAATAGCCTCCATTCATAATCTTGCCTTCTATTTATGGTTGGCGAAAGAGGCCCGCAAGCATATCTTGGCGGATGACTTCGCGATTTGGAAGGCAAAAATGGTCAATCAACTTAGTGTTAGATTATGAGTTCTGTTCAAAAATATAATCCATCGGAAACTTCCGCCTCTGAGGCTGCTACATCCAATAAATATAGGAAGAGTGGTTTCTCTTGGGATGACTTGAAGTTAAAACGACACGATCGCTATATCATCACAAAATTCTTAGGAGCTTTCTTCTTGATTTTGATCTTGATGATCAGTGTAGCGGTTGTCTTTGATATTTCCGAGAAGATTGATGACTTCATGGAGCATGAAGCTCCTTTGAAAGCCATTGTTTTCAACTATTACTTGAACTTTATTCCTTACTATGCGAATCTGTTTAGTCCTTTGTTGACCTTCATCGCAGTGATCTATTTCACCTCAAAAATGGCGAATAATTCGGAAATCATCGCGACCTACGCTTCGGGTATCAGTTTCTATCGAATCACGATTCCTTATATGTTTTCCGCTCTGGTGATCGCCTTGATGACCTTCTATTTGAGTGGTTACGTAATCCCGCCCGCTAATACGGAACGTTTGGATTTCCAGGAGGAGTATGTGAAAAAGAAGAGACGTGATAATGTCTTGAAGGTGCAGATGGAGGTGAATCCGAATGAAATCCTTTATATCGACTATTTCGACAAGGAGGTGAATCGTGGACACCGTGTCTCCATGGATGTCTTTGACGACAAGACCTTGGTCTCAAGAATCACGGCTTCATATATTTTGTGGGATAGCTGCCATAACTGGCATTATGAGAACTATACGAAAAGAGATTTCAACGGTTTGTATGAGAACATCACCAAGGGTGACCGTCTTGATACTGAAATCAGTGTGATTCCCGCCGATTTCTTTGTCTATCCAGGCTTGCAGGAGCAAATGACGAACGATGAGTTGTTGGAGTATATTGATCGCCAAAAGAGTCGCGGAATTGGTAATATCCAGGCATTCGAATTGGAGTATGAGCGTCGTTTCGCCTTCCCGTTCGCCGCTTTTATCCTGACGATTATTGGCTTGTCTCTTTCCTCTAAGAAGATCAAAGGAGGTATGGGTGTGAATATCGTGTTGGGTCTCTTCTTGAGTATCCTCTATATTCTATTCTATTCCATGTCTTCCACCTTTACGGTCAATGGCGCCTTGTCTCCTCGTTTGGCCACTTGGGTGCCTAACATTGTCTTTACCTTTGTGGCGGCCTTTTTGTATAAGCGCGCCCAAAAGTAGGGAAGGATAGTATTTTTTGAAATAATTAATATAAAACCATATAGCAATGAACAGAGAACAGTTGTTTGAGAACATCATGCGCAAGAGATCATTCCTTTGCGTAGGTTTGGATACAGATGTGAATAAGATCCCTGAATTCCTTTTTGATCGTGAGGGTGATTTGGATCCAATTTTTGAATTCAACAAGTCTATCATTGACGCTACAGCGGAGTTCTGTGTAGCTTACAAACCAAACTTGGCCTTTTATGAGAGCTTAGGATTGCAAGGTTGGGATGTATTGGAGCGTACCGTTGAGTATATCCGTGAGAAATATCCTGATCAATTCATCATTGCGGATGCGAAGCGTGGTGATATCGGTAATACATCCGCTATGTATGCCCGCACCTTCTTCGGTGCATTGGATTTTGACTCTGTGACAGTCGCTCCATACATGGGTGAGGATTCCGTTTCTCCTTTCTTGACTTACGAAAACAAGTGGGTGACTTTGTTGGCGTTGACCTCTAACAAGGGTGCTTTCGACTTCCAATTCATGGAGGATAAGGAGTCTGGCGATCGTCTATTCGAGAAGGTGTTGAAGACCTCTTTGAAGTGGGGTAACGAGGATAACATGATGTATGTGGTAGGTGCCACTAAGGCTGATATGTTGGCTGACATCCGTAAGATCATCCCTAACCACTTCCTTTTGGTTCCTGGTATCGGCGCGCAAGGCGGAAGCTTAGCTGAGGTGGTAAAGTATGGTATGAATAAACAATGCGGTTTGCTCGTTAATTCATCACGCGCCATCCTTTATGCTTCAAACGGCGAGGATTACGCGGAGGCAGCTCGTGCGGAGGCGCAAAAGGTACAAAAGGAGATGAGTGAGTTCCTTAAGACATTGGAATAATATTCTGAAATGTATAACAAACGGAAGATAATCAACGATCCCGTACATGGATTCATCTCGATTCCGAGTGAGCTCCATTACGACTTGATCCAACATCCCTATTTTCAACGTTTGGGACGTATCAAACAATTGGGTATGAGTTACCTGGTCTATCCAGGTGCTCAACATACCCGTTTCCAACATTCGTTGGGTGCGATGTACCTGATGGAGGAGGCGATTGCCCAATTGCGTTCCCGCGGTAATGAAATCACGGATGAGGAGGCGGATGCGGTCTTAGCTGCCATCTTGTTGCATGATATTGGTCATGCCCCCTTCTCCCATGTTTTGGAAAACACATTGACGCAGGAGATATCGCACGAGGAGATCTCTTTGTTAATGATGGAACAAATCAACAAGGAGATGGGAGGAGCGTTGGAGATGGCCATGCAGATATACCAAAACACATATCCTAAGAGATTCCTTCATCAGTTGGTCTCCAGTCAGTTGGATATGGATCGTTTGGATTATTTGATCCGTGATAGTTTTTTTACGGGCGTCGTGGAGGGTGCTGTCGGAGCGGCCCGCATCATTAAGATGCTGAATGTCCATGACGATCAATTGGTGGTGGAGGCGAAAGGCGTCTATTCCATAGAAAAGTTCCTCATCGCCCGTAGAATGATGTATTGGCAAGTTTATTACCATAAGACCTCCGTCTCGGCGGAACAGGTGCTTATTAAGACTTTGGAACGTGCGAAGGAGCTAACCTCCAAGGGGAAGAGCCTATTCGCGTCGCCTCAGTTTGAATTTTTCTTGAAAAACAATATTTCAAAGAATGATTTTCTTACCTCTGAAGAACCTTTGATCAATTATGCCAAATTCGATGATTCCGATATCATCAGTGCGGTCAAGACTTGGTCTACTGGGGAGGATAAGGTGTTGGCGACGCTTTGTCGCAATCTGATGAACCGCAAGCTTTTCAAGATTGAGGTTCGGGAAAAGAAACCGTTAAACGCCGAAGTGCGCGATTATGTCAAACATGTGGCAGATCGGTTAGGTTTGAGCGAGGCGGATGCCCGTTATTTCGTGACGATCCATCCTGTCTCATCATATACTTATCGTCCTAAGAATGACTCTATCAAGGTTTTGTATGGAGATGGGGAGTTGAAGGATATAACGGATTCTTCTGATTTGCTGAATCTTTCGTTGATCAGCAAACATGAGAAGAAGTATTATTTCGGTTATGTGAAGGAGTGCGATTTGTTGTGAAATTTCGCTTTTATATGAATTATGCATAAAATCGAAAGTTTTATTCAAACAAATTTTCTTACTGACCGAAAATCCTTATTTTTGTAAAAAAATTTTTATTATGGAGTTTTCAGCACAACAAATCGCCGATTTCCTTCATGGAAAGGTGATTGGAAA
This sequence comes from Paludibacteraceae bacterium, assembly GCA_024401515.1. Taxonomy (GTDB): domain Bacteria; phylum Bacteroidota; class Bacteroidia; order Bacteroidales; family Paludibacteraceae; genus UBA1181. The sequence goes on along the minus strand of JAKSKY010000061.1, from coordinate 7,592 downwards.
TCCGGAAATCAAGGTTTCTAATTTTTCCAAGATTGAGGCTGGTGAACCGGGAACATTGACATTTTTGTCAAACCCGAAGTACACAGAGTACATATACACTACAAAGGCTAGTGTGGTTTTGGTCAATGATGACTTCGAGCCGGAGCATGAGTTGGAGCCAACTTTGGTGAAGGTGGCTAATTCATACGAGGCGTTGGCCACTTTGTTAAAATTGGTCGAAGCATATAAACCAAAGAAATCTGGTGTTTCTCCAATGGCATGCATATCGGAGAAGGCTAGTTTGGGAGAAGGCGCTTATGTAGGCGCCTATGCGTGTATAGAGGAGGGTGTAGTAATCGGAAAGGGCGCTCAAATCTATCCCCAAGTTTATATTGGCGACAATGTCCGCATTGGTGACAATGTGACTCTATATCCTGGTGTGAAGATTTATAAGGATTGTGTAATCGGTAACAACTGTACGATCCATGCGGGTTCAGTTGTCGGATCGGATGGTTTCGGATTCGCACCAACTGCGGATGGTAAATACGACAAGATTCCTCAGATCGGTAATGTGATGATCATGGACAATGTGGAGATTGGCGCGAATACGACAATCGACCGCGCTACCATGGGCTCTACCGTGATCCGTGAGGGTGTTAAGTTGGACAACCTTGTTCAAATCGCCCACAACGTTGAGGTGGGTGACAATACGGTGATGGCCGCATTGACCGGTGTGGCTGGATCCACTAAGATCGGAAAGCATTGTATGTTCGGTGGCCAATCAGGCGTGGTGGGCCACTTGACCATTGCCGACAATTCCGTATTCGCGGCTAAGTGCGGAGTCTCCAACACAATCAAGAAACCGGGAGGTATGTATCATGGATATCCTCATATGGACGCGCGCTTGTTCCAACGCGCATACGTTTGTTTCAAAAACTTCCCAACTTATCGTCAAGAGTTGATGGATTTGCAGAAACAAGTGAAAGAGTTACAAGAAAAATTAAATAATCAAGAATAAAATCCAATTATGGCCAAGCAAAAAACTCTAAAAGAGGCGTTTACGCTTCAAGGCAAAGGTTTACATACAGGATTGCCTGTGACAATTACGTTCAACCCTGCGGAGGCTAACCATGGTATCAAGGTTCAACGTGTGGATTTGGAGAACCAACCTATCATTGACGCAGTTGCGCAAAATGTAGTGGAGACTTCCCGTGGAACTGTAATTGCCGATGGTGAGGTTAAGGTTAGTACGATTGAGCATGCGATGGCTGCTCTATTCGCATTTGAGATTGACAACTGTTTGATTCAGGTGAACCAACCTGAGTTTCCTATTTTGGATGGTAGCGCCGCATTCTATGTGCAAGAGCTTGAAAAGGTAGGAACTGAGGAGCAACCATATGATAAGGATTATTATATCGTCAAGAAGAAGATGGAGTACAAGGATCCTGAGACTGGATCTTCCATTGTTTTGCTTCCAGATGAGGAGTTCTCTTTGAATGTTTTGGTTTCTTACCCTTCTCCAATTTTGGCAAACCAATTCGCCTCATTGGATTCATTGGCGGATTTCGCTAAGGAGATCGCCTCTTCCCGTACATTTGTCTTTGTACGTGAGATCGAGCAATTGTTGAAGAACAATTTGATCAAGGGTGGTGATTTGGATAATGCCATCGTTATCTATGATAAGGAGATGAGCCAAGCCGATATCGATAGCTTGACTAATTTGCTCGGTATGGATCCTATTTCCGTATCAAATTTGGGTTATTTGCAAAAGCGTCCTTTGGCATTCGAAAACGAGCCTGCCCGTCACAAGTTGTTGGATTTGATCGGTGATTTGTCTTTGATCGGAAAGCCTATCAAGGGTCGTGTCATCGCAACTTGTCCAGGACACAAGGTAAATACAGATTTTGCGAAGAAGGTTTACAAGGCGTTGAAGCGTCAAGAAATCACCATCCCTCAATATGATCCAACACTTCCTCCTTTGATGGACATCAACAAGGTGAAGACTTTGTTGCCTCACCGTTGGCCATTCCTTTTGGTGGATAAGATCATTGAGGTCAAGGAGCGTGGAGTAGTGGGTGTGAAGAATGTTTCCGGTAACGAGACCTTCTTCTGCGGTCACTTCCCTCAAGAACCAGTTATGCCTGGTGTGCTTTTGGTAGAAGCCATGGCTCAAACGGGTGGTATCTTGATTTTGAATGGTTTGGATGAGCCAGAGAGGTACTCAACTTACTTCTTGTCAATCGATAAGGTGAAGTTCCGTAATAAGGTAGTTCCTGGTGATACAGTTATCTTTAAGCTTGATTTGCTTACAGATATCAGAAGAGGTATGGCCAGCATGAAGGGATATGCGATTGTCGCTGATAAAATTGTGGCGGAAGCAGAGTTCCTTGCGCAAGTAGTGAAGAATAAGTAATAGGTAATATATATTTATGATACAAGAAATGTCATTTGTTCATCCTGAGGCGAAAATTGGAAAAGATGTCGAGATCGCTCCGTTCGTCTATATTGATAAGGATGTGGAGATTGGCGATGGGTGTCAAATTATGTCGCATGCGACTATTTTGAGTGGTGCAAGAATCGGAAAGAATGTAAGGATTTTTCCAGGTGCCGTAATCTCAGCCATTCCTCAAGACTTGAAATTCAAGGGAGAGGTTACAACCGCTGTGATTGGCGACAACACGACTATTCGTGAATGTGCGACTGTAAACCGTGGTACAGCTTCAAAGGGAACTACGATTGTAGGTTCCAATTGTCTTATCATGGCCTATTCTCACATTGCCCATGACTGTAAATTAGGCAATAACATCATTATCGGTAACGCTTCTCAAATCGCTGGTGAGGTGGTTATCGATGATTGGGCTATTTTGTCAGGAAGTGTATTGGTTCATCAATTCTCACACATTGGTTCTCATGTAATTATACAAGGTGGATCCCGTGTAGGAAAGGATGTGCCTCCATACATCACGGCAGGTCGTGATCCATTGAGCTACGCTGGATTGAATCTTGTGGGACTTCGTCGTAGAGGTTTCTCCAATGATCAAATCCGTGAGATCCAAGAGATTTACAGACTATTGTACCAATCTGGTTTGAATACGACGCAGGCTACAGAGAAGATCATCAATGAGATTGCGGATTCTGCGGAAAAGCAGACGGTAGTCGCATTCTTGAAGTCTGCGGAGAGAGGTATTATCCGCGGTTATCTTGATTAAGAAAAATCACAATAAAATATTCATTTATGTCAGAAACTATTAAAATTAAAAAAGGTCTTGACATCAATTTGAAGGGAAAGGCGAATGAAGTCTACGGTAAAGCGCAGCTTCCTGAGTTGTTCTCTGTCAGACCTGATGATTTTCATGGCATTAAACCAAAAACTGTTGTGAAAGAGGGCGATCAAGTAAAGGTCGGAAGTGTTTTGTTTTATGACAAAAACAATCCGGACGTAAAGGTTTGTTCTCCTGTCAGCGGCGAGGTGGTTGCTGTGAATAGAGGTGAAAGACGTAAGGTGCTTGATATTAGCATCAAGTCGGATGGTGCGTTTACCTCCGAGGCTTTCACTAAAGGTAAGCCTAAAGAGATGAAGGCGGATGAGGTGAAGTCACTTCTTTCAAATGCCGGATTCTTGGCTTTCTTGAAACAACGTCCTTATGACGTAGTCGCTAATCCGAATGATAAGCCCAAGGCTATATTCATTTCAGGATTTGACACTGCGCCATTGGCTCCTAACTATGATTTCATCATGGTGGGCCGTGAGGAGGAGTTCCAATTGGGTATTGACGCCCTTTCAGCGATTACTGGAGTTCAGATTAATATTGGAATCAATATTGATCAAGCTTCTAAGTTGTATAAGAAAGCAAAAGGTGTTCAATTGTATGAATTCGAGGGTCCTCACCCTGCAGGTAATGTAGGTGTTCAAATCCACCATGTCGATCCTATTAACAAGGGAGATATTGTTTGGACCATCAATCCGCAAGATGTGGCTATGATCGGTAAGGCCTTCATGACCGGTTCTATCGATTATTCACGTTCAGTGGTGTTAGCCGGTTCGTGCGTGAAGACTCCTGCTTACTTTAAGACTGTATATGGCGCTGCTATCTCTAGCATGATCGCTAATAACATCGAAGGTGATAATGTCCGTTATATCAGTGGAAACCCATTGACGGGAACTCAAATTTCCGCTAATGGTTATTTGGGAGCTTTTGATGCTCAGATTACTGTTATCCCAGAGGGAGACAAGAACAATGAGTTCTTGGGATGGATCATGCCTCGTTTGAACAAATTTAGTGTAAATCATTCATATTTCTCTTGGTTGTTTGGAAGCAGCAAAGAGTATGATGTCGACACTAATGTGAATGGTGGCGAACGTGCATTCATCATGTCGGGTGAGTATGATAAGGTATTCCCAATGGATATCTACCCAGAGTTCTTGGTGAAGGCTATCATCGCTCAGGATATCGACAAGATGGAGCAATTGGGTATCTACGAAGTGGCACCAGAGGATTTCGCTTTGTGTGAATTCGTATGTACTTCTAAGATTGAGACACAACGAATTGTTCGTGAGGGATTGGATTTCTTGCGTAAGGAGTTGGCTTAATGAATGTGTAATTAATTAAAATGATATTAAATTGAAAGCGTTAAGGAATTTTCTGGATAAAGTGAAGCCAAACTTTGAGGAGGGCGGCAAACTTTCAGCGTTCCGTTCTGTGTTCGATGGCTTTGAAACATTTTTGTTCGTGCCTAACACGGTTTCTAAGAACGGAACACATATTCATGACACAATCGACAGTAAGCGTGTGATGTCAATTGTTGTGATTGCCTTGATCCCAGCTTTGCTTTTCGGTATGTACAATGTCGGCTATCAGAACTATTTGGCAGCAGGTACATTGGAACAAGCAAGCTTCTTGGAAGTTTTCATCTTTGGATTCTTGGCAGTTCTTCCTAAGATCATCGTTTCGTACGTAGTTGGTCTAGGTATCGAGTTCACGGTCGCACAGTGGAAGAAGGAGGAGATTCAAGAGGGATTCTTGGTTTCTGGTATGTTAATTCCATTGATCGTTCCGGTTGAATGTCCACTTTGGGTGATCGCGGTTGCGACTGCTTTCGCGGTTATCTTCGCAAAGGAGATCTTCGGTGGTACTGGTTACAATATCTTCAACGTCGCGTTGATTACCCGTGCATTCTTGTTCTTCGCTTATCCTACTAAGATGAGTGGTGATCAGGTTTGGGTTGCTAAGGATTCTATCTTTGGATTGGGAAATGATCTTCCCGAAGGATTCTCAGGTGCAACCACTCTTGGACAGTTGTCAACTGGTAGTCCTGTTGTGGATCTTGCCAATAATGGCGTTGAACTTAAAGATATGATTATCGGTTTGTTGCCAGGTTCAATCGGTGAGACCAGTGTGATAGCCATCTTAATCGGTGCGGTTATTCTATTGTGGACTGGTGTCGCTAACTGGAGAACAATGGCCAGCGTATTCGTCGGTGGTGCGCTTACCGCAATGTTGTTCAACGCAATCGGTAGCACGACAAATCAGGTTTGGAACCTTGACTGGATGCAACATTTGGCTGTTGGTGGTTTCTGTTTCGGTGCTGTATTTATGGCAACTGACCCAGTTACATCTCCACGTACCGATTGTGGTAAGTACATCTTCGGATTCTTGATCGGTGTTGTCGCAATCGTTATCCGTTGTATGAATCCTGGTTACCCAGAGGGTATGATGTTGGCGATCTTGTTGATGAATGTCTTTGCGGCTTTGATTGACTACTGTTTCGTACAACACAACATTAATAAGAGATTGAAACGTATTAATAATCGTTAATAAGCAGAAATATGAATACAAATAGTAATAGTTATACTATCGGTTATGCTGCGATAATGGTTATTATCGTTGCATTCCTTCTTGCGTTCGTCTCTTCTTCTTTGAAAGAGATGCAGACAGAGAATGTGAAGTTGGATACAAAGAAGCAGATTTTGAGTGCTTTGAACATTACTGAAGGAGATGCCGCAGCCAACTATGAGAGTATGGTGAAGGATTACATTTTGAATCCGGATGGATCTCTTACAGCACAGCCTGCTGATTCTTTTCAGACAAAATATGCTGATACAACCAAGCTTCATGTTTTTGAATGCCTTGTAAATGGTGAAAAGAAGTATGTTTTCCCAGTTAGAGGTGCCGGTCTTTGGGGCCCAATTTGGGGTTATGTCGCTTTGAATGATGACAAAAACACAGTTTATGGAACTTACTTCGGTCACGAGGGTGAGACGCCAGGATTAGGTGCTGAGATCGCAAAACCCGCATTTTCTAAGAGTTTCCTAGATAAGATCGTTTCAAGGGATGGCAACATCGTTTTGAGCGTTGTTAAGAATGGAAAGGTTCAAGATGCATCTTGCGAGGTGGATGGAATTTCAGGAGGTACGATCACTTCAACAGGTGTTAACAATATGTTGCAGAGCTGTTTGAAGAGATACAAATCATTCTTGTCATCTTCTGCCGCTCCTGCGGTTGACGCTAATTCTGGTGCCACTAAATTAGAGGCTGCAGCTGCTGATTCTACCGTTAAGGCTGTATGTTCTGAGGCTAAGGATTCCGCTAAGGTAGCTTGCGTTAACTTGGTTGACACTGTCAAGAAAGTGGTAAAAGAGGAGTTGAATAAATAATAGGAGGGTATACAAATGAGTAATCTAAAAGATACATTTCTTACACCACTAGGTTTGAACAACCCTGTGGCTGTTCAGGTGCTTGGTATTTGCTCCGCACTTGCCGTTACAGCACAGCTTGAACCAGCAATTGTAATGGGATTGTCTGTAACAATCATCCTTGCTGTAGCAAACGTTGTTATCTCTTTGTTGAGAAATACAATTCCCAATCGTATCCGTATCATTGTTCAGTTGGTCGTTGTCGCAACATTGGTAACAATCGTAAGTGAGGTTTTGAAAGCTTTCGCTTATGATGTGAGCGTTGCGTTGTCCGTGTATGTCGGTTTGATCATCACAAACTGTATCTTGATGGGTCGTCTTGAGGCATTCGCCATGCAGAATGGTCCAATCGACTCATTGATCGACGGTTTCGGTAATGGTCTTGGTTATGCGATCATCTTGGTTATCGTAGCTGCTATCCGTGAGCTATTCGGTGCTGGATGTTTGTTTGGTTGTCAAATCATTCCTGACTGCGTATACGAGCTTGGTTATATGAATTGTGGTTTGATGCTTATGCCTCCTATGGCATTGATCATCCTCGGATGCATCATCTGGTTTATGAGAGCAAAGAACCCAGATTTGCAAGAGAAATAACAATAGGTATTTAGGAAAATATTATGGAACATTTTTTTAGTTTATTTGTAAGGTCGATTTTTGTCGACAATATGATTTTCGCATTTTTCCTAGGTATGTGTTCTTACCTTGCTGTTTCGAAAAATGTGAAGACCGCACTAGGACTCGGTCTTGCGGTAATTTTCGTGTTGTGCGTGACTTTGCCAGTCAACTACCTACTATACACAAAGGTTCTTGGACCTGATTGTCTTATGCCAGGTGTTGATTTGTCATTCTTGAGCTTCATTCTATTCATCGCCGTTATCGCTGGTATCGTACAGTTGGTGGAGATGGTAGTGGAGAAGTT
>JAKSKY010000060.1 GCA_024401515.1 Paludibacteraceae bacterium | reverse complement strand
ATTTGCACTGTGTTTTTCATGGTATTAGATTTAAGGTTAAGGAAATGAGGATGTCGAGATGACATCCTTTTTCATTTTTAGGCTATTAAAAAGAATCAACTAACTTTACGTACACAAAGCTAAACACGAAAATTCATGACAATGGAGCTAATTAGAAACATATGCACACTTCTAGTAGGCATTATCGGATTCCTTCTCCCCCTCTTATTCGTACCCTGCTACAAGGGGAGAAAAGACGTCATGAGATTCGTCGTCACCACAATGATTTTCAGTGGGATACTCTGTTTAACGCTTCTATGGTGGGACGACGCATCCACTTGGTGGCTCATGGAGTATTACGGATGGGACCCTAACGGCATGTGCGATAGCGAATACTACCAAAACGTGGTGGAATGCGACAGGGCGCGCGTCCAAAAGCTATGGAACCACAACATGGGGGTCGGATGGCCCGTAAAGGCATTTCTTGCTTATCTATTCCTTTTGCCGCTGCAATTGATCTTATCCGCCATGGTGTTCTTTATCATCAAGCATTATAGACAACAAAAAATAAAAAAGGGCAGGAACCTACGCCCCTGCCCATCTATACGATAAAAAGATGTTTAGAATTTAAATCCAACAAATACACGGAAGGCACCCGCCTTGATTTTATCGGCGCTCAAAGCCTTGAACATCATATCCAACTCATTCTTTTCGTTGTTTCTATCATTGCCCCAATCTTGGTATTTCAACTTTCCGAATTTCAATTCAACACCCGCTTGGAACAATTTGTGGCGATAAGCGGCGCCAATTCTATGGGAGACGCCAAAGGCGAATGTATTGGTCCGATCGTCTGAATTCTCATCCAAAATCTCTTTGTAATAATCCATAAACATGTCGCTGTCGGAAGAGTACTCCGGACGTTTCATGCTGATCAAGAAGATGTTAGGCATGATATTGTAATACAAATCTACCGCATTCTTGCTATTGAAATAGTAGGTTCCCATCGGGCCCACACCACAGATGCTCAAATCGTAGAATTGGGTCTTCGTGGTAGCGGTATAGTCCAATTCCAAAGTCACAGAAGAGATGTTTGTAGGCTTCTCATATTTAAGATTCACCTCGGACTTGCAGTTCGCGAAGGCGAAATCCACCCAACGAACATCGATCGCAATTCCCGCATCGCCTGGATTAACCAAGTACCAACGTGAATCCAAAGAGAAACCGAAAGTAGGCGTAGCATTCTTAAAAGGATAATCCCCCTTCAAAAATCCATACTTAGCCAAATCCACATCAGAATAACCAAACTTGTCACCGTGGAAACCGGCGCTCAATTTCAAATCCAAACCATTATCCTCGCCTTGGGAGCCCGCAAAGGCACACAAAGAAGCGAGAAGGCTCAAAGCCGATACCAATATCTTTTTCATATACAATCTGTCTTAATATTTTTCACAAAGTTAGTAAAAGTTACCAATTGAGGCAATAGGATAGCCTCTCATCCTCAACAGAGTTGAATGCGTTGCACATCCACATCCTCCGAGAGGAATATAGCCGCAGACTTTTTAAACTTCTCCTCCGACTCCGTCGTAAAGAAGTGGCAAGCCCCTCCCCTGGTAAGCAAGGCCTCTAAATCGGCATGACGATGCAAATAATCATCCAAACTAGCGGCCACAATCGAACCTTGGGAAATAACATTTATGTGGGCAGGCAAATATTGACGGATCTTAGGCAACAACAATGGATAGTGGGTGCACCCCAAAATCACCGTGTCAATCTGACTATCCTGCGACAAAAGCTGGTCCACATATTTTTTCACGAAAAAATCGGCACCCTCCGAAGCGGACTCCCCGTTCTCCACCAAAGGGACCCATAGGGGACAAGCCACACTAGAGATTTGGATGTCAGGGAAGAGCTTGTGGATTTCAATCGGATAGGACTCGGACTGCACCGTTCCCACGGTAGCGAAAAGGCCGACATGGCGTGTCTTGGTAAAGGAATCGATTTGTTCCACCGTAGGGCGGATGACGCCCAAGACACGACGATCTGGATTCCAGAGCGGCAGATCGGTCATCTGAATAGACTTCAAGGCCTTCGCCGAAGCGGTGTTGCAACCCAATATGACCAACGGACAACCCAAATCAAACAACTTCTCCACACATTGACGGGTATACTCGTAGACGACATCAAAAGACCTCGTTCCATAGGGAGTACGGGCATTGTCACCCAAGTAGATATAATCGTACTGAGGCAAATGCTTGCGGATTTCGGAAAGGATCGTAAGTCCGCCATAGCCGGAGTCAAAAACGCCGATAGGACCGTTTTGTTGCGGGAATTGAGCCATAATCAGAAGCTATAAGACAAAAAAAGAGGGCAAGAAACCCTCTTTTTTATACGAAATGTTTTGAAATTACTTAACACCCAACTTTTTCTTGATCAACGGAGTAACATCGATCGCGTCGTTTGATTTGTATAGCAACGCATTCAAATCATAGATGTAAAGGAATCCATTCTCAGCACCTACCTCATCGATAGTCTTACGCAACTTCTCACGGATTGGCGCTTGCAAATCCTCTTGTTTTTGTTGCAACATGGTTTGAGCTTGTTGGTAGTAAAGTTGCACCTTTTGTTGGATGGTTTGCAACTCCTCCATTCTATTTCTCTTGATCGCGTCATCCCACTTTGCTTCGCCCTCTTTGTACTCCATCATCTTGCGGGTGTACTCATCTTCCATTCTCTTGATCTCAGCCTCGTGTTGAGCGGCAAGCTCCTTCAATGATCCTTCGATAGAGGCTACCTCAGGCAATGACATGAACAAAGCTTGAACATCCAAGTAACCCAACTTGATTTGAGTGTTTTGAGCCATACCGAACATTGGCATAGCCAAGAACATCAATGCAACTAATTTCTTACGCATAATTATAATATTTAATATTCTTTTCAATTAACGGTGCGAAAATACAAATTATTTCGCATAACCCAATTTTTGCAACACTTCGTCGCTGATATCCGCCTTCACAGAGAAGTAGATCAAATTGGAGCTGGAAGCCTTATCCAAAACCACTGTGTAACCCTTTGTGTCGGAAACAGACTTCACCGCAACATATACCTCATCTTGAATTGGCTTCATCAAGCTCTCTCTCTTCTTGAAGAACTCGCCCTCTGGACCAAAATACTTACGCTTCAACTCATTCGCCTCTTTCTCCTTCGCCACAATCTCATTCTCCTTCTTCACCTTCATCTCGTCGGACAAGAAGACAACCTCTGTCTGATAATTCTTATAAAGGATCTTTGCCTCCTCATTCTTTGCCTCAACCTCCTTTTGCCACTTTTGGGAGATTTGCTTCAATTGCTCGTTTGCGGACTCATACATAGGAATATTCTTCAAAATATACTCCATATCAAGTACGGCAACCTTTTGTGCGGTAGCGCAGAAAAACGCACCGACCGCTAATAATGTCAACATGATTTTCTTCATATTCGTATCGTGTTTTTGGTATAACAATCAAATTAGAACTCCTGACCGATCACAAAGTGGAAGTTACTTCCACCTCCGCCACTCTTGGAGAGGTCAAATCCATATCCCCAATCGACACCGATCAAACCGATCATAGGAAGGAAGATACGGGCGCCCACACCCAAAGAACGCTTCAAATCGAATGGATTGAAGTTGCGGAAATCCTTCCATGCGTTACCAGCGTCAGCGAAAGCCAAAAGGTAAATAGTCGTTGTGGATTCAAGCATCAACGGATATCTCAACTCCAAAGACAATCTGGAATAGATATTACCAGCGTCACGGCCTGTGATAGGATCCTTTGGAGTCAACGCACCGTTCTCATAACCACGGATCTTAACCGCTGATGTCGCATAGGTGTAACTGTATCCGGTCATACCATCACCACCGACGTAGTAACGCTCAAATGGAGAACGATGGTATTTGTCGTAGTAACCCAAGAAACCATATTCCGCACGGGTCATCAACACCAACTTCTGGTTAGAAGAGAGCGGTGTGAAGGTTTGCATCTTGAACTCGAACTTGCAATACTCGATCCACTTATACAACTCTTGCTGCATCTCCATGTATTCAGCCTCGGAAAGACCGCGGTAATCCTCTGAAGCATCACCGTCACGGTACTTGTCCACCAATTCCTGGATACGGCTGTTATCCTTGAACTTGGAATACGGAGGAGTCAATTGCGCCATCAAAGACAACTTGGAACCCTTTCTCGTATAATATGGATTATCCAAAGAGTTACGTGACCATGTCGCGCTCACACTCAAGTTGTTGGCCGTACCATCCGAGATCTCCAAATAGGTCCAGTTCTTCAAAGAGTAGTGGCGATATGAGAGATCCCAATAAATGGAGAAGTAATCATCCGGCCACTTCAAACGTTTACCGATACCGACAGAACCTCCCAAAGTCATGATGTACTTATCACGGTCCACCGCATTCGCGTAATTACCATAACCATAATTGTTATCGTAAATTAGGTTATTATAGTAATTATCGTTGTAGTAACGGCTATTCACACCAGACTGCTTAGACCAATAAAGAGAGGTGGAGAACGATGTAGGACTCTTTCCACCCAACCAAGGCTCCATGAAACTGATGCTCGCTGAAGTGTAATAGCGGGCGTTCGTGGAGAATGACAAAGAGAAATTCTGTCCGTCACCTTGAGGCAATGGACGGTAAGCCTCCTTGTTGAAGATATTTCTGATGGAGAAGTTGGTGAACTTCAAACCAAGGGATCCCGTCACACCGGTTTGTCCCCAACCGAATGACAACTCCACTTGGTCATTCTTCTTTTGCTCCAAATTGTAGATGATGTCCACCGTACCATTTTCAGGGTTTGGTTCAGGACGGATATCCATCTTTTCTGGGTTGAACTGACCTGTGGCAGCCAACTCACGGGCTGAACGTTGCAAATTGGTTTTGCTGAATAGATCACCCGGCTTGGTTCGGAGCTCTCGGCGGATCACATTCTCATAAATAGAATTGTTACCGGAGATGACCACACTGTTGATCACAGCTTGTTGTCCCTCGTAAATACGCATCTCCAAATCGATGGAGTCTCCCTCCACCTTCACCTCAACAGGCTCCACATTGAAGAAGAGGTAACCATTATCCAAATAGAGATTGGACATGGCGTCCTCGTCCACCATCAAACGGTCGTTCAACAATTTTTGGTTGTAGACGTCACCCTTCTTAATACCCAAAGCCTTGGAAAGGATATCGCTGGAGTAGATGGTGTTACCCACCCATGTGATGTCACGGAAGAAGTATTTTCTACCCTCGTCAAAGGTCATGTAGATATCCACCCTGTTCTCCGCATAGGTTACCACGCTATCGCTCAACAATGTAGCGTCACGGAAACCATACTCATTGAACTTGTCGATCGCCAAACCCTTGTCGTTCTTATATTCCGCCTCTATGAATTTCTTGGACTTGAAGAAGTTAACGAGTTTGCGCTCTTTGGTCTTCTTCATTCCGCGCTTCACCTTGTTCTCCGGCATTTGGTTCAATCCAGACATATAGATGCGATGGATCTTCACCTTGTCGTTCTTCTCGATGTTGATGTTGACAATCACGTGACCCGGATTGGATCTGTCATCCGTTGTGGTGATTTCCACCTCCGCATTGCGGTAACCATCTCCGCTCAAATGCTTTTGGATGGCCGCTTGGGTACGGGCGATGATGTTAGGCGTGATGATACCATTCTTACGAAGCTCAACAGCGCCCAAGATATCCTCTTTCTTCTTCTCCTTCACACCTGAAACGTGTATTTCGGAGATACGTTCCCTTTGCTTCAAATCGATGGTCAACCAAATCTTATCTCCGGAGACCTTGTCGGCATAGATCTTCACATCGGAGAACAAACCCTGCTTCCAGAACTTCTTCACCGCCTTCGTAATCTTGTCGCCAGGCACCTTGATCCTATCACCCACCTTTAAACGTGAATAACCGATGATAACTGATTTGTCATATCGGTCGGCACCGGTCACGTTAATCGCCTCAATGACATACTCTTTGGGCGTATCCGTATAGGAAACGGATGGCACATATTCATATTGAGCCACCGCCGAATCCGCCACCGCCGCCACAGAATCCACTCCAACCGTCGATTGCGCCGCAAGCGATCTGACAGTCGCGGAAAGGACTGCAGGGAATAAACAAAGTATGCAGATGTATAAAAATTTCCTCATTCCAATAAACTAAGCCAATTGTTCACTCGTCTTGCCGAAACGTCTCTCTCTCTTCTGGTAATCCACTATCGCCTCGAAGAATTGCTCCTTCTTAAACTCAGGCCAACTTACAGAAGTGAAATATAGCTCCGAATAGGACAACTGCCACATCAAAAAATTACTAATACGCAACTCACCGCTGGTTCTCACAAGCAAATCGGGATCAGGGATGCCAGCCGTAGTCAAATGGTTAGAGAACATCTTCTCATCGATATCCTCGATGTTGATTTCGCCGGACTTCGCCTTCGAAGCGATTTGCTTCACCGCCTCAACCATCTCCCAACGGGATGAATAACTGATGGCAAGCACCATGGTCAAGCCTGTGTTTCCAGCGGTTATCTGCTCCGCCTCGCTCAAATTCTTCAGCGTAACCTCCGACAATCTGCTCTTGTCACCGACAACCATCAAGCGGACATTGTTCTTCGAAATCTTCTCAATGTACTTTCTCAAGGCGGAAGAAAGGATATCCATCAACGCACTGACCTCAGCCTGCGGACGATTCCAGTTCTCCGTAGAAAAAGCATACAAGGTAATGTACTTCACTCCTAGATCAGAAGCGGCTTCCATCACCTTGTCCACAGAATCAACGCCCTCTTGGTGACCGAAAATTCTGTCCAAGCCTTTCGATTTCGCCCAACGTCCATTACCATCCATAATAATGGCAACGTGCTCAGGCACTCGGTTCATATCGATTTGTTCCTTATAACCCATATTATTTCCTTAAAACATTACACTTCGATTTCCTCTTGATCAAATCCACAGAGATGAAAGCGACAGCGCAAGTATAGTAGTCGTTATTTTTTAATGCATTATGACCCATTTTATAAGGATCATTCAGAATCTTAGTCGGTGTATCCACCACATCAAAGTTGTCCACGAACAATTTTCTCATGGACCACTCAAATCCCAAATTCCAACGCTTCCACAACTTAAACTTGTAGCCCACGCCAAATGTGAGGTTGAATGTGATGATATTACCTCTCCAATGTTCGTACATGGTCAAACCGGGTCCGATCAACACATAGGGTGTGTGACGTTTCACTTCACGGTCCCAGCTTTCAAAACCATATTTCAGGAAGTTATGCTCCACATGCAAGCCAACATCCCAGTATTTCTGCTCAAAAGAGACATTCTCGCCACCAGGCAAGACATTGTCGAAAGGCTCCGTGTCGCCAGAGACTTTTCCCCGAATCACGTCCAACTTCAAAACACCACGATCGTTGATGAAGTAACGCAACAAACCTCCGAATGCCAAATGGTTGTTGTAGAATATCTTCGTGGAATTCGCATCTCCGTTATAGTACGAATCACCACCGAATAGACCGAACTCACCCACATAGCGGTCTTGCGCTTGGATTGTTCCGCAACAGAAACAAACCAACAAAACCACGAGCAGACGAGCTCCAAATTTATATTTCCTCTCCATCATTTTCATTTCCAATATGTTTTTAGAAGAGAAACGAGTTTCACCCCGCAATATTTTGTCTCTTTACCAAAAACGTGCAAAAATAAGGATTTTTTATGATAACTAGAAAAATGAATCTACGAATTGTCCTTAAAAATATATAAAACGAGGCGCACCATCGACGAGCGGTTCGCCCTCAAAAACATAAAAAAGCAACCTTATAAAAACAAAGAAGGATGTCATCTCGACATCCCAACCTCGTCAATTTTTAACCTTAAATCTAATACCATGAAAAACACGATGCAAATGTAGGGTATATTTTTATGTTATACAACATAATTCTAAAATATTTTTATCTATTTAACATTATTTTACAAAACAGAAGGTTATTCAACCTTAAACGCCTCGTCTGAAAACAAAATAACAACATGTTGGGATTGTCTCTTAACAGGACAATGAGTATATTTGCCGCCAAAAATACGGCAATGGGGAAAAAGATAAATCACATAGGTTCAACCATACCCTTCTTACTATTGGGATGCCTCATTCTATCCCTCATTGTCTTCTCCATTCTTGTAGAAAAGAGGATCCTCACAAACGAAACTTCCTATACTTCAACACCCACCCTCATTCTATGGGGAGCGTTGGCGATCACCGCTGCCATTTACATCGTCCAAAAAAAACTTTGGAGACGGGCGGCGGTTTTATCCATCCACCTCGCCTTCCTATTCATATTGACGGGAGCCCTTGTGACCCATCTGTTCGGTTTTTCTGGGCAGCTACATCTTCGTCAAGGAGAGAGCAAGGACCAACTACTCTCTGACGACGGGGAATCATCAGTCATCCGTCTTCCCTTCACCGTCCGCCTAGAGCAGTTCCAAATCATCACTTATCCTGGCACGGAGGCTCCCGCAGACTTCCAAAGTACCATCACAATTTCAGACAGCAAGGGGGAGGAACAAGTGACCATCTCCATGAACCATATCGCACAGAAGGAGGGCTACCGTCTCTTCCAACACTCCTTCGACCCAGACAAGGCAGGAAGCACACTCATCGTCAACTACGACAAATGGGGCGTGATCATCAGCTACATAGGATACTTTTTATTACTCTTCGGCATGCTAGCCACCCTATTCGATCCCAACAGCAAATTCAGGAAAGCATTCAAAAGCAACTTTTGGAAAGGAATCACCTCGATTGCGCTACTCGCCACATTTTCCCCTGACATGGAGGCCAAGCCTTTGACACTTTCCTCCGATGAGGCGAAGGCTTTCGGCGAAATCTTGGTACAATACCAAGAACGGATCACCACCATCGAAACCCTCGCCACCGATTTCACCAAAAAGCTGACCGGCAAAGACTCCTTCAAGGAATACAACGCCACGCAAGTATTCGCCGGATGGCTCTTTTCAAGAGAGATGTGGCAATTCGAACCAATGATCAAGGTCAAAGGAGAGGAACAAAAAACGTTGATAGGAATAAAAGACAACCTAGCCCAATTCACCGATTTCTTCGAGGCGGATGGAACCTACAAATTACGAAGCGCCTACTTAACCATGGGGCAGAATGATCTCCATGCGCCTAGCCTCAAGCCGCTGAAACAGCTGGACGAGAAAGTGGAACTGATTCACTTGCTGCAATCCGGGGAATTGCTCAAAATTTTTCCTTGCGAAATAGATGGAGAGGTACGCCTATTTTCGCCTCGGAACTATCCGAAACAAAATTTCTCAGGAGCGGATTCTTTGCTCGTCAACAACTTTCTGCCTCTCCTCTACGAATCCTTCGCCCAAGAGGAGGATTGCTCAGAATGGATCCGAAAATTCATCCAGTTCCAAAAGAGACAATTGGGCAGCAACACGCCTTCGAAGTTGGTCCTAGGATCCGAACATTACTACCTAAAAGTCAACAAATTACCAATTCTAGCCTATATTACATTGACATTCGGGTTGCTGGCACTGGCACTCACCATTCTGTTAAACGTGAAAAGTACGGGAAAGGCCAAATCGGCTTTCCTAATCGCCTTGTGGGGTTCCTTCGCATATTTAACCTTACTCATTGTTTTACGAAGCATCATCTCCAACAGACTCCCCTTTTCCAATGGACACGAGACGCTCTTATCCATCGCTTGGATGTCCCAACTCCTCGCCCTATGCCTTTCCCGCAAAATCAAAATCGCGGCAACCATGGGTCTATTGGCTTCAGGATTTGCCTTGCTGACCGCTACACTGAGCGACAAGGATCCGCAAATCACGCCACTGATGCCCGTACTTAACTCTCCACTGTTGAGTATCCACGTTTCCTTGATGATGATCTCCTACACACTGCTCCTTTTCGTGACCCTCTCTAGCCTTATCGGGCTCATCACATTCGTTTTCAGGAAAGGGAACACCAAATTAGAGGAGCAAAGGACACTGAATACCATCATCCTCTACCCAGCCCTATTCTTCCTTACCGCAGGCATCTTTACCGGTGCCATTTGGGCCAATATCTCATGGGGATGTTACTGGTCTTGGGACCCTAAAGAGACTTGGGCTTTGGTATCCCTCCTCATTTACAGCTTTATTTTCCACACCTCCTCCCTCCCCATTTTCAATCGACCACTATTTTACCATCTCTATATATTGTGCGCCTTCCTATTCATCCTGATTACCTATTTCGGCGTCAATATTTTCTTCGGAGGAATGCATAGTTACGGTGGATAGGAATCGGCCAAGAAAAAAAACAGCAATCGTATATTTTTTTAAATAAAAATT
This sequence comes from Paludibacteraceae bacterium, assembly GCA_024401515.1. Taxonomy (GTDB): domain Bacteria; phylum Bacteroidota; class Bacteroidia; order Bacteroidales; family Paludibacteraceae; genus UBA1181. Next base: position 7,822 of record JAKSKY010000060.1, on the reverse strand, counting down.
CAATATCTTTGCGAAAAGATAACGAAGCCTACTTTGTTGCGCTCAAATATCGTCAGTAAAATATAATTATAACACACTTATGGAATCCAATCAAAATGAAGGATCCAAGAGGTCTCTTGACTTTTCAAGAGCTATTGGCCTGTTTATTTATCTTTTGAACATCTACTGGTTCTGCGGCAGTTTCTTTTGCCAAGTAATTCCTGGCAAAATCACGGAACAGAGTTTCCATTTCCTCCAATTCGCCGACCAACAGTTGGGCCTGTTCCATTCTCCCTATTTCACACTATTCATCGCCCTCTTTTTCATAGGCCTCTATGGTTGGGCGGAACGGAGCAAAAAGGAGGAGAAGATGCAAGTGAATTTCATGATCGCCCCCATCTGTAAGTTTTTGGAATCAACAGGATTGGTCGACAGAGGGGAAGAAGGAAGAGTCGTGGAGGAGAACGACAACGGCAAAAAGGTCACCAAAATCAGGCTGGTCAGAAGCGAAGGTTGGTGCATCATCCTCTGGGGAATACTATTGACCCTCGTCAGCCCTATTGTCCTAAAGATAGACCACCCCATTCTAAAAACGATCCTCTACGTATGGATTAGCGGAACAGGATTGCTCTACTTTATCCTCGGCAGTAATTATATCCACAAAGTCAGCAGGAGTTTCGGTACGACGAACAGTGACAACGAAGAGTCCTTCAAACAAAACGAAAAACTAATCGAGAACCCCTATTCAGTCAATTTACGGACCCAATACTATTACAAAGGAGAGGAACGAAACGGATGGATCAATGTGGTGAATCCATTCCGCGCAACCAGCGTGTTAGGAACCCCCGGTTCAGGAAAGAGCTACGCGGTCATCAACGAATTCATACGTCAACACCTGCGCAAAAATTTCACCATGTATTGCTATGATTTCAAATTCCCGGACCTCTCGTCCCTGGTTTACAACCACATGAAAAGGAACGAGGAGTCCTTCTTAAAGCAATATGGCGTGAAGCCCCAGTTCTGCGTCATCAATTTCGACGATCCCAGGAAATCCCTGCGATGCAACCCCATCGACCCGAAATTCATGAACGACATCACCGACGCCTACGACAGCGCCTATACCATCATGCTCAACCTCAATAAAAGTTGGGCGCAGAAACAGGGTGATTTCTTCGTGGAGTCCCCCATCAATTACCTGACAGCCTCCATCTGGTACCTCAAAGAGGTAGAGGGAGGTAAATATTGCACCCTCCCCCACGTCATTGAATGGATCAACGCCAAATACAGCGACTGTATTCCGCTCATGAGCATGAACCCAAGTTTGGTCAACTACATGTCCGCCTTTATGGAGGCCTGGGAGGGCGGCGCGCAAGACCAGCTCCAGGGACAAATCGCCTCCGTCCGGATCCCCCTCTCCCGCATCAGTTCCCCACAACTCTATTGGGTCATGACGGGCAACGACTTCACCCTTGACCTCAACAATCCAGAGGCACCCAAAGTGCTATGCGTCGGCAACAACCCGGAAAAGAAAGATATCTACGCCACGGCACTGGGCCTTTACAACGGTCGTATAGTCAAGGTGATCAACAAGAAGGATCGCCACCCAATCTCCCTCATCATAGATGAGCTACCCACCATCTATTTCAGAGGATTGGACAACCTCATCGCCACAGCGCGCTCCAATAAAGTATCCGTCTGCCTCGGCTACCAAGACTTCACACAACTCATCCGCGACTATGGAGAGAAGGAGGCCAAAGCGATCATCAACACAATCGGCAACCTCTTCAGCGGACAGGTGACAGGAGACACCGCCACCCAGCTTGAAAAACGTTTCGGAAAAAACATGCAAAGGAGGAAGAGCCAAAGTTATTCAGCGTCAGGCGTTTCCACCAGCATCAGCGAACAGAACGACACCATGATCCCCGCCTCCAAGATTTCCACCCTGACACAAGGCACCTTCATCGGTGCGGTGGCAGATAATTTCGGAGAGGAGATCAGCGAAAAAATCTTCAACGCTAAAATCCTGATCGACCACTCATCCGTCAAAGCGGAGGAGGAAAGCTTCCAACCGCTGCCTACCTTCTACAATTTCGACACCCCTGAGATGGTAAAGGAGCTCAAGACATTCTTGCTCTCCTTCCTTAAAAATTACCACATAATCGCCCGTATCCAGGAGGAGAAGATTCGTTCCATCATCGCGATCGACAACCTTCAAACAGAGCGTTTCTTCCAACACTTCACCCCTTTCGCGGAGGCGATTAGCCAATTGGGCAAACACATCACTTCATTATGCGACAAGAGCATCGAAACGATAAAACAAAATAGTGACGAAGAAGAGATATACACCCACAAACGAAATAGCATCATCCGCTTTATCCAAGAGAGCGCCGTCACCCAATGGTTACGAGCCGAGAAGGATTTCGAGCGGAACAGACATACGGACGAGGAACTCATCCTAGGAGAGAGGCTCCGCCAAGCCATGGAAGAGATCGACCGATGCGAAGAACTAGGAAGCGAAGATTTCGACGAGTTGTTCCGTCAGATGGAAGAGATCCCAATACATTTCTCCCGGTTAAGCCAGTTCAACACCCTGACGCAAGGAATCAGGGAGAGATACATGCACGAGAAATTGAAAGCGCAAGAAGAGAAGGTGCGTTCCGATATCAAGAAACTGATCGAAAGGCAACTGGGCATCCTAAACTCGAATCCCCAATGGGCACAACTTGCGCAGAGAAGAAGAGAGGCTTTGGGCATAGAATAGTTAAGCGGGAATACGGAACGGGCTTCCCATTAGCGGATTTGTCGAGAAAATGGGCGAATTCGTCGAACTCATTTTCTCCACGTCCCACCATTTACTATACTTGCACCATAAGCTAATCAACAACTCAATAAACGATACGCTATATACATACACTAGCAATTAATAAAAACTACTTAGGCCGCCCGGCGACGTGATGTCGAAGGGCGGTTTTTTCTTGGAATTTATGGGAGGCCCCAGGGTAGAGTGGCAACTTTATATCGTTACCATAATTTTTTTGTATATTTGCGGTTTAAAGACCTCAATTCTAAAGAAGATGAGCAAAGAGTTAGAATATATATCCTTAAAAGATATTGAATCCATTTTGTTCGACGGAGAGAAGATCGCCTTCTCATCCAAGATCATGGATAGAGTCCGTAAGAGTTTCGAATTCTTGGACGAGTTCTCCAAAGACCGTGTCATCTATGGTATCAACACGGGCTTCGGACCAATGGCGCAATACCGCGTAAGCGATGACGAGCGCATCCAGTTGCAATACAACATCATCCGCAGCCACTCCGCAGGCGCCGGCAATCCGTTGCCGAACATCTACGTGAAGGCGGCCATGATCGCCCGTATCGGAACCTTTATCCAAGGAGAATCAGGCGTCCATCCCGAGTTGGTGGAGTTGTTGGCCAACTTTATCAACCACAACATCCATCCATTCATTCCAGAGCATGGTAGCGTGGGTTCAAGCGGCGACTTGGTGCAATTGGCGCACATGGCACTCACCCTTATCGGAGAGGGCCAAGTGAACTACGAAGGCAAATTTCAACCATCCGCGGATGTCTTAAAGAAACTAGGATTGAAACCGATGGGCGTGCATGTACGCGAAGGATTGTCCGTCACCAACGGAACCTCCTTCATGACAGGTATCGGCCTCATCAACCTATTCGACGCCAAGAAGCTTTTGCAATGGGCGGTCATCGCCTCTGTGATGGTCAACGAAATCGCCTCATCCTACGACGACTTCATGGCTGAGAAATTGAACCAAGTACGTCGCCAGCCAGGTCAAAGCGAAATTGCCAGACAACTTCGCGAATGGAGCGCTGGCAGCCAATGTATGCTCAACAGAGAGAAGGAGTTATACGACGGCGGCCACCAAAACGAGAGCGTCTTCAAACACAAGGTACAACCTTATTACTCCCTCCGTTGCGTTCCACAAATCCTCGGTCCGGTCTATGAAACCCTTGAGAACACAGCCAAGGTGTTGGAAAACGAGGTCAATTCAGCCACAGACAACCCAATCGTGGACGTGGACACCAAAACGGTTTACCACGGCGGTAACTTCCATGGAGACTACGTCTCATTCGAAATGGATAAGTTAAAGATCGCCATCACCAAATTGACCATGTTGATGGAGCGTCAAATGAACTATCTGTTCCATGACCGTATCAACGGCATACTTCCTCCATTCGTGAACATGGGAGTCTTGGGATTGAACTACGGTATGCAAGCCTGCCAATTCACGGCGACTTCCACCACCGCGGAGTGCCAAACACTCTCCAATTCCATGTATGTCCACTCCATCCCAAACAACAACGACAACCAAGACGTTGTCAGCATGGGAACCAACTCCGCGCTACTAGCGAAGCGTGTAGTGGACAATTCATTCCAAGTGATGGCCATCCACTTCATGTCCATCGTCCAAGGCATCGACTGCTTGAACGCAGCCGCCAAGTTGTCTCCTAAGACCAAGAAGATTTACGACGAAATCAGAGCGTTCTTCCCTAAGTTCGTGGATGACACCACCAAGTATGAGGAGATCGCCAAGATGCAGGAATATTTGCGCGGCAAACGTTTTTAAGTCCTAAAATAGGATCCGACTCGTCGAAAATCCCCAGCGGTTCGTCGACGATTCCAAGGATTTGGGCGACAGAAACAGACGGTACGGGAAGTTGAGTTTCCTCATAACGAAAATTTCCCTATCTTTACCCCGCTGAAAAGAAGGAAAAATAAAGAGGAAAAACAAAATAAAAAAACAATATTTATAACCAATGAAAGTAGCATTAGTAACAGGCGCATCCAGAGGAATCGGACGCGCATGCGCAGTGAAATTGGCCGAGATGGGTTATTATGTCATCATCAACTACCAATCCAACGAGGCAGAGGCATTGAATACATTGAAGTTGGTCCAAGAGAAGGGTTCCAACGGAGAAATCATGAAGTTCGACGTGGCAGTCGCTTCCGAGGTGGAGAAATCCATCCAAGATTGGCAAGAGGCCCATGCCGGCGAATATATCGAATGTTTGGTCAACAATGCGGGTGTACGTCGCGACGGACTCCTTTTCATGATGTCCAACGAAGATTGGAACAAGGTATTGGACACCAGTTTGAACGGATTCATGTATACCACCAGAGCGGTCATCCAACCAATGTTGAGAAAGAAGAAGGGCCGTGTCGTGAACATGGTATCCTTGTCTGGTCAAAAAGGTTTGCCAGGTCAAACCAACTACTCAGCCGCTAAGGGAGCTGTGATGTCCGCTACCAAGGCCTTGGCTCAAGAGGTGGCCCGTAAGGGAGTGACTGTGAATGCGGTAGCGCCAGGATTCGTCCGTAGCGACATGACCAAAGACTTGAACGAAGCTGAATTGAAGACCCAAATTCCGATGAACAGATTCGGAGAACCAGAGGAAATCGCCGCAACAGTCGGTTTCTTGGTGTCGGACGAGGCATCATACATCACCGGTCAAATCATCGGTGTGAACGGTGGTCTTTACACATAATAGGAAACAAAACAGGTGGAAAATCCACCATGCCATTATTAATAACTTAATTTTCTAATGATTATGAAGAAGATTTTAGTAATAGCAGCAACTTTGTTGGCGTCTTTGTCGTTTACATCCATGCAAGCGGCCACTCCAGTAAGCGACGTCAATGGTCTTAAGGCAAAAATGCAGGCGAGCGCCGAGAAAATCACTAGTATCCAAAGCGATTTCACTTTGGAGAAATATATGGCGGTGATGTCCAGCACCATGAAATCATCCGGTAAGTTCTACTACCAAAAGTCCGATAAGGTGAAGCTTGAGCAAATCACCCCTATCAAGAACGACTTGGTGATGAACGGAAACAAACTCATGATGAAGTCAGGCTTCGGCAACCCAGTGATTAAAGACGCGTCATCCAATCCGATGATGGCTGAGTTGAAGAAGATCATCACAGCTTGTATGAGCGGAAACATCACAGATATGGGCAGCAACTACAAGATGAGCTACTTCACCGAAGGATCCAACTATCTCATCGAGATCGTTCCCCTTAGCGCGGACATCAAGAAGTTTGCGGAGAAGGTAGACCTCTACCTTGACGCTTCCGACTTCACCGTAGTGAAAATGCGTATGGTAGAGGCTAAGAAGCCTAATCAAACCAAGAATGACTATTCTGAATACACCTTCACAAACAAGAAGAAAAACGCGGCCATCGCCGAGTCTGTATTCGCAATTAAATAATGATTATGAAGGTGAAGAAAGCAATCATTCTTCCAGTACTTTTGGCGGGGTTAGTAGGTTGTACACCCAAAGTGTTCACGAATGCGGGTATGCGACCTACCACCTCTGTCAAAATGCACAGATCCAACCTAATGCCTGTCTATGACGAGTATGAGGCCGCACGTTACTACACCGCGGAGGTCAGCTTTAAAGAGAACCATATGACAGGAATCATGGCGCTATCAAGAGAAGCGGAGAATCCTCGTAGATTCCGCATGATCATGATGACGCCTTTCGGCATTCCCTTGTTCGACTTCTCCCTTTCCAGAGACAGTTTCATCGTAAACAGTTGCATGGAGCAGATGAACAAGAAGGTTGTCCTCAACCTATTGGAGAAAGACTTCAAGAGTCTTTTGATGCTGGATGTGCCAGAAGATTTCCCTGGCGTCGTCTATATGCCAGTCAAAACCACAAAGGGCAAATGGGGCTACAGCGTCAACACCCGCACGGGAGGCAACAACTACATCATCTACGAGAAAGAGGTAGGATTCCTACGCGTCATCCAAAATGGAGGTGCGATCAAACGCATGAACGCTTGGTTCGACGAGCAGAAAGCCACCATCGAGCATCCGAAACTAGGGTTCAAAATGACCTTGACATTAATGCCGCAAGAAGAATAGACGGCCGCCTATTTTAAAGTATAAATGCATAACCCATCATCGTAACCCGCCCAAAGCGTTACGACTTACAAACATGCGCGACATGAAAAAAGCGATTCTCTTTTTAGGGCTAACCATTCTACCAGCCCTTGTCCAAGCGGAGACCATATCCGGAGAGTATATTTCAAAAAGTAAAAACGATGTTTCCCTTCTCATCAAACGAATCGGCAAGATTGCCCGTCCGAGCAAAAAGGGTGCATTTTCTTTGAAAAATGTGGATATCGACAACGATACATTGGTGGTCAAATCCCCTCGTTTCGAGAACTCCGTACTTCTACCCATCAAAGGAACTTGCCAATTCACCATCACAGAGGAGGAGAACAGATTGGTCGTGAAACAAGCCAAGGCGCCCTTTAATCCGCCGACCGCATACAATGGCATCATCGTCACCAAGGAATCCTTGGAGAAAACCGGCGAGCGCATGGCGTTAGCCGCCATCAACCTAAAGATTCCAAGACAGAACTCCCCTACTACCTTCAGTGGCAACACCGAACCACTCTATTTCATCGATGGTCTACTAACTAGCGACATCTCCACCGTTCCATTGTCGGAGATCGCCTATGCGGAAGTAGTACGCGCCACCAATGCGGAGAGCGCTTCGTTAGGTGCCAGAGGAGCGAACGGAATGATCCTACTAACTACAGAGAATAAATATCACGTGGAAAATCCAGATTGGAACGAACCTAAGGAATTCACGGTAGAGGTGCCCGTCACCATCAATGAGATACCACAAACCGTAAAGGACAAATAATATTCTTACGCATAATTATAAGTTTTCTTATTTTTTTATCGTATCTTTGCACCGCTTTTTGAGCAATCGACTCTAAGAGAAATTTACATTTTATATTATAAAGTTATGATTAAGACAAATTGCGCAAAACTTAACACTTGGGTTAAGATGT
>JAKSKY010000006.1 GCA_024401515.1 Paludibacteraceae bacterium | reverse complement strand
TCATTGGCCAGCACTCGATTTGAGCTGCGTCAGAAAGAAGAACTTGGATGATAGTAGCCTTTTGGCAAGCCTCCTCGATACCGAACAAAGTCTCACCTGGAACCCATCCGTCAGCAACTGCCTTATCATATGTCTTTCCTGGACGTTGACCAACGATTACGTTGAAACCGTTGTCACGCAAGTTCATTGATTGACCAGGACCTTGTACACCGTAACCAATAACAGCGATGGTCTCATTCTTCAAAACTTCACGAGCCTTCTCTAATGGAAACTCTTCGCGGGTAACTACGTTCTCGATTACACCGCCAAAATTCATTTCTGCCATTTTCTTTATTTATATATGAAACAATTATATAATCTTTCCAAATTGCGTGCAAAAATAATAAAAAAAAGAAATTCGCAAGTCATAATTGACCTACGAATTTCTTATCATTTAACATTATATCGCTATTTGCGATAATGTATTAGTCTTTTTTGCAATCACCTGAGATAGCGCACCATGCGAACGCAGCCAAAGCGGCACCTGCGAATGGAGCAAGGATGAAGATCCAAAGTTGCTTAAGAGCATCACCACCCTCAAAGAATGCAGGAGCGATTGAACGAGCTGGGTTTACAGATGTTCCTGTATAACGGATACATACCAAGTGAACCAATACAAGACAAAGACCGATTGCCAAACCTGCCAAGTTGCCCGCACCCTTCTTTGAATCTGTTGTCCCCAAAACGGTAAGAACGAACACAAAAGTGAAAACAACCTCAGCGATAAATCCTGCCAATGGGCTTACACCTGCTTGCAAAGCGTTAGCACCAGTACCAGACAATCCCTCTACATTGCTTGTAAGCGCGCAAAGGATACCAGAACCCAAGAAAGCACCTACAACTTGCGCCAACATATAGCAACCAGCCTCCTTTGGAGACATTCTCTTTGCGATCAAGCAACCCAATGTGATAGCTGGATTGATGTGGCAACCACTCACACCACCGATGGCATAAGCCATAGCCACTACCGCCAAACCGAATGCCAAAGAGGTACCAACAACCGCGCTCACGTTAAATGGAGAACAAGACAAACTAACTGCTACTCCACAACCCATAAGAACCAACACCATGGTTCCTACCATTTCCGCTAAATACTTTTTCATCTTACAATTTAATTTATAAAAGTTAATAATTAGAATTCCTTCAAAAAAAGACGCACAAAGGTACAATAATTATGTGAATCCGCACTTGCTCTTTGTCAATCTTTAAACAATTGTACCCAAGAACGAGTCCTGGCATCATAGCCGATACCTATTTTTCGGAAATCAGTCCCCATCATATTACGATAATGGCCTTGAGAATTCCGCCATCCTTGAACCACCTCCTGTGGCGAACGTTGTCCCTGCGCAACATTCTCCGCCACACTGCGGTAAGAGATATTCATCTCATCCAAGACGGTAAAGCAGGTAGTGCCATTGGGACGTGTGTGGGAGAAAAGAGTTCCCAATTCCACCGCCCGTTTCTGCGCCGCTTGGGTCAAGGCGGGATCCAAAGAGAGGAGCGGCAAATTCTTTTGTTTGCGCAACTCGTTCACCTCGTTCAGGACGATAGAAGCAGGCGTCTCTTCCGCTCGTTTCTCCGACGTATTCTCTTGCACTTCCTTCGGCGAAATTCGCTCTTGGTCCGTTTTTCCGGAAGAGACCTGTTCACTTTGTTCTGGTCCAGGACTCTGTTCCGTCCCATCATGCGATTGGAAATACCAATAGAAAATCGAGACCGCGACAAGCGCTATGATTAGTTTCTTTGTCATACACATTTTCAGAAAAATCCCTCAAATTTATACCATAAACCATCACAAGCCAAAAGTTTCATCGATTTTGACAATAGGGAGATTGCTTCTATCGAAAAAAAAATCGTATATTGCGGATATGGAGGATACGATATGATAACGAGAGAGAGAAGTAACGATATAAAAGAGAAGATGAGGGATGTTGTGGAGGTTCTGGAATCCGTGCCATACAATGTCGCGCTCCAGGAGTTATACAACGCCGACACGCTCTACGAGGGGTACGACATCGACCACCCCGAAACATTCGAGAACTGCCACGACACACTTATTTACCGTCACTATTTAGCGACGGGGAAAATCGCGCAAGACGAAAAGGAACTTTTGGCCCGTTCATTGCACGACTATGCGATCAACAAAAATATGCGACGTTTCTTGGTGCAGTACAACGAACGACGCGGTGTGGCCGTCATGGGCGGACATGCGCTCTCCCGCACCAATGAAATGTATGAGCAGATTGCCAGATTAAGCAAAAAACTGACCGAGAGGGGCTTCATCATGATCAGCGGGGGCGGTCCTGGCGCCATGGAGGCGACACACCTCGGAGCCTGGCTAGCGGGACATCCTGACGAGACGATCGACGAATCATTGAAAACCTTAAGAGAATTTCCAACCTTTAAAGACGAAGGTTGGTTGGCCTCCGCATTCAAGGTGATGCGTCAATTTCCCAAGAAAGATGGTTATCAGAGTTTAGGCATTCCGACTTGGACTTATGGCCACGAACCCGCGACGCCTTTCGCGACACACATCGCCAAATTCTTTGAAAACAGCATACGCGAGGACAACATCCTCACTTTGGCATTCGGTGGCATTATCTACACGCCAGGTAGTGCGGGAACCATGCAGGAGATATTTCAGGACGCGGTACAAAACCACTACCTCTCCTTTGATTACGCCAGCCCTATGATCTTCTTCGGCAAACACTTCTGGAGCAAAGAGGTACCCATCTACCCTTTGTTGGAGAAATTTATGGCAAAAGGGATCTATAAAAATCTAAGATTAACCATCACAGACGATCTAGAAGAGATACAAGAAGAATTGGATAAATTCTATCAGGAGGGATGCAAAGAAGGAGCAGAAGAACCCAAGGAATACTAACCTATTTCACAAGGGAAGGGACATAAATTAGTCAATAGAAGGAATAGGAAACAACCAATCAATAATACTCAATCTCGTATTTTTTTGTCTCGGTTTTCTTTTTGTCGTTATACAACCATTCCTCTCCCACTAGATTGTTCAATTGATCATATTGGTATGTGATTGTGCAATCAATGTTGTGAATGGTCCACGGGAAGTAATCATCATAGTTTTTTCTGTACATATATTTTTCTGCAAGAAGACCATGATCATTGTATTTGAATTTATCAATATAATCTATAGAATCAGAAGATCCGTATCTAAACACCTTCTCTTCTATTTTCCGAAAGTTTTGGACAATTGTTAATGTACAGTAATCTGCTGTGTCATTAGCTTTTGTCGATATGGATCTTGTCATTAAAGTGTCTCCGCAGGAAGAGACTTTACGACAATAACTGCGGGAATTCGATGTCTCATTCCATGTTCCGCGTTCTATATAGAATGTCAAATCGCCTTTTTCATCATAAAAGCAATAAGTGGTATCATATACGACGAGATGGAACTTTTTGTTGTCATACACCTGTTTGTCCGTTCGCTTTTCCTCTGAATTTGGTTGGTGCTTTTTATTGCCATATTTGGATAAAACTTCTTCCCACTTGGAAATGGCGTTATAACTGGTTGACACACCTTGACTCGTGACTTTCTCAATCAAAACACCCTTTTTATCGTATTTGTATTTGATGGAATATAGAAGCTCTTTGAATGTTGAATCTTTGTAAACTTTTGACTTCACTCGTCTCCCCTTTTTATCAAAAGAATGTTTGTAGTATTCATCCCAATGAACAATCACATCATGTTTTGCACGAACCTTTGCATGTGTCAAATTACCTGACTTGTCGAAATAGAATTTTTCCCCATCTTTGAAATATGACTTCACAGGTCCATTAAGCTCCATCATTGAAACATCCGTGGCTTCTGTGGCAAACAGACTGATGGAACATAACAAAAACAGCAAAAGGGATATATGTTTCACGAAAACTCTTAATTCTTAATTGACTTCGTCGAACTGACGTTTCTTAACTCTTAATTATTTTACCCCTCCCATGATGCGCTTCAAATGACAGAAGGCCAATTCATTGGTTGCCTCATCACGCAAATGGAGTCCATTGCCCTCACAATGGTTGAAGAAGTCGCAATCCTTGCAAATACCCGTCTTGGTCCATTTACGGTCACGCATGATTTGGTAACGGTTTTGCCAAACATCCGCCAAATTATCCTTGTAAATATTGCCCTGGATAAATCTACCACGCAAATCGGGACAAGCGGAAATGCTTCCATCCACCAAAACGGAACCCACATTGATTCCAGCTCGGCAGAAGAAGAAATTATCCCGCACTTCCATCTCATAATCGCCCAAAAAGCCTTCACAACCATAAGAGACCTTGATTCTTCCCTCCTTACGAGTCTCCGCAATAAAATCGAAGACCGCCTTGAAGCGTTCATCAGACAATTGTAGCTCTGGATTGTTAGCAGCTCTTCCGATAGGGAATATCGTAAAAAGGCGCCACTCCTTCACACCACAATCAATCAACAACTCCTTAATTTGAGAGAGTTCCTCAAAATTCCTATTGTTCACACAGGTACAAACATCAAAACGCAAGTCTGTCGCGGGCAATAATTTGATCGCCGCCACTGCCCTACGGAAAGAGTCCGAATGTCCTCTCAACCAATTATGGGACTCCTCCAATCCATCCAGACTCACCGTGCAGGATCGCATACCCGCATTGAGCAATGATTGAAGGCGTTGTGGAGTCAGCAAGAAACCATTGGTCACAATTCCCCAAGGGAAGCCCATGTCATACATCGCCTGACCAGCCTCTTCCAAATCATGGCGAACCAAAGATTCTCCACCTGTAAAAACGATCATCGTATGGTGTGGATCCACAATCGGAACGATTTGTTTCACCGCATTCACGAAATCAGCCACTGGCATATCCTTCACGGAAGAGTCCGCACGACAATCACTTCCGCAATGCTGACAATTGAGAGGGCAACGCAATGTGGTCTCCCAAAAGAGATAGGTCAAATCGTGGATTTTAGCCGCATTGTGGCGATAACGGTCAAATAAGGACATCGCCACCTTCTTCTTGAAGGATATTTTCTCTGGGTTTTGTTTCATCCTATTTTGTCTTTTCTTTCAAAGTAACATTTACGACAACCGAAGCCTTTCCTTGATACCAATCACCATCTCCGCCTTTGAAGTTCAGACTTGAGCGCGGAATAATCGTGTCGAAAGGTTCGTATTTCGTCGTATCCCCCACAAAACGGAAAGAATAGCCTTCGGCTTGCTCCCACAAATTATATAAATCGTCCTGAACGACATATTCGCCTGACTCATTCGTAGTGGCGACAGGTCTATAAATTCGGGAAGTATCACTTTGTGGATAGGAATTACTTACATCTACATCAGGCATAGCCTCACCCTTCTCATTGACCACCTTTCCCTTCATCTCAAAGTCGGCGGAAGGACAGCCATACTCTTCAACAGCACACTCCGAACAGCCCATCAAACCTAATATGGCACTCAAAATCAACTGAACAAATTTTCTGATTTTCATAAATAGAAATTTAAATAAATTAAACACACATTACTAATTCCCCAATGAATTCAAAAGCAAAAGTAATAATATTTTGCGGATTTTCGTATCTTTGCGCAAAGAAAAATAGGAGGAGAATATGCCACTAAACATACCATCAAACTTACCAGCAGTCGATGCGTTGAAGAAGGAGAACATCTTCGTAAAGGATTCCGAATCCGCCGCTAATCAAGATATCCGCCCGCTCAAAATCATCGTACTGAATTTGATGCCGTTGAAAATCACGACGGAAACGGACCTTATCAGACTGCTTTCCAACACACCGTTGCAAATAGAGTTGGACCTTTTGAAAATCAAAAGCCACACCTCTAAGAACACGCCCATGGAGCACATGATGACCTTTTACAAAGATTTCGACACCATCAAAAAGCAAAGATATGACGGTATGATCATCACAGGCGCACCCATCGAGAACTACGAATTCGAAGAGGTTACCTACTGGAACGAAATCGTGGAGATTTTCGATTGGGCCAAGACACACGTCACCTCCACCCTCTACATCTGTTGGGCAGCCCAGGCGGGACTATACCACTATTATGGCGTGCCTAAATACCCGCTAAGCCAAAAGAAGTTTGGTGTGTTCAAACACAAAGTGTTGGACTCTAAGAATCCTATTTTCAGAGGATTTGACGACATCTTCTATGCGCCACACAGTCGCCACACAGAGGTGAGAAGAGCGGATATCGAAAAGATTCCAGGATTGAAAATCATCTCCGAATCTGATGAGGCGGGCGTTTACATCGTACAAGGCAGAAACGGCCGTGAGTTTTTCATCACAGGACACTCCGAATATGCACCTAACACCTTGAAAGACGAGTATTTCAGAGATAAGGAGAAGGGATTGGAGATCCAAATCCCATGCAACTATTTCGAGGATGACGATCCGAAGAAAAAACCTGTCGTTCGTTGGAGAAGCCATGGTAACTTACTATTTACCAATTGGTTGAATTACTTCGTCTACCAAAAGACGCCTTATAACATCAGCCACATTCGATAATGCGGAAGATTGAATTGCTCGCACCCGCCAAAAATGCGGATATCGGCATCGAGGCCATCAACCACGGTGCAGATGCCGTCTACATCGGTGCTCCCCAATTCAGCGCAAGAGCGGCAGCTGGCAATACAATCGAAGAGATTGAACGACTGATCCAATACGCGCACAAATACTACGCGAAGGTTTACGTCGCCCTCAACACCATCCTTACGGACGAGGAGCTAACACAGGCGGAACGCATCATCCATCAGCTCTACAACATTGGCGCCGACGCGCTCATCGTGCAGGACTTCGGCATTACCCAATTGGATATTCCGCCCATCCCATTACACGCCAGCACCCAAATGGACAACCGCACCCCCGAAAAGGTACAGTTTTTGGAGAAGGCCGGATTCGAGCAGGTGGTTTTGGCCAGGGAATTATCCATCGAACAAATAAGAAACATCGCGCAATCCACCCACGTTCAATTGGAAGCATTCGTCCACGGCGCCCTCTGCGTCAGTTACAGTGGCGTATGCTATATGAGTCAGAATGGTTGCGGACGAAGCGCCAACCGAGGAAACTGCGCGCAATTCTGCAGACTCCCCTATTCGTTAAAAGACGCAACAGGAAAAATCTTAGCACAAGACAAATATCTACTCTCCCTAAAAGATTTCAACCTCTCCGCCCATTTGAAAGAGTTGATCGACGCAGGTGTCTCCTCCTTGAAAATCGAGGGACGGTTGAAGGATTTATCCTACGTGAAGAATGTCACCGCATCCTACCGTCAAGCATTGGACCAAATCCTAGACGGCAAGATTTATACGCAAGCCAGTTCCGGCCACTGCACCTACACCTTCACGCCTGATACGGAAAAGAGTTTCCACCGAGGGTCCATCGACTATTTCCTTCACGGAAGAAGACGTGACATCATCCAAATGGAGACTCCGAAATCAACTGGAGAAAAGATGGGCAACGCCTATAGCCGTAATGGTAAAATCATCGTCCAAACGGAGAAAACCATGTCCAACGGAGATGGTTTCTGTTACATAGACCAGAACGGCGAGTTCCACGGATTCAGGGCGAACACAGTGGAAGGCAACATCATCACCCCCGCGGAACGAATCAACATGCCAAGCAACACTTTGCTCTACCGCAATATGGACCAAGCCTTTGAAAAGACATTGTCCAAAGAGTCCGCAGAACGAAAGATTAACGCCAAGATCATACTCACAGAGGACGCAGAGGGATTGTCCGCTACTGCCATCGACGAGGATAACATCACCTCAACCATTACAATTCCTAACGAGAAAGAGGCTTGTAAAAATCCTGACCGCCAAAGGGAGAATATCGTTTCCATCTTCCAAAAGAGTGGCAACACCATCTTTCGGGTGGATGAAGTGGAGATTAAAAGCGACATCTTCTTTATTCCGGCGGGCATCATCACACAATGGCGTCGTGACTTATTGGAAGCATTGGAAGCGGAGAGAGCCAAACAACGGAGAAAGTCTGAATTTGTCTTCCCAAAAACATCTCATCCATACATCACCCACGAATTGGATTACAGGGGTAATGTCCACAATAAAAAGGCCAAAGAGTTCTACACACAACACCAAGTGGAGCACATCGCACCGTCCTTTGAGAAGGAACCTCAAAGCGGAGTACCTGTCATGACCTGTAAACATTGTATTCGCCACACACTAGGATACTGCAAGAAGCAAGACAAAGCAGCCAACGAAATCAAGGAGCCCCTTACCTTAATCGCCAACAACGGGAAGGCGTACACGCTAAACTTTAACTGCAAAGATTGCGAAATGACGATTATCGCCCAATAAACGCACTCCATCACACCTTCTTCCCATAAGAAAGCATCACTTTTTTCCAAGAAGCGCACCCTCGCCAAACACGCACATTCTCTATCGGTTCGTAAGTATACGGAACAAACTTGGACATCTGTGTAAAAGACAGCATACCATCCGAAGATGAGACAATCGTCAAACGCAAACCTCCGTTGCTCTTCACACAACACCTCACCAAGGCTTCGTAATCACCTGATTCATAGTAGTTCATCACCTCTCCCATCCGCTTTGCGTCAAACTCAAGTTCATATTGGGTCATTGGCTCACCGGAAGATCTTTCGTAGAGATGCGGGGTACATCTACGCAACAAAACCAATCCACACACCACCAACCCCCATCCAACATAAAAGATGATTGTCCGTAATGGGACCGCAGGGATGAGAGCCAACCGATCCGACATCAGAACCAGCAATAACATTCCCCAAGCCCCCACCATCAAGGGAACTCTAAGGCAAGGTCTTTCCCGAACAACCTCACCTTCCGAAACGGCCAATATCCGCTCCTCAATCGAATCATAATCTTCCATAAAAAATAATTTAATACGATGGCGAAATTATAGTCATAGCAATCCAATTCATAACGAACAATTCAATAGAAATATGGGAAACAGTAATAACAACGGCCTCCGCCCAATAGAACAAATATACTATACACAATATTTACAATGTTTTATTATATATTATCAATATTTGTGGCACGATTTTTGCATGTATTAATTTATTATTATCAATTTTTATGATAATATAACTACATTAATTAATAACATTTATTTAAATTTCTAATTATGAACTTAAAGTTTTTATCAGCAGCAATCATTGCCGCAAGTTTTTCATTTAACGCTTTGGCGCAAACTAACCTCACAGAGAACAACAAAGGCGTATCTAATGCACATACATTTTACCTAACGCCACACTACACTCAAGACAAATCAGGCAATAAGACACAACAATCACCCAACTATTTCATACGTTGCACCAACAGCATGGTGGGAGGTTACAACCAAATGTTCGAAGTAACCCAAGAAGGTGCCGTCTCCGCTACTTCACTAAGATTGGTCAAAGGAGGTTCGAACCATCCATACAATCCGACATTCTCCACAAAATGGAACAATAACGGAGAATTAGAACTTAGCACATTGAGTTACATGGGCAGCTACAAAAACGCCATTGTCAACTTTGGTAAATTAACCATCAACAACGAAGTAATTGTAAACGGGAAACTCTCCTGCAAAGACGAGTTGAACGTAACGGAGGTGAACACAAAGAACATTCGCACACAAGACATCACCGTGGATATGAACAATGCCGCAGACTACGTCTTCGAAGACAACTACGATTTGAAATCGTTAAGTGAAGTAGAGAGTTACGTCAAAAAGAACAAACACCTTCCTGGCGTTCCTTCCGCATCTGAAATGGCACAAAACGGCATGAGCGTCGCTGAGATGAGCAATCTTCTTTTGGAAAAAGTGGAAGAGTTGACGCTTCACATGATTGAGTTACAAAAAGAGAATCAAGCCTTGAAGGCTAAGATGGAGTTATTAGAAAAATAATTCATTCTCAAAAAAAAACAAGTTACAATGAAAAAGAAATTATTTTCTCTCCTATTATTGGTCAATATGCTCAGCCTCAATATATGGGCAGAGATACCAAACATACCGATAATGTTCAACAAGTCCGGAAAAAGTTCCCCTAATGCCTATGCCGTATTAGGACTTGGCGGATTTGATTTTCAAGCGATTGATGTGGCGAGAACATATCAATATCTCAACAGAGTGTTAGGCATTCCAGACGACAAAAACAACAACAACGTCAACGACAACATCCAAGTTTGTTACAAACAAGCCCTAGATCTTGATGCGGACGGAATCAATGATGTCGATTGGGGCAGCGGAATAACCAATATACAAAATGCCATCAACACCGTTAACAGTAAAATGACGGAGAACGACGAACTATATGTATTTATGGCCGGCGGGTCCCATGGTGGCTATGCAGTAATTGGAGGTGCCATTTACGACACACAATGGCTATCCATGCTAAAGGATGTCAAATGCAAGAAAATCCATGTCTGGTTTTTAGTATGTTTCAGTGGTAGTATGATTAGCAAGATTTCCGAATTGGAGGAATACGGGAAAGAAGTTACCATCATCACAAACGAGGATGACAAAAACGGATCACGATACAACTACAACACAGGTAACGGAACTTGGGAAGCCTTCACAACAGCATTAGCCGGTGAATACAAAGTCAAATACCACACAAACAGTTTAACGGTAGGTGCTTTGGAGTACGATCTTAACGGAGACAACAAAGTAAGCGAAGAAGAGGCTTATGTCTGCGCACTGGTTAAAACATACGGTGAACATCCTCAATTTTGGAGTACCACGTCAGACTACAGAAATTGTAGAATGCTATACGACAATGCTTTACCGAATCTTTCGGGCACAGTTTCTACAGACAAAACGACAGAGTCTGCCTATTTAATTAATTCAACGCAAACGATATCAGGAGGCTATTCAGACTATACCGCAGGGAAAAGAATCAATCTAAAAAAAGGATTCAAAGTAAACAATGGAGGAAAACTTCACGCGGAAATATACAAATGTCCATGGGAATATAGTCCCAATAGTCTAAGAGGTCTTCGTTTGGAAGATTGGGAAGAGGAAGAAGAAATGAACGGAGATTTTCTACCTGAAGGTCCAAGCGCGAATTTCACAATCTCCCCTAACCCTTCCACAGATGAGTTCACCATCTATTTCGGCGACGGAGAAGAGGAGTATAATACTGTCGACATCTGTGACATAACTGGCAAATTGATCTATTCCGCCGATCATATTGGTTCTCGCACCACTATTAATTTAGGCGATCAAAACAAAGGTGTTTACATTGTAAAAGTCATTTCCAACGGATCAGTTCACACAGAAAAACTGATTTTAAAGTAATAACAACACTTATCTATTCGAAGAATGGGCGCACTTATCCTAAGAAGTGCACCCATTTTTTTTCATTATTTACCCCAACACCACAAATCTTCTATTTGTTTTCACTAAATTTGCAGTCTAATATTTCGAAATACAATTAGATAAAAACAATATGGAAGAATTGGCAAGCAAGTACAATCCATCCGACGTGGAGTCGAAATGGTACCAATACTGGTTGGACAATGGTTTCTTTAAATCGAAACCAGACGGACGTGAACCTTACACTATCGTTATCCCCCCACCAAACGTAACAGGTGTGCTCCACATGGGTCACATGTTGAACAACACGATTCAAGATATTCTTGTTCGTCGCGCGCGTATGTTGGGCAAGAACGCTTGTTGGGTACCAGGTACCGACCACGCTTCCATCGCAACCGAGGCGAAGGTGGTTAACAAACTTGCCAGCGAGGGCATCAAGAAAAAGGACCTCACCCGTGAGCAATTCCTTGAGCATGCTTGGGACTGGACTAGAAAGCATGGTGGCATCATCCTAGAGCAATTAAAGAAATTAGGCGCATCCTGCGACTGGGACCGTACCGCGTTCACAATGGATGACAAACGATCAGAGTCAGTTCTTAAAGTCTTCGTAGACCTCTACGACAAGGGCTTGATCTACCGTGGTCTTCGTATGGTAAACTGGGACCCAAAGGCTCAAACTGTACTTTCCACAGAGGAGGTTATCTATCGTGAAGAGAAGAGCAAGTTGTTCTATCTAAAATACTATGTGCAAGACAGCGCATCTGTAAAGCCAACTGGCGAAGAGGGCGAGGTCCTACACAAGGACGAGAAGGGCTACTACGCAGTTGTGGCGACCACCCGTCCTGAGACCATCATGGGTGATACCGCTATGTGTATCAATCCAAAGGATCCAAAGAACCAATGGTTGAAGGGTCACAAAGTGATTGTTCCATTGGTAAACAGAGTAATTCCTGTCATCGAAGACCGTTACGTTGATGTTGAGTTTGGTACCGGATGTTTGAAGGTTACACCTGCTCACGACGTGAACGACTACGCACTAGGTAAGACCCATGGTCTTGAGACCATCGACATCTTCAACCCAGACGGAACCATCTCTGAGGCTGCAGGCATGTACGTGGGCCAAGATAGATTCGTGGTTCGTAAGCAAATCGCCATCGACCTTGAAAAGGCAGGATTGCTTGAGAAGGTTGAGGATTATGATAACAAGGTAGGATATTCTGAGCGCAACCAGGACACAGCGGTAGAGCCTCGTCTTTGCAAGCAGTGGTTCCTTTCCATGCAGCACTTCGCAGACATCGCCCTTCCTCCTGTTATTAACGGAGAGTTGAAGTTCTACCCTTCTAAATATGTATCCACTTATAAGAACTGGTTGGAGAACATCCAAGATTGGTGTATCTCACGTCAGTTGTGGTGGGGTCACAGAATCCCAGCTTACTTCCTTCCTACAGCAGAGGGCGCAGAGGAGAAATTCGTCGTGGCCCTTACCGTTGAGGATGCTTTGGCAAAGGCTAAGAAGATCGCAGGTTACGAGAACATCACCGCAGACCAACTCGTCCGCGACGAGGATGCGCTTGACACATGGTTCTCTTCTTGGTTGTGGCCAGTCTCTTTGTTCGACGGCATCAACAATCCAGGCAACGAGGAAATTAAATACTACTACCCTACTTCCGACCTTGTAACTGGTCCGGACATCATCTTCTTCTGGGTAGCGCGTATGATCATGGCTGGTTATGAATACGAGGGCAAGATGCCATTCAAGAATGTATACTTCACAGGTATCGTTCGTGATAAGATTGGACGTAAGATGTCCAAGTCACTCGGTAACTCTCCTGACCCATTGGATTTGATCGACCGCTTCGGCGCCGACGGTGTCCGCATGGGCATGATGCTTTCCGCACCAGCAGGTAACGATATTTTGTTCGATGAGGCGCTTTGCGAACAAGGCCGTAACTTTAACAATAAAATCTGGAACGCCTTCCGTTTGGTAAAGGGATGGGAAGTAAAAGATATCGAGCAACCTGAATCAGCACAAAAGGCTGTTAAATGGTTCAAGCAACAATTGAACAAGACCATCGCCGAGATTAACGACTGCTTCGACAAGTATAGAATCAGCGAAGCGTTGATGGCTGTTTACAAATTGTTCTGGGACGAGTTCTCATCTTGGTATTTGGAGATGGTGAAACCAGCTTATCAACAACCGATCGACAAGACAACCTACGAGGCAACCCTCGGTTACTTCGAGACCTTGTTGAAGTTGCTCCACCCATTCATGCCATTCATCACAGAGGAGCTTTACCAAAACATCAAAGAGCGTGACGTCAAGGACACCATCATGTTGAGCCTTCTTCCTACTGCGGAGGATTTCTGCGAGAAGAACATCAACCGCATGGAGACCACCAAGGGTATCATCGCAGGTATCCGTAACATCAGAGCCAACAAGGGAATCAGTCCTCGTGAGGCATTCGAGATGTTCTACAAGGGAAGCGACTTCGACGATAAGAACAATGCCATCATCGAGAAGTTGGCTAACGTCACCAAGATTTCAGAGACTACTGACGATCTTGGCGGAGCGGCAGCCACATTCATGGTGGGAACCATAGAGATCTCCGTACCGCTTGGCAACAATGTCAATGTCGAGGAGGAAATCAAGAAGATGGAAGAGGAAATCAAGTACTTGGAAGGCTTCTTGGCAGGTGTGGAGAAGAAGTTGAGCAACGAGAAGTTCGTAGCCAACGCAAAACCTGAAATCGTGGAGAAAGAGCGTAAGAAGAAATCTGACGCAGAGAGCAAGATCGCCACATTGAAGGAGAACATCGCAAAGATGAAGTAATATTTATCAAAGCAATACGAAAAGCCCCATCATCGAAAGGTGATGGGGCTTTTAATTGAAACAAAGAGCAGAGGAATCACTACGCCAAGGTTGGCATTGGCAAATCCATCAAATCCTCCTCAGCAGGCAGAGGATTCTTACCATTCTCCTTCGCCCCCAACTCAATCATTTTACGAGAGGCATTCAAAATACTATGACCCTCATATTTTAATTTCTTTTCACCCTCATTATATGCCTTGACCGCATCCGCCAAGTTCTTGCCCACATCATGGTAATGTTTGCAGAAAATGCCAACACGTTTGATCATCTCATTAGCCAAATCATAAAGCTTCTCGTGATTTTGAGCTTGGGTGATTTGAATCCATGTCATCTTCACCATACGCAATGCACCATATAGCGTCTGCTCATCCGCAATAAAGACATTCTTAGCCATAGCCTCACGCCAAAGATTGGGTTTCGCATTGAGAGCGCTCCACAAAGCGCCTGTATGAGGCACAAACATGATCACATAATCCATCTTCAACTTAGGGGCCTTAATATAACTGGAGTAATCTTTCTTAGAGAGTTCATCCACATGTTTAGTAAGGCTTGCGATATGATCCTTCAATGTCCTTTCACGTTCAGCATCACTCTCGGCATTGACATAGTCAATAAAAGCAGTCATACTCACCTTAGAATCAATAATAACCTCCTTGTCGTGATCTATGTGCAGAATAACATCCGGCCGCATCACACTTCCTCCATCAGAGACAACCAAATTACCTTGCGCATCACGGATAGTGGCCTGCGTATCATAATGGTGGCCTTTTACAAGACCTTGGCTACTCAACAACTCATCTAAAACAGTCTCACCCCAATCACCTTGGACCTTGGTACCATGTTTAAATACCCTAGTCAATTCATCCGCACTTTTTTGAGCCTCTTTGCTATGCCGCATCATCTGCTCAAGATTCTCTTTTAACGCAGAGCTGGTTTGGATGTTATTTTTCGTATTATCATCCATCACACGCTTCATCTCCTCTATAGTTGTCTTCAAAGGGGCAACAATCTCATCCATTCGGGTGGAACTACTTTCTGAGAATTGTTTCTCGCGTTCCTTTAAAAGCGTCTCCGTAGAGGTCAGCATCTGCAACTTCACACGCTCCAAAGTTTCTGAAAAAGCGGACTGCATTTGAGCGATCGATTCACAATGCCTCAGCTCCATCTCCTGCAACGCATTTTTGTGAAGAGATTGATCGTATGATTTCTCCTCCCTGAATTGTTCAACTAATTGATCCATCCGCAACTGGAAATCACTCTTTTGCAGAGATAGTTCATCCGCTTTAGTATTTATCAAGATTTGCCTCTCCCTATCAAAATCAGCACGTGAACGGGTTAACTCCCCCTGAAGGGAATCGACCTGAACCATCAAACCCCGTGATTTGAGCAATCCCAACAAAACACCGAAAGTCAATCCAATAACAAAAGCAACAATGACAAATAAGAAACTCTCCTCCATAAAGAATCACAATTAATTAGAACACGATTTTAAACTAGCATAAAAATAAGATGGACCTATGCCACAACAAGGCATAGGTCCATCCTAAAATATCATAATCAGTCAAATGAAAAAAAGCCTGGAACGTTTTCACATTCCAGGCCTAAAATAAAATCAAAAATAGAATTATTTCTTCTTAAACATTTTGCCTAACATGCCGACCAAGCTTCCCAAACCGCCAAGCTTAGAATTGCTTCCAGATGCGCCCAAAGAAGAGAGGATAGAACTCAAATCCAAGCCAGAAGACTTCTTTGAAACCAAAGCCACGATAGCGCTCAATACAGTAGGCAACAAACTTGAAGCTGAAGATGACGCAGATGCTGACAAACCTAACTTAGGAGCAACTTGTGAAGAGAAAATTTGAGATGCCAAAGCAGTAATTGGACTTGACTCCGCAGAAGTCTTACCTGTGAACAATGATGTCAATTGTTCGATACCACCTTGTTTCAAAGCAGTTTGCTTCAAACTGTTCATAACAGAATCCGACAAACCATTCAAAACATTATTACCCAAATTACTTCCTGAAGCAGCTGCTTGTACTTGCTTCAAAATCAAATCAGACAATTGTGACATAACATTATATTATTGAAAAGTTAATAGTAAAGTTCCTCTCTAATTATCGAAGCAATGTGAAGTGTCCCATCAACTGAGTATCTGACTCAGGAAGGTTGATCACATACCAGTAATCCGTTGATGGCAATGGGTGTCCATTGTAAGTACCATCCCATCCGCTCGCATTATCATAACCTTGAGATTTGTAGATGACACGTCCAAGACGATCATAGATGGTCACCGTACAATTTGGATATACATCAATATTCTCAATATACCAAGTATCGTTATCACCATCATCATTAGGAGAGATAAACTCGGATGGAGTAACAGGCACTGGAGCGATCTCGTAGTAGCCAGCATCAGAGCACTCATTGATATCAGAGACAACCAACTTATGGGTACCGATTGGGGATTCACGGATTTCTCCGGAAGCGTCAGAACCGATCACACTCTTATCCAATAAAAGTTTATATGGCTCTGTACCACCTGTTACGGAATAGGTAACAAGGTTCTCCTTTTGATCGACAGATTCGATTTCCAACACTGGAGACTCCTTCACATACACATGGATGGTATCAGTTGTCACACAAGTGGAAGTAGCGTCGATAACACGTTCAGCCTTCACAACACAATCCATATCACCTGAAGGGGTGAAGTTCTTCTTGGAAGAGTTTGTTCCGCCCAAATCAGGGAACCATTGGTAAGGAACGTTGCTTGGCTTCAACTCCTTGATGTAGATCTCAACCTCCTCACCACGGCAAACCGTGTTACGGTCTGACTTAACCTCCAACTTCAATTGGATCTTCAACACGGTCAAACTATACCAAACGATACTATCACAACCTGTTGAAGAGGTGAACGTTTGAGGATCACGAACCAAAATCGGAGTGGTAGTTGGCTCTGGATAAACAACACCAAACAACTTGGAATCGTAACAGATCAAAGTATCGATTGGGTTATCCTTATTCTCCAACTTGCCTAAGATGGTCAACTTTTGGCGGACGATGCTATCACAACCAGTGGAAGTGTTGGTATAAACATCCTCCAACACATATGATCCCGGATCTGAGTAAGTTTTACCACCGAACTCATAAGAGTCGCCATAACATAGGGTAACTGACTCCAAATCGGTATAGGTCTTTCCTGTCACATAGATGGAATAACCGACAATACTATCACATCCACATCCTTTGGTCTGATATGTTACCGCATCATAGAAAGGACCACCTGTTTCACCGTAAGTCTTTCCATTGAACTTTTCGCCTTGGCACAAATAGATGCTCTCGGTTCTATCGTAAGTAGGATTAACCGTTACAGTATAGGCGTAATCAATACAAGAGCTCAATGGGTCCGTTTCGGTAACATCAAACTTACCAGCTTCTTCATACACCTTGCCATAAGCCTCACCACCTTGGCAAATAGTTTTATTAGGGCGGAAGATTGTGGAAGGTTCCGTCACAATGATGGACCAAACATAAATTGAGTCCAAACAGCCATCCTCGTCAGTGAACGGAATTTCAACAGGAAGTTCCTGCTCCTCGGAATAACTATTACCAAGATATGGTTCATACAAGCCTTGATACTTCTCCTCAAGGCACAAATATTCATCATTTTTCTTAATGGTCTTTGGCTCCTTCACAGTGATGTAATAGGTGATCTTACCATCGGCACTAGTCTTAACATCTCCTGTTTGATATTGAGAAGAGTTGATCACAGTACCATCGTCCATGGTTTTTGAGTCACCCTTACAAATGGTCACCTTCATCTTATCCTTCTCCTCTCGGATTTCGAAATCCTTAGTCAAAGAACAAACCTCAGAAGTCATATTGCCCTTTTCTCCGATTCTCACACGATAGTAACCATTGTTCTTTGTCCTATCAAAAGAAGGAATGGTGTAGGAATAATTCTTATCCTTGGAATAAGTACCGGAAGCCACCTCCTCGAAATCATTTCCATTGGCGCTGAACTCCCAAGTATATTGGACATTGCTCATGTCAGAGAAGAAACCGTTATTATCGAAAGAAGCGCTCAATGTCAATGGATCCTTGTAGTAAATGTCATCATGATTGATGGTAACCTCAGGCTTCTTCACCTCAATTTTGATATCATCGATCGCAAAGTCCCAACCCATCGCCTCTGGCGCATTCATCACCACGATAAAGTAAGCCTCACTGTTGTCGCTATTCATCGTAAACTCGATTTCAAGCTCTTCCCAGCCCAAGCTTTGGCTGCCGTCAGACAACTCCGCGCACTTCACGGACATTTCCTTGTATGCGTTTGGAGAGACCAAGGTGACAGGGTTAGCTGTTTCATACACACCCACACCGATACGAGGTACTTGGTTTGAACCTGAAGCATCCTTCTTCATCATATTAGCCACCCAAGCGGAGAATCTAAAAGTAACGCCGCGGCACAAATTTGTCAAACGAGTTGAGAATGCAGTTACTTGAGACTTGGAAGCATCAGGATTGACGATCACGAAATATCCCTTTTCACGGTCATCGGAGAAGGTGTGGTCACCACCATTATACCAAGTCGAGTTGTTGTCGTAGTGTTTCACAACTGTATAATCGCCGCCATAAGAGACATCTACGGCAGCGTCGACATATGCTAGATGGTTAGGGATTTCATCCAAAGAGGGGCCTGCCCAGTTGTCAGTGGTTCTGTTACCGCCAAAGTCATTGTAATAGACTCTATCCCATACATCACTGGCACGCAAGCTTGAGGTTGACACCCCAGCAATCATCATCATCAAAAATATGTAAAGCTTTTTACTCATAATCCCATGATTTACAAAGTAATGACTAATATACTATATCCAAAAAAAACGTTCACCATTATCAAAGACTAGCAATGCTCTAGTTCAGGTTCGCTACACGCAAATTTGCAAAAAAAATTTAAATAATAAAATTATTCAACGAAAAAAAACGGGCTCGAACACAATTTTTTTGCTCGTTTCCGTTGGCCTAGCCGCAAAGAAACAAGAAAGGTCCGCCGAACTCACATTCAGCGGACCTCCATATAGAATTAATAATGCGTCAAAGACGCCTAAATTACATTCTTTCAGGCACCTCGATACCAAGCAAGCCCATTCCAGTCTTGATAACATTAGCCACCTTCTTGGAGAGCAACAAACGGAATTGCTTCATGGTCACATCCTCCTCCTTCAAGATAGAGAAATCGTGGTAGAATGAATTGTATTGTTTTACCAAATCATACACGTAATTAGCGATAAGAGCAGGGCTATATTCATTACCGGCTTGTGCGACAACGCCAGGGAAATTGGACAATGTCTGAATCAAATTGGACTCTGTCTCAGAGATGTTGATGTCAGCTGGCAAAGTTGTTGGAAGCTCCACATTGCTTTCCGCCGCTTTACGCAAAACGGAACGGATACGCGCATGAGTGTATTGGATGAAAGGACCCGTGTTTCCGTTGAAATCGATAGACTCCTTCGGATTGAAGAGCATATTTTTGCGAGGGTCCACCTTCAAAATGAAATACTTCAAGGCGCCCAAACCGCAGATTCTAGCGATCTCGTTGATATCCTCTTCTGTCATACCATCCAATTTACCCAACTCATTGGATACCTCCTTAGCGGTATTGATCATCTCATCCATCAAGTCATCCGCATCCACAACGGTACCCTCTCTTGACTTCATCTTACCCTCTGGCAACTCCACCATTCCGTATGAGAAATGGACAAGATCCTTTCCCCAAGAGAAGCCTAGTCGATCCAAAAGGATGGACAACACTTGGAAGTGGTAATTTTGCTCATTTCCAACCACATAGATCATCTTGTTGATGTCGTATTGGTTGAAACGTTGCGTAGCGGTACCAATATCTTGGGTCATATAAACAGACGTGCCATCCGCACGAAGCAAAAGTTTCTCATCCAATCCATTGGAGGTTAGATCAGCCCATACGGAGCCATCCGGACGACGATAGAAGGAGCCATTCGCCAATCCCTCATTCACCTTCGCCTTACCATCCAAATAGGTCTGTGACTCATAATAAATCTTATCGAAGCCAACACCCAAACGTTTGTAGGTCTCATCGAATCCGACGTAAACCCACTCGTTCATCATGTTCCAAAGCTTACGGACCTCAGGATCACCATCCTCCCATTGCTTCAACATCGCCTGAGCTTGAACCATCAAAGGAGCCTCACGTTTCGCATCCTCCTCGCTCTTTCCCTGAGCCATCAACTCCTTTACTTGCGCCTTGTACTCCTTATCGAACTTCACATAGTAATCTCCCACCAAGTGGTCACCCTTTTTACCGGAAGAGGCTGGTGTCTCTCCATTACCAAAAAGTTTCCAAGCAAGCATGGATTTACAGATATGGATACCACGGTCATTGACAATATTGGTCTTCACCACACGCAAACCATTGGCTTCCAAAATCTTGCACAAACTATAACCCAAAAGGTTATTTCGGATGTGGCCTAAGTGGAGCGGTTTATTCGTGTTAGGGGAAGAATATTCAACCATAAACAATGGAGAATCAGCGGTTGCCTTCTTTGTTCCATAGACATCATCCTCAAGCATATTATTCAATTGGCTCACCCAATTACTCTTGGAGATGGAAAGATTAAGGAAACCCTTAATCACATTGTACTTAGCGACCGCATTATCGATTTTCATCAACTCATCACCAATTTCAGCGGCGGTATCCTCTGGTTTCTTCTTAGACATTTTCACAAAAGGGAAAACGACGAGGGTCAAATCACCCTCAAACTCCTTACGAGTAGCCTGCAACTGAATCGTCTTTTCGTCAACAGGTTGTCCATAAAGCGACTCCACCGCCTTCTTAATAGATTGGACCAATGTTGTATCTAAACTCATTGTTATGAATATTTTAGGGAGGGAACCCCACGGATTCCCAGTTATTATTCTTTGGGCAAGGATGGATTATATCCTAAACGACCGCGAAATTAATCAAAAAATCTCCCATTACAATCATTGACAGGCAATAAAACAAAAAAGACGGCCCCAAAATGGAGTCGCCTTATTTTCTAACGTTTAAAACAATTAGTTAAGAGCCTTGTTCAACTCAGCACCTGCCTTAAACTTAGCTACCTTCTTAGCAGCGATCTTGATCTTCTTACCAGTTGCAGGGTTAACACCCTCACGAGCAGGGTTCTCCTTAACTGAGAAAGAACCGAAACCGATAAGAGCTACCTTGTCGTTGCTCTTCAAAGCCTCAGTGATAACTTCTGCATATGCATCAACAGCCTTCTTGCTGTCAGCAAGTGTCAAACCGCTCTTCTCCGCGATTGCCTTAATGAATTCTGATTTGTTCATAACAAAAAATGTAATTTTAAAGTAATATAATAAATTTTCTATTCATTCATATCAATAAATCACAATAGTCACATCATTTATATGTCGTGTTTCTCATCCCAAAACAATGATGTAAGCGCAACAAAGATACTATTCAATCCAAATTTTGCAAAAAAAATCACTAGAAAAATGTTGTTAAAACAAAAAAAAATACATTTTTATGCTCATTAACATAATCTGCGAGGATTTTCGCTATTTTTGTAGCGTAAACAAGGAAAATTTCTAGAAGGAACTTCCCTTCAAACATTAAATCAAAGCGACAATGAAACTAGGAACAAACGACGAACCTATCACATTACCCATACATCTTATCATAATCAACGCCTTGTTATGGGGAGCGGCCGAATTACTACCGAGGATGGACATTGACCTCATCGACAAATTCGGTCTACACTATTGGGAAGGCTCCAGCTTCAACCCGATCCAATTGGTTACTTACATGTTCCTTCACGGAGGATTCACCCACCTCTTCTTCAACATGTTCAACCTCTTCATGTTCGGCCCCGTATTGGAACGGGTGATGGGCACAAAGAAATTCCTTTTCTACTACTTCTTCACCGGTATCGGAGCGGGTCTGGTCCAACAATTGGCATGGGCCTACGATTTGCAAGGATTTACGCAGGAGGTGAATATGTTCATGGAGTCAGGCATATCTAACGGATTAGACTTAGGCAACGGTCAAATCATCTACACGACAGGCGAGTTAACGCAATTCGCCGACACTTGTTACAACAGCCACGTCACCATCGGTGCGTCAGGCGCCGTATTCGCGCTACTGCTAGCCTTTGGCATGCTATTCCCAAACGCGCCTTTGTACCTTTTCTTTATCCCAGTGCCTATCAAAGCGAAATACATGGTAGTGGGATATGCCATTATAGAACTTTTCGCCGGCGTGAAGGATTTCAATTTCGACAACGTGGCCCACTTCGCGCATTTGGGAGGAATGCTTTTCGGAATCATCCTCTTATTATATTGGCGTCAACAAGGGAAAAGAAGACAACAACAAATGCAATCCGACTATGGCAGGTAACATCAAAGAGGAGTTGTTGGAATCGTTCAAACACGGAACGACACTCACCAAACTTATCTACATCAACCTCGGCGTTTTCGTCGTGGTCAGTATCGTATCGGTCATCCTAAAACTATTCAATATAGAGCAAGGATGGTTGGGCTACCTCATGTTGTCATCATCTCCCCAAGAGTTTATAAGGGAGCCATGGAGCATCATCACCTACATGTTCCTTCATCAGGATTTCATCCACATCCTTTTTAATATTCTGACACTATATTGGATGGGCAAACTTTTCCTTTGCGAAGCGACTCAACACTCCCTGGTCGGCCTCTATATTTTAGGAGGAATATTAGGCGGAATATTCTACATGCTAGGCATCAACCTATTCCCCTATTTCGCCAACCAAAAGCATGTTATATTAGGCGCATCCGGTTCCGTGATGGCCATCACCGTGGCAACCGCTGTGTTTTCACCAGAAAAGCCTGTCAGACTCGTTTTGATCGGCGAAGTGAAACTAAAATGGATCGCCATCGCATTTGTATTAATAAGTTTCACGCAGATGGCCTCCATCAATGTGGGTGGACAGATGACCCATGTCGGAGGTGCGTTCGCGGGTTATATCTTCGCCAAACTATATATGAGCGGGAAAGACATCACCGCTTGGATTGATAAAATCATCAACGGAACAGTCAACTTTTTCCGCAAATTCGGCAAACAGCCCAAAATGAAAGCCTCCTACAAACGGGCGGAGAGCGACCACGACTACAACTATAGGAAGAAACAGGAGAACGAAGAGATCGACAAGATTCTCGACAAGATAAAAAGCAGCGGTTACGAATCATTGAATGACGACGAAAAGCGACAACTCTTCGGAAACAAGAAGTAGAGGGTTTGGTGTGATCCGTTTCACGGTATACACCTTCGCGGTCCTACTAAATGGGATCGTGGCGTTTTGTACGCTCACCGGGAAAATGGCCTGCCACATCAGCCCCATCCATAGCGTCATACCCGCCTATTTAGGACTTTTTTTCCCCTATTTGATAGCCGTCAATGTGGCATTCATCCTGTTTTGGGCGATTAAACGTAAGTTATATATACTACTTCCCATCCTTACATTGATCATCTGTTTCCCGGAAACTCGCAGAACATTCTCCATCGGATACGATTCCCAAGCGGAAGGAGATACCCTAGCCGTCATGAGTTACAATGTCCAAATGTTTGAATTCTTCACACCGCTGAAAAAGAACCAAACCATACAAAGCATCATCGAAACAGATGCGGACATCGTATGCATCCAAGAGTACGGTAGCAGCGACCACAGTGATAGATTGACGAAAAAAGGGTTGAAGGAGGCATTCTCCGGCTATAAATACATTATATTCAAGGAGAACGACCTGAGCTGGGAAGCACAAATCGGAGAGGCTATTCTTTCCAAATACCCCATCATCAACCACGGCCTTGTTGAAATAAACTCTGAGACCAACGGAGTCATTTACGCAGACATCCTTTTCAAAGGTGATACCATCAGAGTATTTAACTGTCACCTGGAAAGCAACAAAATCACCGAGACGGAGAAAAAAACGCTACAAAAAATCAAAGAAGTCTCCACCCAAGACGCCAACAAAGTAGTCAGTTCAGTCTCCAAAAAGATGAGTGAGTCCTATAGAAACAGGGCCCTACAAGCGGAAATTATCCACCAAAAAATCGAGGAGACTCGCTACCCCGTCATTCTATGCGGAGACCTCAACGACGTGCCTGTCTCATACGCCTACCATACCATCAGAGGAGATCAATTGAAGGATGCGTTCCAAGAGAGCGCCTTCGGGTATGGCTACACCTACAATAAAAAATTGTTCCACTTCAGAATAGATCAGATTATGCATAGCAAAGAGAGCAAGGCCATTCAATTCAAAGTGGGAGACAAAGATTACTCAGACCACTATCCAATCTCATGCAAAATCGTATTCTAGGCCTCATCGCTCTCCTCACCGCTCTTTTCCCACATTCGCGGATGTACGCCCAGGAGGAAGAAGCTCACTCATACACGCTGGATAGCATCAGTGTAATCGGACATAAGATCCGTGAACTTTCAGACTTTTCGAAAGCGAGCGACTACGAAGCGGACACCCTCCTCATAGAGAATAAAAGCCACGCATCATTAGCGGACTTCATCGCCCAAAACACACCATACGTTGTAAAGCAAAACGGCAACGGAATGATGACCACCCTTTCACTCCGCGGCACATCGGCCTCCCATACCCAAGCGATGTGGGACGACATCAACATCAGCCCTCTCACCATGGGGCAAACGGACTACAGCACACTGCCCGTATTCTTTTTTGAACGCATCGGCATCCATCCCGGAGGAGAGAGTGCCGTCTTTGGCAATGGCGCCATCGGAGGAGCCGTCACACTTGGCACCCACTCACCACTCAACGAGTCAAACATGCTCTCCATCCAACAAAACATAGGTTCCTACGGCAACACATTTTCTGGTCTCAAGTGGAGTCTGGGCAATCAACGGATACGAAGCAAGACCGCCCTTTTTTACCATCAGTGCGAGAATGATTTCCACACCACATTCAGGGGCGAAACTATTTGCCAGAAGAATGCCAGCTACAATGATTATGGTGGATTGAACGAAACAGAAATCCGGCTGAATGACAAACACACACTAGGGGGCAAATTATGGTTCACCAAATTCAACAGGGAGATTCAACCCATGATGCAAAACAATGAGGATCCATCCAAATACGAGAAGATTGACGACCAAAGCGCCAAAGCGGTTCTCACCCACGAATATGATGGAGATTGGCTTCATTGGCGTAGCAAAATGGCATGGATCAACGACCGGGAACACTTCAAAGGAGACCTCATCGCCACACACGACATCATGGTCCTTTCAAACGTAAGGAAACGAATCAAAAAATTACTATTGGAATTGGGAGGTGAAATCCACTACATCAAACCGGAAGTCTATGCCTACAAGGCGGGAACCGACGAGTGGAGGGAATCGCTCTATTTACTCTCCCAATATACACCCCACAAAAGGATATCACTCCACGGGAATTTACGACAAACATGGGTCAGCAGCCTATCGATCCCTTTCTCCCCTGCCTTCGGGTTCGAGACAAGACCGATTATGGGAGAACAACTGATTTGGACGATAGGAGGGAATGTGGCTAGGAACACCAAAGCCCCCACCCTGAACGACCGATATTGGGGCGACTACGCCAACAAGGAATTGACAGCTGAAACCGCCTTCAATCTAGAAGCTAAAAGCAAATGGGAGCTGTTCATCAAACAATACAACGCTACGCTCTCCGCCACCCTTTACCGTAATGACGTTGACAATTGGATCATGTGGATGCCCAGAGGTTCCGTTTGGAAACCCACCAACATCGAAGAGGTGTTGGCAAGAGGCGTAGAGATTGAAACCGCACACAATTTCCCCATCCGACAAACCAAACACAAGGCTACGTTTCTTTACAACCACAGTTTCACGGAGATTCAAAAAGGATTTTCCGACATGCATCCTTTCTTAGGTCATCAAATGCCACTCACACCACAAAACACTTTCGCGGCCATTTGGAGCGCAACCTACAAAGAGAGTGATTTGACGATTAGCGGAAACTACACAGGAGAGCGCACCTCCTCAGATATTTTCGACATCTTGAAGAGCTATTTTCTACTAAACTTGTCCCTCAACCACACCTTCCATTTTCCAAAGAAGGAAACAGCGAAAAAAGGTCAAGCCATCACCTTGTCATTTCAAATAGACAACCTACTAGACAAAGAGTACCAGAATCTACCCTTCAGAGGAATGCCAGGACGCAATTATCTAGCGGGCATTAAATGGCAAATCATGGATAAATAAAGGATGAGGTAGTTTACTTCTTCAGCACCAACAAAGATTCTGGACCCATGTTAAAGAGCAAATCCAAGATGCTCAAATCAGGCTTGAAACCATATTTTTGGTCAAAGACTTGATAATATGTCTTCTCCTCCAAATTTGGATTTTTAGGAGAAAAAGAGTCTCGAAGATCAATACACGCGGAAGGGGTTGGCACATACTCCTCACTCAACGAAATCGGAGTCTTTATACCCACCAAACCATTGACCACCTCCATCAAACCCATATTGAAATCAATGAGATATTCAGTCTTCTTCGTATAGAAAGGTTCAAAATCGTCTCGGTAATACTCAAAGAATGGCGAAGAGTTATAGGCAGACGCGATCGCACGCCAATGTACCTGCTGCCAGCTCTCCACATAGGCTATTTTCAGATCCCTGACCGCCACCTTGTTTCCACTCTTCAGAACAGGCACTGAAAGTTCCATCACCCCATTACCCGTCATAATCCGGCAACGGTTACGGTAGGTTTGCTTGTGGTAATGGTCGCACTGTTCGATGAGAGCATTTCCACTACCAGCCAAAGCCCTGTAATACGAGACTGGCGCCAAATAGGCGGAGGATAGGATAATATTGTCTGCCATGGTTATCGGTCGTTATTCTTCTTTTTCTTCGCCGCCATACCTGCCGGCCTTTGTTGATCCAATTTGTTGGCCTTAATGTCCCAATCCTCGGTCATCTCCCAGTTCGAACGAAGCTTCATCCCTTTAGGGAAATAGTAGACCCATTCAGGAAGCGTGTTTTCACTATATTTTCCAGTATCCCACACGCCATTGCCATTGCGGTCCACCACCAAGCGGGCGTAATAGAGAGCGGGTAACAAATGTTCAAAGCTAGCGACACCATCCTTTACCTTTACCGATCTAAGCGGAAGATCGTTTCCATTCAAGATCTCCACAAAGGAATTTTCAGGTGCATTGGCGATTTTCAAAATAATCTTGCCATACTCACTTTCCTCCATCTTACGGAATTTCAGCTCCGTCTCATCATTATGGTTGCCATAATAATCATAGGCGCAAGCGGAATCCATTTCAACCACATAGGTCTCATTCTGTTTCAATTCACTAGAATGGATATGGTAGAGACGACAGGAAGACCTGGTCACATCATGTGTCAATGTAAAGGCCAATGGTTGTTTGGTCGTATCCTTCGCATGATACAAATGGATCTTCTTCTCATCCAACGAAGCGATAGGATTAGGCCACTCCAAAGCGGGGTCCTCGTAGACATTTACCGCCGTGATAGGTTTCACGCTCAAAATATTCGTGCGTTTCATCGGACGATTCCTTCGTTCGGCTCTTTTCCTTTGAGCCTCCTTCTCCGCCAAATCCTTCGCCTCTTTTTTCAGGAAAGAGCTGGACAAAGAAGCCATCAACGTGTCATTGACAGGAACAAGCACGCCTGCGGAATCCGTCTTCATATAAGAGATAGCCAATCGCACCGTATCCTTCTTACACAAAGCGGTATCGGAGAACCAATATTTGATTGTGTCAGCCATCTCATTCGTCTCGATAAAACACCACTTCTCCATAGTGGTATCCAAAAGTGTCACCTTAGGTAGAGAGGGTTCCATCTTCTCAAAATAGAGGGAGAAGAAGCGTCGGTCAGGACGATCAATCTTGTCAAATTTCTGAAAATTAATCTTCTCCTCATAGAGTCTTAGGATAACACTATCAGGCTTGTAGCTCATGATTTTACGGGTCATCACCGTATCAATTTTCATAGAATCGCCATATACGGTATCGATCACCTCCGTGATGGAAAGCGACGGAATATCCATCGGGAACTCCTGAACGGCCACACCCTCTGACTGTTGGTCGAAAAGGTAATTGTTGTTCATATCACGAAGCGCATATATCCTATATTTCTGTCCCGCCACACCCCGAATGGTGAAACGTCCGTTTTCATCCGTCCTGGCGATACGTTCGAAACGTTTCGTGGTAAAGAGGGAATCGGCCTCATCGCTATGAATACCGACAATCACCTCCGATTCGGGATACAATGTCTGCGCATTCAAAACGACACCGGAAATTGTCAAAGAGTCAATATGGTCACCCGTTGAAAAGGTATACAGGAAATTGTTCACTCTATTGTTCTCAGTATAATCACCGATCGAATTGCCGAAATCGAATGTATAAGTCGTATTAGGTTGCAACGAATCACGCAGTTCGACCACGATCTTCTTTCCAATCGCCTTGGCGGAAGGATTAATCTTTTGAGGAGGCGAAACCACCAATTCCTTGGCAGGATTAGAGAGTTGGAGGAACTCATCAAAAAGGATCTCGACACGTGTCTTCGTCACGTGCAATTCACCATTTTTCGGTGTAGAGCCCAAACATTTCGGAGGAATAACATCCTGCTTGCCTCCTGTCGGACCCTGGGCCATATTCGCGCAAGCCCCCATAACAAGAAGCAAAAGCGCAACCCAACTATATGATAAAATACGTTTATTCATTGTCTACCAAATTGATACAAAGATAAGGAAGAATTACGAAAAACAGGCATAGTTCCCAAGATTTAGAATGAATGGAGCATATCAGAAGTACTCACCACGAAAAATTACGGATAAATCCGTAATTTTTACACATTATTTCGAAATAATCATTATCTTTGCATCATATCTAACAATCAAAATCTACGATGTTTCACTCAATCAACAATGCCTAAATTAAATTTTTTCAAGGATTTTTTCTTTTTCTCTAAAGGAGAGAGAAGCGGACTTGTCATCTTGTCGGGTCTACTATTAATGATGTTCGCCCTCAATTTATGCATCCCCCACTCCACCAGCCATGCGGAACAATTCATGCGGGAAGCGGACAGTATCTACCGATACGATACCACCCTATTAGCCACCAAACATTCTTATTCGTACGCCCAACGCCAAGATACTACAAATAAAAAACAGGTAATCACTCCTCGAGAATCATACCCAAGGCGATATTCTAACACCCCTAGGGTTAATAGACCATATGAGCAAGCGAAGAAAGCGTACGCCAACCTGCGCATCGAGCTAAACAGCGCGGACACGACCGAACTCAAGAAATTACATGGTATAGGAAGCAAACTTTCACAACGTATCGTGAAATATAGGACAAAACTGGGTGGATTCTCCTCCAAGGAGCAACTCAGATCGGTATACGGACTATCAGAGGAGACCTATCAGCAAATAGAAACTCACATTTGGGTAGATACTACGATAAAGGGTAAATAATACGAACCGAATCCAACATGTAGGGGATTAATGGGACGCCCCTTCAGAATCGGAAGATTTTGACCTCCATTTGGCAATATTCTCCTCAAACTCTTTCACACGCTTGGCACTCTTGTTTTTACGGAACCAATCGGAGACATATACTCTCTCAGGCGCCTCCACCTGGTCAGACACGCAGACACGATGTCCATTCAGCTTCTTCACATGAACCCTATCATAGAGTTGGTGGTCAGCGGTATACGTTTCCAATGAAAGCATTGTATCAGAGACTGAAATTCGTTGATAGTAACGGCTATCCGTACCCCATCTCGCCACATCGCCGTGAAATGCAAGCGGATACTCCTTCCTTGAGCAGAAAGTGACCAAACGCAAAGGCTCCTTCATGTCACCAGACTCATCGCATTCCACATTGAATCGGGCATAACCATGTTCATGTCCTTGCAAAACTAGGTCCACACCATAATCCCTCACAATTCCATCGAAGAATTGTTTTACAAGGAAATTATTAGCGGCGCCTTTGATGGAGATAATCGGATGGTGCAAAATCACTATTTTCCACGTCTCTTTACATTGTTGCAATTGTTCCTCCAACCAATAGCGTTGTGACCAATAGCTCCAAAAATCCTTGTTGGAATCCAAAAGGAAGAATCTAGCGTCCCCCATAGAAAAAGAGAAGAGCGCATTATCTTCGGGACCCAACTCTCCATAGTAAGGGAAAACCAATGGGAAACGACCTTCCAATCGGCGAACGACACCCTTTAAATATTCATGATTACCAGGTACGGAGACTACTGGATATTGTTGCGCATAAGGAGACAAAGTGGAGAAAACCTTTCCCCAGAAGCAATCCATCGGACGCTCGATCAGGTCACCGCCAAACAATAGCATGGAGGCATCCGAATTCTTTTTCATAATTTCAGGAAGAAGCGTATCCAAACCCATCTCGTCCAACTCGTCCTGGACATCACCAAAGTAGAGGAACGCGTAACTAGCGTCTTGTTTCGGCATCGTAAAACTGAACCACTCCGTCGTATCCGCGCCTACACGTATTCGATATTCATATGATGTATCGAAACGGAGGTCCTTCATCAACGCAGAAAAAAAGGCTCCCACTCCAGCTCTGGAGTGGAAAACCTTACCCATTGTTGCGATTGTAACTGTATCGGATTGACCCATCGGGAGGTAATCCAACCACCCCGATTGAGCGGAATCGCCACATTGCCATGAAACGAAACGTTCATTTTCGTTCGGTCCAACGGTCAAAAGCACACGTCCTACATGAGGAAGCGGATCATATGCCGATTCAGGCGGATTACCGAACCATGTATTCCACCGCACGACACAAAGCACCAGTACGGCAAGAAACAAGACAATCGCGAATATCTTTTTTTTCACGAGTTTAATAGCCTAATATCTTCAACATAGACTTATAACTCTGCTCCTTAGCGAAAAGTTTCGTGAAATATTCGCCATTCTCATCCACGTCAACCACCACCATCTTAGGTGCAGGGAGCAAGCAGTGTTGAATGCCACCGTAACCACTCAAGGCCTCTTGGTAAGCACCCATGTGGAAGAATCCGATGAATTGCTCACGGCCCGGTTGCATCTTCGGCAAGAAGATCGCATTGGAGTGAACCTCCGCATTGTAGAAGTCTTCACTATCACAAGTCAAACCACCCAAATGCACACGCTCATACTCTTGATCCCAGTTGTTGATCGCCAAGAATGGGAAGCGTTGGTTCAATCCCCAAGTATCAGGCATTGTATTAATAAAGGAGCTGTCGATCATATTCCACAACTCACGGTCGTTTTGTTGTTTTTGATTGACGATGGAGTAAAGCATCGCGCCACTTTCACCAACCGTATATGATCCGAACTCCGTAAAGATATGTGGTTCAGGCACACCCTGTTGCGCACAAGTATTCTTGATTTGAGCCACAATTTCCTCCGCCATATATTCATAGTCATAAGAGAAATCCATATGGGCCTGAATAGGGAATCCGCCACCGATATTCAGGCAATCCAAATCCGGACAAATCTTACGAAGCTCGCAGTAGAGGTTGATACCTTTGCTCAACTCATTCCAGTAATAAGAGGTATCCTTGATACCTGTATTAACGAAAAAGTGGAGCATTTTCAACTTCACCTGCTTGTTCTTCGCGATCTTCTCCTTATAAAAAGGAATGATATCCTTCACCCGGATACCTAGACGGGATGTATAGAAATCGAACTTAGGTTCCTCCTCGGTCGCGATACGGATACCCACGTTGAATTGTTTATCGAAGCCATCGAGTAACATATCCAACTCATCCTTGTTATCCAAGATCGGAATCACCTTGCTATAACCTTTGTTAATCAAGTGTTGGATATTTTCAATGTATTGCGGAATCTTGAATCCATTACATAGGATGAACTTATCCATCTTCAAGTGACCGGACTCCTCCAAACACTCCAAAAGATTGACATCGTATGCGGAAGAGATCTCCACATTCACATCCTGTTTCAAAACCTCCTCCATCACGAAAGAGAAGTGGGAACTCTTGGTACAGAAACAATAATTGTAGTCCGCTTGATAATCCACCTTCGCCATCGCCACATTGAACAAACGTCTAACGCGTTGAATATTCATGGCAATTTTAGGAAGGAAAGAGATGCGCAAAGGGGTTCCATATTGCTTAATTATGTCCATCAAAGGAACATTATACCAATAAAGTTCGTTGTCATGTACGCTAAACTCCTCGTTAGGAAACTCGAACGATTGTTCGATCAAATCCACATACTTGTTTTTCATTCCACGGAAAAATTTTAAAACTGAATTCAATAAATACAATCAAAAATCACCCATCCAACTCACTTGGATTGTATTATTTCCAACTATCCAACTGAATCGGATGCAAATCTACATATAATATTTAAGAATTAAGAATTAAGAGTTAAGAATTATTTGTTAACCTAAATCATTTAGCCCCCATCACATCGGCGACATCCATTTGGGTACAGTTCGCCAAATCACGCATGGCATTAACGAAATAGACCTTTTTATAGCTCTTCAAATCTGACGGACCAATGCTTTTCTCTTCAACCAAACCATTATCCAACAACCATTGACGATAAGTTCCCTTCAGCAGAGCCTCTTTAGGCGTGAACAGTCTCCCCGACTCCTCCTCGAACACCAAATTACAAAATGAGCTATCCGTCACCCATCCATTTTTCACAATAATGACGTCATCGGTTCCACCCTTCGCCACACATTGGGACAAAGCACTTCTATCCAAATACTTATATCCATAGGAAATCGAATCATCATATACCAACGAGACTCGTTCCACCTTTTTAGGATGGTAGGCGGCAAATTCCACACTTTGCAAAGATTCTCCGTAAACAATCCTACACTTATACCAACCTTGCTTCGCCTCATCCGGCAACTGTTTCCTCAGCTTTTCCAAGGAAATGGAGGTGTCAAAAGAGGGAAAGAAATCCTCACATGTTTTCCTAATTCTTTTTAAGTGGTAATCCAAACGCAAGAATTCGCCATCTCGCACACAGATCACATCAGAGAACAATCTCTCCTCAACGGGTATATATATCTTCTGCATTATTTCGTTGTATTCGTTCTTCATAAGACTCTTCGCGGTGATTCCACCACCACTCCTATAGAACAATCTTCCACAAGAGTCCTGTTCGATAAATCGTATCATGACCGCACTATCGAGCGTTTCTCCATCATAATAGCCAAATACACCCGTGTAAAAGCCACGATCCACATCCTCAGCCGCCCGAATCGCGCGGAGCGTCGCCGCTTTGGGCGCACCGGAGACACTACCCGCAGGCAACATGTCCAACAACACTTTTCCCAACCGGCCTCGCCACGCGTTTGGCAATTGACCTTGAATCTCACTACTAACCTGCAGAATAGCACGGTTGCCATTCCCAACCCTTGTAATATAACGATATCGTTTCACAGTCACCTTCTCCGCATTCATACTTAGGTCATTACGCAAAAGGTCTACAACAGTGGCGTGTTCGGCGCTCTCCTTCGCATCTGACAGAATCAGAGTCTGAGCATCGGGGATCGCCGCACTGATCGTTCCCTTCATGGGATCGGTAGATATGAGTCCGTCACTCGTCACATGAACAAAACGCTCCGGAGAGAAACAGACAAAACCATCAGGGTAATAAAGACAATAGGGAGCATACGCCACCTCGAAAATCTGCCGAAGAGTCCAATCACTCTCCACAGGCGTCCTAACCGTCAGATTAGTCAAAAACGAGTCTCCGCGGCGCAAAGCCGCCATGACAACGTCAAACCTATGTGAATAGGTCCCCTCATCTTCCACCCTAGGAAGCAAGGCAGGAACATCCTTACAAGACGTCCTCAAGAGAGCATTACCTCCCAAAGGAGTTCGGAACAACAAATGAGTCTGCCTCAAAGGATCCTCGACAAAAAGGGCTTGTTTCAACTCAAAATCAAAAGCGAATAAAAAGGGACGATGATTCAGAGCGCATGTTGAGATACGATCCGCCACATACTTGACGTCAGTATAGATATAGGGCTGTTTCATGAATATAAAATTTATCATTCAACAGCACCGGGATTCCCACACTTCACTCGTCGAATGAAAGCGTAAGATATAAGTCGCGGCCAACGACCATACATAATGCTACTCTTCAAGCCTCAAGGCAATCCCTTTCGGGAAGGCCACAACAAATATAAATAATGTTCCGCATTACAGGTCAATAAAAATCGATGAAATCACCTTCCTTCATCAGCAATCATTAACAAACAACATTTTCCCACCTTCCCATAGGGTTAATAGTAAAATTTTTATAATTGATTTTCAGTTATTTAAATACATACAATTAAAATTTTCATTATTTTCCCTACCAACATAGTAGGTTATTAGGATTTAATATCTATCTTTGCAGTGTCGATGAGTTACAAACCACGACGATTCAGAAATTGAACAATAAATAAAAGAAAGAAATATAACTATTAAAAAAGGAGGTAAACATGGGACAAAAGAATTACAGATTTGAGACATTACAAGTCCATGTAGGTCAAGAGACACCAGACAGCGCAACAGACGCAAGAGCAGTGCCTATTTACGCCACCACATCTTATGTATTCAAGGATTCCGCGCAAGCAGCGGGCAGATTCGGCTTGACAGAGGGTGGCAACATCTATACCCGTTTGATGAACCCAACCTCTGACGTATTCGAGAAGAGAATCGCGGCTTTGGAAGGTGGTGCGGCAGCTTTGGCCACAGCCAGTGGATCAGCGGCTATCACATACGCTATTCAAAACATCGCGACGGCAGGCGACCACATCGTATCCTCAGCCAATCTTTACGGTGGAACCTACAACCTCTTCGCCAACACATTGCGCGAGCAAGGATTGACCACTACTTTCGTGGATCCTTCCGATGTCAGCAACTTCGAGAAGTCGATCCAACCTAACACCAAATTACTGTACGCCGAGACTTTGGGCAACCCTAATTCCAATGTGATCGATTTACAGGCGATCGCAGACATCGCCCACAAGCACGGCATCCCATTCATCGTAGATAGCACATTCGCCACGCCATACTTGCTCAGACCAATCGAATATGGTGTGGACATCGTGGTACACTCTGCCACCAAGTTCATCGGCGGCCACGGAAGCGTAATGGGCGGTGTCATCGTCGACGCCGGAAAATTCGACTGGGCGCAAAACGATAAATTCCCAGGATTGTCCAAACCTAACCCATCCTACCACGGTGTGGTATTCACAGAGGCTTGTGGCAACTTGGCATACATCTTGAAGGCTCGTACCACTTTGATGAGAGACCAAGGCGCAACCATCTCTCCATTCAACTCATTCCTTTTGATCCAAGGCTTGGAGACATTGTCACTCCGTGTAGAGCGTCACGTCGAGAACGCCTTGAAGGTGGTCGATTTCTTGAAGAACCATCCTCAAGTGGAGCGTGTCAACCACCCATCTTTGGCCACTGGCAGAGAGAAGGAATTGTACAACCAATACTTCAAGAAGGGTGCAGGATCCATCTTCACCTTCGAGGTAAAGGGAAGCGCGGAGGATGCGAAGAAGTTCACAGAGAGTCTCGAATTATTCTCTCTATTGGCTAACGTGGCAGATGTGAAGTCACTCGTGATCCAT
Organism: Paludibacteraceae bacterium; assembly: GCA_024401515.1. Lineage (GTDB taxonomy): Bacteria > Bacteroidota > Bacteroidia > Bacteroidales > Paludibacteraceae > UBA1181. The sequence continues at coordinate 10,931 of JAKSKY010000006.1, read as the reverse complement.
CCAGCCAGCACCACTCACTCCCAACTTTCAGAAGAGGAGTTGCTTGGCGCAGGCATCAAGCCTAACACAGTGCGTCTCTCCATCGGAACAGAGCACATCGATGATATCATTGAGGATCTGAAGCACGGATTTGAATCTATAAAAAAATAATGCGTAACTTTATAGTCAATTTTAAAAGACTATTCATAAACAAAAAAAATAGGAAGGGCAACAATATGTCAAAGATATATAAATCAGCAGATGAATTGATCGGACACACTCCCCTTTTGGAGTTGTCCCATATAGAGAAAGAGTTTGGTTTGAAGGCGAATGTGATCGCCAAAGTAGAGTATTTCAACCCAGGCGGTAGTGTCAAGGACCGTATCGCGAAGGCGATGTTGGACGAAGCCGAGAAGAGCGGAAAATTGAAGAAAGACTCAGTAATCATCGAGCCCACCTCCGGAAACACCGGTATCGGACTTGCCAGCGTAGCGGCTGCACGCGGCTATCGCATCATCATCGTGATGCCTGAGACCATGAGCGTGGAGCGCCGTCAATTGATGAAGGCTTACGGTGCGGAGCTTGTCTTGACAGAGGGTGCCAAGGGTATGAAGGGCGCCATCGCCAAGGCAGAGGAGTTGGCAAAGGAGAATCCTAACAGCTTCATTCCAGGCCAGTTCGTGAATCCAGCCAACCCTAAGGCACACTTCGAAACGACAGGTCCAGAGATCTACGAGGACGCTGACGGCAAGGTGGATATATTCGTGGCAGGTGTAGGAACAGGCGGTACCATCACAGGCGTGGGAACCTATTTGAAGAGCAAAAATAAAAACACCAAAGTTGTAGCCGTGGAGCCTGCCACTTCAGCAGTTTTGTCAACAGGCGTGGCAGGTGCGCACAAGATCCAGGGTATCGGTGCGGGATTCGTTCCTGACACCTTGGACACCAAGGTCTATGACGAAATCATCCCAGTACAAAACGAAGATGCTTTTGCCATCGGCAAATTGATCGGTAAGAAAGAGGGTATCTTGGTAGGCATCTCGGCTGGTGCAGCCGTTTGGGCAGCCATCGAATTGGCTAAACGTCCAGAAAATGCGGGAAAGAACATCGTGGTGCTATTACCCGACACAGGCGACCGTTATCTAAGCACCCCACTCTTCGCGGATTAACATACACTACAATTACATAAGCGAAATCCGCACTCCTTGCGAAAGGGGTGCGGATTGGTTTATGCAAAGTTTTACTACTGACAGTTGTATGATGATTTAAAGGAATTATCTTTGTGGGAAATAATTTCCTTATCGAAGAAGGTGCAATCGACGCAAGTGGATTTAACGATTACATAAGCGAAAACCTTGCCAGACTCTTTCCCATAAGAGTCATACAAGGAAACAAGACTAATAATATTGAGTTTACAACAAGCTTCATACTTTATTAAAACTGGTCGTTAATATCGGTTAAACGAATAGCCTTTTTAACCCCAATCTTGCAATAAAACGTTAATATGCGAACAAAAAAGCCAGTCCTTTCGGACTGACTTCATATCTCGTCGATTTTGTTTCAACTCAAAACGGCTTTCCCAATTTAGAAGTTGTTTTAGTTTTCAAACAACTTCTTTTTCTGAATCGAGTCGAGCATGTTATTTGTGTAAGACTTTTGTGTGATCTGGCAACTCCCAAATCTCGTCCTTTTCCAATCCGTTAGGTAATACTATTTCCCCCAATTTCGAACATGAACGGAATGCGGCTTTTCCAATCGAAACCGATGGGTTTTGTATCTCTATAGTCTTCAATCCATAGCAACAAACAAAAGCGCCATCGTCAATCTTTTTAACTGATTTTGGAATTATAAAATTACTAATATGGGTACAATATGAAAAAGCGGAGTTGCCTATATATTCTACTGAGTTTGGAATAGTCAGCGTGTCGATTTTGCATGTTCCAAATGATTGGTAACCAATGGTCTTTACGGAATTTGGAATGATGATGGATGATAACTTACTTTCACGGAAACAACAATTTTCAATATCAATAACCATATTAGGAATAGAAAATTCGCCTTGTATAGTAGTGGGGAATCTCACAATCTTTGTTTTGTCTTTGTTATATAGCACCCCATCTTCCGAACTATATGACTTGTTTTCGCTATCAACAACCATCTTGCAGTCAAAAGCCCAAGAACCTATAGAATCGACTGATGCTGGAATAAAGACTTCTTTCAGTTCTCGGCACCAGTTGAACGCATTTTTCCCTATTATTTTCAGGGTTTTAGGGAAAGTGATCTTGGTCAGCTTTTCGCAATTCCGGAAAACACCTTCTTCAATTTCCTGTACGCCTTCAGGCAAAACCAATTCCCCCTCAATATCGACAGGTACATTCTTAAGGTTTTTCATGTCTTTAGTATATAATAAGCCATCGACAGAAGTATATTTTTCGTTTTCAGGGCTTACATTTACCTTGCAAGAAATGAATTTAGAGTCAATATAACGGACACTTTTGGGGATCTCTATTTCCTTAAAATCACAAAAACTAAAGGCGTCATAAAATATTGAATCCAAAGCATTTGGTAGCTCTATGCTTTTTATGCTACTACAACCATTAAAACAATAAGGTCGAATTGTCTTTAAGGATTTAGGCAAAACAATTTCCGTGATTTTTTTGCAATTATCAAATGCACTAGCTCTTAAAACCCGCACACTGTTGGGTACGATAAATTTTCCCTCGGTACTCTTTGGAACAGAAATGAGTTCTGTTTTCTCTTTATTGTATAGCACACCATTTGCCGATGAAAAATGCTTGTTGTTTTTGTCAACGCTATACGAACCGTCCCTTAGAAGACATTCCCCTATCGTTTTTACCGATTTTGGCAAACAAAGCTCTAGTATTTCTGTGTCATAGAATGCGAAGTTCCCTATGTGCTCAATTGTGGCTGGCAATGTGATTTCCGGAATAAATGTTGCCAGAAATGCTCTATCACCAATACTGGTAACTTTATAATCGACATTCCGAATCTTTACAGAGGCAGGGATAGCCGGGGTATTTAATAAAGTATATCTGACTAATTCGCAAGTATGGGCAGACTCATCAAGAACCTTGAAAATATACTTCGAACCCGAATACTCTATTTCAAAAAATTCATTTTCTGAAGCTAAACATGTCATGTTAAAAACAGTTGTTAGTAACATAACTAGTGGAAATGTGAATTTCTTCATATTGTCTTGTGAACTTCTAATTTACTTATTTGAAGTCTCTGCGTCATCCTCCGATTTCAACAGCCATCAACTAAAACTGGGAGAACACCGAACTAGATGGTTTCTTTTTTGAAGTAGCATCCTCCTTCCGCTTCGCATCCATGATGTCGTCGGCAAATTTCTTCCAATCCTTATAGGACATCTTTTTCACATCACTGAGTGTCGTCTGATAGGTCTTGACACCTGTTTTACAAAATGTAGACATCACAGCCATCTGCGATTTGTATTGCTCCACCACATCTTCAACATACTCCACACGAATCGCATAATTCAACGTACGGGCGCCACTTGCATCCGGATCATAAACCCTGAATATATACTGCGTCGCCATACGGCCCGCGTCCTGCGGATTAAAATATTCATACACACGGACTTTGGAATTTCCATGCATGTATTCATCCACCCACAACAAAGCCTGATTTTGGCTCTGTTTTTCTTGCAACTGGATGGCTTTCTTTTGGTGGACGGCAGCCTTATCATAGGCACCAATCTTATTGTAGCACAAAACCGCATAGGATTGAGCCCTGAAATTATCACTACCCATATCCTTCAACATCGCCTTCAATAAAGAGGGAACCTCTTTCCCCGTCGCATGGGAAACGAGGAGACGATGGGCGGAGAAACGATAGGTTGTAGTGGCGTCCTTCATCTTAATCACCTTATTACACGCCGTCCTCATTTTCTCCACATCACCCATGTCCGAGTAGCAATAGGCCCTACAAAGCATATTATGCGCATCCGCGCCGAACTTCTTCGCCATCTCATCCAACACAGCAAGCGCTTCGTCAGATCGATTCAACGATTGCAAGATCATACCTTTCAGCATCATGTACCTGCGAATCTTCGGAGCGTACTGAATCGCCTTCTCATTTGCGGGCAGTGCCTCTTGGAATCGGTTGTTGGAAAACAGCAAGCTAGCCTTTCTGTAATAAGCCTCATGAAAAAGCGTATCGGTTTGGATAGCCTTGTCATAATAACAGAGAGCGCTATCGGTCTCCTCTGCCTCCATAAAGAATTCAGCACGGGCCATATAATCGGACGACAAAGAGGTCACGTCTGTCGTTAAAGTTGGTTGATTCGCCTCAGCCGCATAAAGACTTAGGCTCATGAAAGGCAAGCCTAAGAGTAAAAACTTCAATTCACGCTTCATAGTTGTACCTTTTTTGTTCGACAACAAGTTAGAACAAATATATAAAATAAATTGAAAAATACAACTACTAACTAAAAAAAGCACTCCACCCAACAGCAGAATTCCTTATCCACAAAATAAGAACATCATTATCCCTCAGACATCTTCGCCCTTTCCAAGAACGATGAGACGGTTTCAGCATAACGCTCTGGTTGTTGGCTGATCGCTTGAATGTGCGTTCCTCCCTCCACTTCCCAGAAATCCACTTGTTCCTTTTTCGCCGTCATAATTTTCACACCCTCCGTCAATGGCACGCGGGTATCCGCATTGCCGTGGATAATCAGAAGCGGTGTCTTGACCGCTCCTAAAGTACGGATGGATGATGCCTCCTTAAAGCTCCACCCCTCCTTGATCTTACAGAGCAAACTGGCCGCATCAAGCAACGGGAAAGGGGGAAGATTCATCTTCATACGCATCTCATAAGAGAACTCCTCATAAGCGCTGGAAAATCCGCTGTCATCAATGATACCCTTCACATAAGAGGGAAGCCCACGCTCGGCACACATCAAGACACATGCACCACCCATAGAGAGGCCATGCAACATCATCGGCAACGAACCATTCCCAAATGACTCATTCGCCAACTCCGCCCATCGGAGCACATCCAGACTCTCCTTCCAACCCATATTGATCACCTTGCCCTCACTACCCGCATGGGCACGATGATCGACCATCACCACATTGTAATGGAACTTTTCGAAATACATCTTCGCATGTGGTGCGGTTTGGATGGCACATCCCGAATAACCATGCGCCAAGACTACATTACCCACAGCATTTTCGCAGGGAATAAAATAGGCGTGCAGGCGAAGCCCCTCCCCATTGGTGAAGTAGCGATCCTCGACCTTCTGTTGGGTTCGCAGAGAGTCGAACCAAGCCAATGCGTCGGCATAAGCGGGAAGCATCTTCTCACGGTAGGCCGTTTCACTGACACCGACCACCCGTTTATAAATCGATATTTTCAAAAAGAATATGGCAAAAGCCACCACAAGCAGCAGTAGAACTGCCACCACTATACCCAAAGCTTTCATAATATTTATTTTATATTATTATTCGTGCAAGTTATTATTCATGCAAGATCTTTTCTATCCCCACGCGCTCCACATAACGCTCCTTCAGGGATGATAGCAATTGGAAATGAGGCGTCGTCATGTGGATCTTCTGCGCCTCTTCGCTCTCCCACTTCTCCACCAAGAGAAGGGTATCTTCGTCGTTCAACGGAAGGAAGTAATCATACTGTTTGCATCCATTCTCTGCCCGGCACTTCGCTGCAATATCAGCCGCAGCAATTGCCTTTACAAACTCATTGCGTTTACCCTTATTGCAATGATAATAAACAATCATAGTAAGCATAAGAATCAACATTTTCTAATTTTAACGACGCAAAGGTATTATATTTTCTCTAATATTGCACCAAAATTTTCGATTCCTTTTTCCAATCCATCCTGAACAAACGGATGCCAAACATAACCCAAGAAGGCCGCACCGCCGAAACCATAAGACTTCACAGCCGACAGATGTTCCGCCGTCATACCACCCAACGCTACCACTTTCTCATCGATAACACCCTCCTTATTCGCTTGAAGCAATGTCTGCTCTGTGAAAGTGGCACCATATCCCTCTTTGGAAATACTATCATAGATTGGACTTAAGAAGAGATAGTCGCACTGATTTTTATAAGTTATCACCTCCTCCAACGAATGGCAGGAGTGCGAGACATGTCCGCACCAACCTACTGGAGGTTGCGGATTGCGTGAGTTGAGATGCACCCCTTTCAGAGGAAACCTTTCAAGCAGTTCAAAGTGATCGTGCAAAACAATTCGGTCATAATAACAGGAATCGATCTGCCTCAACAAAGCGCCATACTCCTCCGCGGAGGCCTTGGGCTTGCGGAGATGCAAATATTGCAGACCATTTCGGAACAAAGCCTCTATGCACTGGGCCTCGTCCGCAAAAAAATCAGGCATCGTGATGACAACCAGCTTCATCCTACTCCTCCACTTCACAGCCAGGGAATCCCTCCGTGGCGGCTTGTTCCTTGGTTTTACAGAAATAGACCAACTGGCCTTGGGTACACAAGGTATCCGTTTCATCATAGATCTCCGCATCGATAAAGGCCACATGACGCATCATCTTATTGAGTCGGGCCTTGACGGTTATCACCTTGTTTTTCGTGGAGACCGGCTTGATGTATTTCACCTCCATCTTGGAAGTGACACCAATGGTCTGCAACTTTCGGGAGATCACCCATCCCGCCAACTCATCCATCAAGAGCGACTGGATGCCGCCATGAAGCGTATTCACATAACTCTGGTAGTTGTCATTAGGGCTCCAACGGGTAACGATATCCTCCCCATCCTCGAAGAGGTCCAAATGAAGACCTATGCTATTGGTCGGACAGCAGGCGAAACAGTTGTACCCCTCCACACCTAACCAAGGATTGATAATTTTCTTATACATATTTTCTTATACTTCTTGGAGATTAAATATTTACGATAAAGCTATTCATGGAGCGCAGATCGATGCTCCACAATTTATTGACCAAAGGGTCCCCGAAACCGACAATCAATTGAATCACCTGATTCGCCTCAACGCTTCCCACCACGGCGGGTGTCACACCTAAAACCGCTTTGGAAGGCTCATAGTCGGCTACCTCCTCTTGGGGGAACAAATCTGTGTAATATTTAGGATTTTCCCCTACACCCAAAACGGCTACCTGTCCATCCAAATCCTGAATGGATCCATAAACATATGGTTTTCCTTGCTGTCGGCACACCTCGTCAATCACATAGCGCGTGGCAAAATTATCACATCCATCCACCACGATATCGTATTGGGAGATAATCTCCGACGCATTTTCCGCCGTCAACCGACACGCAAGAGGCACCAAACGCACCTCACTGTTCAACTGGGCAAGGCGCTTGGCGGCACACTCCGCCTTCGATTGCCCCACCTCCGTTTCAGCATAGAGGACTTGTCTATGCAGGTTAGTGACACTGACCACATCATCATCCAACAATCCAATCGTACCCACACCCGCACCTGTCAAATAGAGGGCAATGGGAGAGCCGAGACCTCCCACACCCACCAATAGCACACGGGCTTGGCGCAATTTTCGTTGACCCTCCTCCCCTAGTTCAGGCAAGAGGATTTGGCGATGATAGCGTTCAGTCAACTCACCCATATCAATTCTTTTGAAGCTTCAATTCATCGAAACTACTGTCCCAATCCTTCCAAACGGGCTCTCTACCCAACTCCTTCAAACGAGCGTTGATCTCCACAGCGGTACGCTCGTCGTTCACATGGAACTGTTCCAAAGCTTGTGGATAAGTGTAATATCCGCCTGGTTCCGTCTTGCTCTCCGCACTCATCGTGGTCACGCCCAAGCAGGCCATGTTGTCACGGATGAAGGCTGGCTCACGGGTGGAATAAGAGATGTCCACATCGTGGTCGAAGATACGCATGGCGAAGGTAACCTGCGCCAACTCCTTGTCACTCATGATGCAATTGGGTTGGAATCCGCCATTCTCCGCAGGACGCATACGAGGGAAGTTCACGCTATATTTGGTCTTCCAGTAATGTTTCTGCAAATAGCGTAAGTGGTAGGCCATCATGGTGATGTCGGTGCGCCACTCCTTCTCCAGACCGATCAAGACACCCATTCCGATGGAGTGGACGCCCGCTTGGCCCATACGGTCGAAACCGTTGCATCGCCACTCGAATTTGGACTTCATGCCCTTCGGGTGGTAGATGTTGTAGTTGGCGCGGTTATAAGTCTCCTGGAAGCAGATCACACCGTTCATGCCATGCTTGGTCAGCTCGGCATACTCCTCCGTGCTCAAAGGCATCACCTCAATCTTCAAATTGGAGAAATACTTCTTGGCGATATCCAACGCCTTGGCGATGTAGGGAACTCCTGCCTTCGCAGGGTTCTCGCCCGTCACGATCAGAAGGTTCTCGAAAGGACCGAGCTTCTTGATCGCCTTGTACTCATCCTCACACTGCTCCGGCGTCAAGATGGTACGAGCCATCGGATTGCTGATGTGGAAACCGCAATAGACGCACGAATTGGTGCAAGAATTGGTGATGTATAACGGAATGAACATGGAGATGGTCTTACCGAACCTCTCCTCCGTATATTTTTTGCTGAGGCGAGCCATCGTCTCCAAATAGGGAGTCGCAGCTGGGGAGATCAAAGCCATGAAGTCCTCCACGTCACAACGCTCCTTTGACAAGGCACGACGCACATCCGCATCGGTTTTCGCGGCGATCTTCGCCGTTGTCTCGTCCCAATCTATTTTTAATAATTCGTCTGAAAACACAACTTAATTATGAATTAAGAAATAAGAATTAAGAATTATTTTTCTCCTTTTCTGATGTCACGGCTGAGGCGCATCGCACAGAAGTTAGGGCCACACATGGTGCAATATTCACCATCCACATGCTTTCCCTTGTGGAAGTAGGATTGTGCGCGCTCCGGATCCAAAGACAAATCGAACTGATCTTTCCAACGGAACTCGTAGCGAGCTTTGCTCAAAGCGTTGTCACGCACCTGCGCGCCCGGATGTCCCTTCGCCAAGTCGGCCGCGTGGGCGGCGATCTTGTAGGTGATCACACCTACGCGCACATCCTCTTTGTCCGGCAAAGCCAAGTGCTCCTTCGGCGTCACATAGCAAAGCATAGCAGTGCCTAACCAACCGATCTGAGCCGCACCAATGGCGGAGGTGATATGGTCGTAGCCAGGAGCGATGTCAGTCACCAACGGGCCGAGCGTATAGAACGGTGCATTGTGACACTTCTCGATCTGACGCTCCATATTCTCCTTGATCTTGTGCATCGGCACGTGACCAGGTCCCTCAATGAAGGCCTGCACATTCTTATCCCACGCGCGGAGCACCAACTCGCCCAAAGTATCCAACTCAGCGAATTGCGCCTCATCGTTGGCGTCGGCGGTGCAACCCGGACGGAGACCGTCTCCCAAAGAGACCGCCACATCGTATTGGGCCAAGATATCACAGATCTCATCGAAATGTTCGTATAGGAAGCTCTCTTGGTCATGGATAAGGCACCACTTGCTCATGATACTACCACCACGGCTCACGATACCGCAGACGCGCTTATCGGCCAAGTGGACATTCTTTCGACGGATACCCGCATGGATGGTGAAGTAATCCACACCCTGTTCGCACTGCTCGATCAAGGTGTCTTTGTAAATCTCCCATGTCAGATCCTCCACCTTGCCATCCACCTTTTCCAAAGCTTGGTAGATAGGCACAGTGCCCACTGGCACAGGACAGTTGCGGATGATCCACTCACGGGTCTCATGGATGTTGGCACCTGTAGAGAGATCCATCAAGGTGTCGCCACCCCATTTACAGCTCCAAACAGATTTCTCCACCTCCTCGTCGATGCTGGAGGTGGTGGCGGAGTTTCCGATATTGGTGTTGATTTTCACCAAGAAGTTGCGTCCGATGATCATCGGCTCGCTCTCCGGATGGTTGATATTGGCAGGAAGGACCGCACGGCCAGCGGCGATCTCATCACGCACGAATTCAGGTGTGATATGGGTCTCGATGCCCAACTCCTTGCAGTTCATATTTTCACGGATCGCCACATACTCCATCTCTGGCGTGACGATGCCCGCCTTGGCATAGGCCATCTGGGTAATGCACTTACCCGCCTTCGCGCGGTAAGGCAATGCGATATGCTCGAAACGGAGGTGGTCGAGACTCTTGTCGTCACGACGCATACGGCCATACTCGGAGGAGATCTCCGACAACTGTTCCACATCACCGCGGTTGGTGATCCACGCCTCTCGCATACGAGGCAACCCCTTCTTCAAATCAATCTCAATATTGGGATCACTAAACGGACCACTGGTATCGTAGATCATAATCTTAAGGTTCTCGGTAATCACCTTTTCACCGTTCACGAAGTTGGTGCTGGGCACTTGCTCCACTTGGCGCATACCCACACGGATATCAGGGAATAGGGTTCCTTTCAAATATACTTTTTCGGAACGGGGGAATGTTATCTGTTGACTCATAATGTTAATTAAGAATTAAGAATTAAGAGTTAAGAGTTAAGAATTCAAAAACGATGTGAGAGGAGACGAGGCCTCTGCCACGAAATTATCGGCTTGGGTACCCAAACCTGCCTCGTAGGCCATACGACCCGCCTCAACCGCTTGCTTGAAGGCAACAGCCATAGCGACAGGATCACCCGCCACCGCGATCGCTGTATTCACCAAACAGGCCGAAGCACCCATCTCCATCGCCTCTGCGGCATGGCTAGGCGCACCGATACCAGCATCCACTACCACTGGGATATTGGCTTGCTCGATGATAATGCGGAGGAAATCACGCGTCTGCAATCCCTTGTTGGTACCGATTGGCGCACCAAGTGGCATCACGGTAGCGGCACCCGCCTCCTCCAAACGCTTGCAAAGCGTTGGATCCGCCTGGCAATAAGGCAATACGACAAAGCCCATCTTCACCAACTTCTCCGTCGCCT
>JAKSKY010000059.1 GCA_024401515.1 Paludibacteraceae bacterium | reverse complement strand
TGGGCTTCTCCTAAACGGAACAGCAGGATGAATGCCAATGAGAGCAGAATGCCCTTCTTGGAGAAGAAACTGCCGAAAGAGGAGAAGAACGAGTGTATCGGTTCCTTTCCTTGTACACTTTGGTCGTTTGCCGGCTTAGGCAATACAAAAAAGTGGTAAACCGCGAGGGCCAGAAAGATACCCGCGCTAGTCAAGAAGGTGATGCTCCATGAAATAGGTATGTTATTGGTCTTCTCCTCCAAATATCCGGCCAACATTACCAAGGCACCCTGTCCCACAATCATGGAAATCCGGTAGAAGGTGCTGCGGATGCCCACGAAGAGCGATTGTTGATTGTCGTTCAGGGCCAACATATAAAATCCGTCCGCCGAGATGTCGTGTGTGGCGGAGCAGAAGGCTACCAACCAGAGGATAGCCAAGGTGCTTTGGATCCAAAAGCCTGTCGGTATGCAGAACGCGACGCCAGCAAGTCCGGCTCCGATCAAGAACTGCATGGTGATGATCCACCACCGTTTGGTCTTCATAACATCGACGAATGGACTCCAGAAGGGTTTGATGACCCATGGCAGGTAGAGCCAACTGGTATATAGCGCGGCGTCCGCATTGGACATGCCTAACCTTTTATACATGATGAGTGCGAAGGTGGTCGCAGCGATGACGTAGGGGATGCCTTCCGCGAAATAGAGGGAGGGCACCCATGCCCAAGGAGATTTTGATTGTCCTTTCATTATTGTATATATTTATTGCTTTCTTGTTTTTGTTCAAAGATACGCTTTTCATTGGAACAAACCGTGATGATTCATTATTTAATGTATGTTTGGGATGATTGTATCGTTTGATTGAACCCTATTCGGTGGAAAAATGCTCTAAAACATACCTTCAAAACTTGTTGTCACTGGCGTATGAAAAATAGATGTTTTGTAGCATTGATTTTACGCCTGAAAATTGCCAAATGAACGTTTCTGTTAGTCTTGGGAGGGATATATGCCTATAAAATTGGCTTCAATTCCCATTCGGCAAATAGTTAAGGTTTGTGAAAAAATAATGGTTCGAAGATTTGGATTTAGGGGGAATATCGCTTAAGTTTGAATTGTTGGGTTGATGATTACATCGCTCATGTAAGTGTTATTTAATGGTAAGTTTAACTAAAATTTTACGGCCATGAAAAAAGGAATCGCAATTTTCTCAGTGTTGGGTATTTGTGCTATTGCAGCAGTAGTTTATCAAAATCACTTGAACAATACTTGTGAGCTTAGTGCGGCGAATGCGGAGCCAGAGCCAGACATGATTCTTCAAGAGCCAGTAGAAGAAACTTTGGGTGGAGACCAATTGTTCTCATCCATTACCAATTCAGAATCTGCGGTAGACGCTCAACAATACATATTAGAATAATTGTTGACACGTAGGTAAGTATATAACGAATAATGTTGCGCCTATAAAGGTATGGCGTAGCAGGACAGGAGATCTCTTTCGGGGTCTCCTGTCCTGTTTTTAGGAAGTTCCAGGGGTATTGAACGGACCATTAGCGGTGTCTTGAAGAAAGATGTTTTGTAGCATTGATATTGCCCCTTTAAATTGTCAAAATTGGTTTTCGGATAGTTCCGATAGGGGTATATGCCTATAAAATTGGCATCCGTTGTTATCCGATAAATAGTGCGTTTGTGTGGATAAATAGTGGTTCCGGGATTTGGATTTGGCGCGGATAAGATGTAAGTTTGAATTGTTGGGTTGATGATCAAGTCACTCACATCAGTGTTAATAATGGTAGGTCTAATTAAAATGTTTACGACCATGAAAAAGGTAATCGCAATTTTTTCAGTGTTGGGTGTATGTGCTATTGCAGCAGTAGTTTATCAAAATCACTTGAATAATACATGTGAAGTTAGTGCGGCGAATGCCGAGCCAGAACCAGATATGGTACTTCAAGAGCCAATGGAGGAGCCATTGGGCGGAGACCAATTGTTCTCACATATCATTAATTCAGAATCTGCGGTAGACGCTCAACAATTGTATTTCTTTGAGTAGTCGTTGACACGTGTGGGTATAGAAAAAATAACGGTGCGCATATGAGTGCGCCGTCCATGGACAGGAGATCTCTTTTCGGGGTCTCCTGTCCTATTTTGGGGAAGTTCTAAGGATGGTTGAAAAGCCCATCTGCCCGTCTTGAAGAAAGATGTTTTGTAGCATTGATATTGCCCCTTTAAATTGTCAAAATTGGTTTTCGGATAGTTCCGATAGGGGTATATGCCTATAAAATTGGCATCCGTTGTTATCCGATAAATAGTGCGTTTGTGTGGATAAATAGTGGTTCCGGGATTTGGATTTGGCGCGGATAAGATGTAAGTTTGAATTGTTGGGTTGATGATCAAGTCACTCACATCAGTGTTAATAATGGTAGGTCTAATTAAAATGTTTACGACCATGAAAAAGGTAATCGCAATTTTTTCAGTGTTGGGTGTATGTGCTATTGCAGCAGTAGTTTATCAAAATCACTTGAATAATACATGTGAAGTTAGTGCGGCGAATGCCGAGCCAGAACCAGATATGGTACTTCAAGAGCCAATGGAGGAGCCATTGGGCGGAGACCAATTGTTCTCACATATCATTAATTCAGAATCTGCGGTAGACGCTCAACAATTGTATTTCTTTGAGTAGTCGTTGACACGTGTGTGAGATATAAGATATAATGGTGCGTTCCTTTTAGGTGACGTATGCGCAGGAGATCTCTTTCGGGGTCTCCTGTGTCGTTTTAAGACTGCTTGTCGTTGGTGTGGAGATTCGGGGTTGGTCCGCTCTTTCCCGAGATTCGTCTATAAATATTGCTTTTTGGTCGTGCTTGCTTGACGACAAGGAATATTTCGAATAATATTGTAGTATCCAAAGTGTGTTTAAGTTTATGTTGCGCTTATGAATACAAGAAGTTTTACGTTCATATTATTAGGCTCATTGGTTTTGTCTCTATCTCAGGTGTCAGCTGCCTTGAAGCTAGATCTCCCCCAACCCTCTGAAGAGGAATCGACGGTCTTGAAAGATGGCTTCCGTGGTCCGGTGAAAACTGTTCGGATTTATGGTACTCGGATGGTGGGTGATCGTCTTGAGAAGGGACTATTACGAAGTTCCTTCCGTTACGATGGTAAGGGGAATAGGATTGAATGCTATAATGCGTCTACCCATCTCATTTACAAGAAGGGATATAACCGACAAGGTCATCTAGTTCGTTCTTCTGTCCAATGCGATACGATGTCGGAAAGGATGCGTGATACTCTTTTTGTTTATGATTCGCGCGGCCTTTTGACGGAGAAAAGGATTTATTCATGGGGAGAGCATATTGAGACGGAACGTTTCAACTACAATGAGCGAGGAAAACTCGAATTTAGAAATTTAATCTCGGAAACAGATAAGGGGAAATCCAAGGAGATGGAAACTGTCTTGTATAATGCGTCGGGCGAAGAATTGTCTCATGTCATGTTTGGCCCGAACATGGATACGCTCTCACAGGTGGTCAACCACTATCATCCGACAACGGGCAAGTTGGAAAGAAGCCTTGAGATGTCTAATGGGTTGCCCCTTCATGATTATCATTATACCTACGATGCGAACGGTTTGTTGACGAAAAAACAGGATAATGGTCGACTGGGAAGATATGCTCATTATACCCTTTACGAGTATGATGGTAAAAATAGGGTAAAGCGGGAACGTCTCTTTAGAATTGACAATTTTTGCGTGTCCGATAATTCTTTGCGTTATTATTCAGATGGTACGATAAAGAAGTGCGAACACTTACGCGAGACTCCTTCAAAAGGGAAGGACGCTAAAGTGAAAGGAGATTGGGACTTGATGGAGACGCACTATAACAGGAATGGTTTGGTGAAAAAATACAAACACTACATTGGCAGTGGAGTTTCTTATATCAAGCAAGACTACGAAACGTATGCTGTGTTGGCTAATGACGAGGTCGTTCAGCTCTCTTTGGATGAAATGGAAATGTCGGAGGACGATGAGAAAACTCTATTTTACGACGGGAAAGAGATTGTTGATGTCCAGGTGATTATGTCTCAAAGGAAAATAGCCAAGCGAACTCCTGCGGAAGTAGGAGCATATCGCTATAGGGGGAATACAATCAAACATCGGGAGGTTAAAAACGGATATGGATCGGAAGAGGATAAGAATCGGCTCGACGGATATGGCAGAATAAAATCTTCCCGTTTGTTCCGAAATTATTCCGTTTGTTTGAAGTCTACTTTTGACTATGACTATTATCATAATCTCACGGAAGTGAAATACTTCGATTCCCGATATCTATCTGGTGGAATGGAATACTATACCGCATATGATGCGGATTCGGATAGCTTTTATAGTTTATATTCTCCGTCCAATAAGAAGGAATATTTTTTGGTTGGTGGCGTCATCGTCGAATACGAATATTGGAATTGAGTTTTGTCGTTTGAGGCCAGCTTCATAAAAGAAAAGGGGAATTTCCTTTCGGAAGTTCCCCTTTTTTATTCGGTGAAAAAACGATTAAGCGTTCTTTACCTTGTCAACAACCGCCTTGAATGCCTCAGGTTGGTTCATGGCCAAATCAGCCAATACCTTACGGTTCATTTCAATACCAGCTTTGTGGATAGCGCCCATCAATTGAGAGTATGACATACCCTCCAAACGAGCTGCAGCGTTGATACGTTGGATCCACAATGCGCGGAAGTTACGTTTCTTGTTCTTACGATCGCGGAAAGCATACAAAAGACCCTTCTCCCAAGTGTTCTTTGCTACTGTCCAAACGTTCTTTCTTGCACCATAGTAACCTCTGGTGAGTTTCAAAATTTTCTTTCTCTTTGCTCTAGAAGCAACGTGATTTACTGATCTTGGCATTTTCTTAAATTTTTGTGACCGTTAGCGCCTCAATTGAATGAGAACTTCATGCTAAACAATCGATTAGTAATAAGTTTTTAACGCAAGCAAAGCATGCTCTTTACACTCTTAACATCAGCAGAAGAAACTACTGTGCTGTGAGTCAATCCCAACTTTTGCTTCTTTGTCTTCTTCGTCAAAATGTGACGCTTGAATGCATGCTTTCTCTTGATCTTTCCTGATCCGGTAAGGGCAAACCTCTTTTTGGCACCGGAATTAGTCTTTACTTTTGGCATTGTTTTGTAAATTAAATTAATATATTAAGAAAATCTCTTATTTCTTCTTCTTAGGAGAAAGTTGGATGATCATTCTCTTGCCTTCCAATTGAGGAAGTTGGTCTACCTTCGCATACTCCTCCAAATCGTTGGCGAATCTCAACAAAAGAACCTCACCTTGCTCCTTGAATAGGATGGAACGTCCTTTGAAGAAAACGTATGCCTTCAATTTAGCACCCTCTTGGAGGAATCCAATCGCATGCTTCAACTTGAAGTCGTAGTCATGATCATCAGTTTGAGGTCCGAAACGAATCTCCTTCACCACTACCTTAGTGGCTTTGGCCTTCATTTCCTTCTCCTTCTTCTTCTGTTGATACAAGAACTTTTGATAGTCTGCAATCCTACAAACTGGAGGAACTGCATTCGGAGAAATCTCAATCAAATCCAACTCTTGCTCGTCAGCGATACGAAGTGCCTCTTCGATTGAATAAACACCTTGCTCGACGTTCTCTCCTACGAGGCGAACCTCTTTTTCACGGATTCGATCATTGATGCGGTGAGCCTCTTTGCCCGTACTGCCATTGCTTGCGCCATTGGCCTTCGCATCTGTTCTCTTAATGAAAGGTTTTGTTGCGATAACTATTTCCTCCTATTGTTTAGTTTAACTTATTGACTATCAATTAATTTGGTTTAAGGCTTCTTCTTTTTCGAGGAGTTGCCCGCCACCGATTCTTTAAAATCGACTGCAAATTTAGTAATTTTAACTGAACTAAATGCAACTTCGTGCTTTTTTCTTTCTTGTTAATTGCTGTTTTTTTTGAACAAGCACCATGTTGGTTGTCGATTTCATGTGAAAGAGGCATCGCAACTCAATGCGATGCCTCTTTTCTATTTACTAGAGAACCTCTCTAATTCTTAATTGACTTCGTCGAACTGACGTTTCTTAACTCTTAATTTTTAAGAGTTCTTTTGCCAGCTGTTGATCATGGCTTCCACCTCTGCGGTCACGTTGGCCGCGAAGTCTGTCAACTTCACGGAGCCGAGGTCTTCGCCACCTTGCTTTCTGACTGATACCTCTTGGTTCTCAGCCTCTTTCTCTCCGACGATCAACATGTAAGGAATTCTCTTCACCTCGTTGTCGCGGATCTTACGTCCGATCTTCTCGTTGCGGTCGTCCACGATGGCGCGGATGTCGTTAGCGTCCAAGTATTCAACTACCTTTTGCGCGTAGTCGTTGAACTTCTCGCTGATAGGCAATACAACCACTTGCTCTGGGGTCAACCACAATGGGAACTTACCGCCAGTGTGCTCGATCAATACAGCCACGAAACGCTCCATTGAACCGAATGGCGCACGGTGGATCATGACTGGTCTGTGCTTTTGGTTGTCCTCACCTACATATTCCAAACCGAAACGTTCTGGCAAGTTGTAATCCACTTGGATGGTACCCAATTGCCAACGACGGCCGATAGCGTCCTTCACCATGAAGTCCAACTTAGGACCATAGAAGGCAGCCTCTCCGTATTCCACTCTTGCAGGCATTCCCTTCTCCTTGCAAGCCTCAACGATGGCAGCCTCCGCCTTCGCCCAGTTCTCGTCAGTACCTACGTACTTGGTCTTGTTGTTAGGGTCACGCAAAGAGATTTGCGCCTCGAAGTTTTGGAAATCCAAAGCCTTGAAGATGATGGAGATGATGTCCATCACACGGATGAACTCGTCCTTCACTTGGTCTGGACGGCAGTAGATGTGCGCGTCGTCTTGTGTGAATGAACGTACACGGGTCAATCCGTGCAACTCACCGCTCTGCTCGTAACGATATACGGTACCGAATTCCGCCAAACGCAAAGGAAGGTCACGGTAAGAACGAGGTTGCCACTTGTAGATCATACAGTGGTGAGGGCAGTTCATTGGTTTCAACAAGTAAACCTCGCCCTCCTCGGGTGTAGTGATAGGTTGGAAACTGTCTGCTCCGTAGTGATCCCAGTGTCCTGAAGTCACATACAAATCCTTGTTTCCGATGTGTGGAGTCATTACCTGTTGGTAACCGAACTTCTTTTGGATTCTCTTCAAGAAATCCTCCAAGCGGAGACGAAGGGCGGTACCCTTTGGCAGCCACATTGGCAATCCCTTTCCTACCATGTCGGTGAACATGAACAAGCCGAGCTCCTTACCGATCTTACGGTGGTCGCGCTTCTTAGCCTCTTCCATCAAGGCAAGGTACTCGTCCAACATCTTCTTCTTAGGGAAGGTGATAGCGTATAGACGGGTCAATTGCTTTCTCTTCTCGTCGCCACGCCAGTAAGCGCCGGCCAATGAGGTGATCTTCATCGCCTTGATAGTGGATACGTCTGGCAAGTGTGGACCACGGCAAAGGTCAGTGAATGAACCTTGCTCGTAAAGGGTGATCTTGCCATCCTCCAACTCGCTGATCAACTCTGTCTTATAAACCTCGCCTCTGTCGCCGAACATCTTCAAAGCGTCTGCCTTGGAGATCTCCTTGCGGGTCAAGGTTTGTTTGGTGGCTACGATTTCAGCCATCTTCTTCTCGATAGCGGCGAAATCAGCCTCTTTCAAAACCTCTGTTCCGAAATCGATGTCGTAGTAGAATCCGTTCTCGATCGCTGGACCGATACCGAATTTCGCGTTAGGATAGAGCATTTGGATGGCTTGTGCCATCAAGTGGGCTGATGTGTGCCAGAATGTGTGCTTGCCCTCTTCGTCCTCAAACTTGTGAAGCTTGATGGAGCAATCCTCGTCGATAGGACGGTTCAAGTCGCGCACTTCATCATTTACACTAATGGAAAGCACCTCTTGTGCCAATCTTGAGCTGATGCTCTCCGCAATCTGCATACCAGTGATGCCGTTTTCATACTCACGTACGGATCCGTCTGGGAATGTAACTTTAATCATATCTTTTTATTTTCTATGGATGGCCTACAAACGCCACCCGTGTTAAAAATTTAGTGTGCAAATATAATAAATAAGATTGTGCGGTAGGGTGGAGTTGCCATTATTTTTTATGGGGATTGGAATGAATTATTTATCTTCGCGTCATGTTTCTTGACGGACAATGGTTGTTCTCGAGATGGGAGGCGGAATGTTTCCGTCGTCTATAATAAGGATTATACGTATGAATACATTACTCTTTTTAGGAAGTTTGGGTTTTCAAGAAATCTTAGTGATCGCTTTGGTGGTTCTTCTCCTATTCGGTGGCAAGAAGATTCCTGAGTTGATGCGAGGCTTGGGCAAGGGTGTGAAGAGCTTCAAGGATGGCATGAATGGTTTGGAGGACCCAAAAGAGGAGAATAAGGATAAAGAAAAGGAAGATACTGAGAAGTAATGACTTTCTGGGACCATTTGGATGAACTCCGCGGAGCGATCGTGCGTATATTGGTCGTGACCGTGGTGGCCTCCGTCGCGGCATTCCTCTTTAAGGATGAACTCTTTGGGGTCGTGTTGGCGCCCAAGAGCGCGGATTTCGTAACCTATCGTCTGTTGGCCCGCCTTTCCGCCATGATGGGTGGTGAAATGGAGGGTTTCTCCGTGCAGTTGATAAATACCGGTCTGGCGCAACAGTTCATTACCCATATGAAGGTGGCTTTTTGCGCGGGTGTCATTTGCGCCTCTCCTTATGTGGTCTATAAAATATTCGAATTCGTATCGCCAGCTTTGTATGAAAAGGAGAAGAAATTCACCTATCCTATTGTCTTGGCTGGTTACTTGTTGTTTGTGGTGGGGACGTTGCTCTCTTACTTTGTGATTTTCCCTTTGACCTTCCGTTTCTTAGGCACTTATCAAGTGAGTGGGGAGGTCGAGAATCTAATCAGTTTGGAATCCTATATTTCCACGCTTCTGATGCTTTGTCTGATGATGGGGGTGATGTTTGAGATCCCTGTCGTTTGCTGGCTTTTGGCCAAGTTTGGCATCATAAATGCCTCCTGGATGTCCGCCCATCGTCGGCATGCCTTTGTGGTGGTGCTAATTCTTTCCGCCATCATAACGCCTACTTCCGATGTCTTCACCTTAATGGTGGTGGCTTTGCCGATTGTTTTGCTTTATGAGGTGAGTATCTTTGTGGTGCGGAAAACCGTGTAGTGGTGTGTTGCGAACGTCCTGTTTGTGTGTCCTATTGGGTCTCAACGTTTTGTTTTGCCTTTGCCGTCGGTAATATCATACATACAGACAAAAAAAAAGACCTCGTCAGAGGTCTCTTTTGGTAGCGGATAGGAGAATCGAACTCCTCTTTGATGCGTGAGAGGCATCCGTCCTAGCCGATAGACGAATCCGCCATGCTTGCCCTAAGGCTTGTTATATTTTGAAAAGAAAAGGTTTCATCGCTGAAACCTCTTGGTAGCGGATAGGAGAATCGAACTCCTCTTTGATGCGTGAGAGGCATCCGTCCTAGCCGATAGACGAATCCGCCATTTCTCAAACAAACACTCTTGTTTTGTTTTGCGATGCAAAGGTAGGTATTATTTTTATATTCGCAAATATTTGCCCCTAATTTTTTCGAAAATAATTATTTTTGAAAGATGGAACCTCTCTTTTCGATTGCTTATTCTTTGTAAATCAGCGTAGTAATTGTCTTGCCCACCATGTCTAGGCTTTGCTTGCTGATGTTTTCCGGCGTGTCCAAATGGGTATGCCAAGTGGCGGGGAATCCTCTTCTGGTATCGAAATCGATGATGTCGATGGTTGGAATGCCCGCTATTTCATTGATATAGACGTGGTCGTCGATCAACTGACTGGTGGTTTGGTATTGGAAACTGGAGGAGTAACCCAGCGAGTTGGCGATGCGCCAAGTTTGGGTGGCGATGTCGGTCGCGTATTGCGCTGTCGTGAAGTCGATGCCGAAGTAGGGTTGATCTCCGCCCACCATGTCCAAAAGCACGCCGAAGGCTGGCTTTTTCTTGTAGGTTGGGTGTTTAGCCCAATATTGGGAACCTAGACACCAGCTGTCCGCTGTCTCTCCGTGGGGATCTCCGTAATCCTCCGCGTCAAGGAATATGATGTCCACGCCGACATTGGGCGCCTTTTCCTGAAAATGTCTGGCAATCTCCAATAGTACGCCTACGCCGCTCGCGCCGTCATTGGCGCCCATCACAGGTTGCTTTTGAAACTCTTTGTAGTCTTGGTCACAGAATGGACGGGAGTCCCAATGGGAGAAGAGGACGACGCGACGCTCCTTCTCAGGGAAAAATGAACCGATGATGTTGGTGGCGTTGAGTTTGTTGCCGTCGAAGGCGGTGGCGGTGAATGTCTGCATTTGCACTTCTGCGCCGAATGACGAAAGCTTTTCCTTCAAATATTTCGCGCATTTTTTGTGAGCCTCCGAGTTGGGTACTCTCGCACCGAATTCGCACTGTCCGCAAACGTATTGATAGGCGGAGTCCGCAGAGAAGGCCACTGGGATGGCCTGCGTTTCAGCGACTGCCTTCGTCTCGACCTTTTTCTCCGTTTCCACGGTTACGGGTGTCTCTTTCCGGCATGATTGCGTTGTGGTTGAGAGTAACAACGCGAAAAGCGAGATGGCGAATTGTAGATGTCTCATCGTCCTATATTACAAATTGTCTGCGGGCATTCTTCTCTTCAACTCGAAGTTGCGGCCCAAGTATTTCTCTTTAACGATAGGGTTGGCGGCCAATTCCTCCGGTGTGCCTTGGAATAGAATCTTTCCGTCGAAAAGGAGGTAGGCTCTATCCGTGATGGATAGGGTTTCGTCCACGTTGTGGTCGGTGATCAGGATACCGATGTTTTTGCTCTTTAACTTCCAGACAATGTCTTGGATGTCTTGTACGGCGATCGGGTCCACACCGGCGAATGGTTCATCCAACATGATGAACTTGGGCTCGATGGCTAGGCAACGGGCGATTTCGGTACGACGACGCTCACCGCCGGAGAGTCGGTCTCCTAAGTTGTGTCTTACGTGTCCAAGGTTAAATTCGGAGATGAGGCTTTCCAATTTTTGCTTTTGGTATTCCTTGGAAAAATCTGTCATCTGCAAAACGGAAAGAATGTTGTCTTCCACGGTCATCTTCCTGAATACGGAGTTCTCTTGCGCCAAATATCCGATGCCGGCTCTGGCTCTTTTGTAGACTGGGTATTTGGTGATTTCTTGGTCGTCAAGGAATACTTTACCCGCATTGGGAACGATTAGTCCTGTGGTCATGTAGAAAGTGGTCGTCTTTCCCGCGCCGTTGGGACCTAGCAAGCCGACGATCTCTCCCTGTTTGACGTTGATGGAGACGTTGTTGGCCACGATACGGTTGCCATATTGTTTCACCAGACCTTCCGTGCGGAGAACCATGCATCCCTCTTGGAAATCCATGGTTTGTCGCTCTGTGCTAACGGATTTCTCGTGGATGGTTACGCCTGTTTCCGCTTCCCCTTTGCCGAATTTCTTGAATATATTGAACATGTTCATAGACACTTTAGTATTACGCGAAAGTAACGTAACTTGATGATTAAAACAACCCATTATTGAAAAATGAGTGTTTTTTATTTGTATCTTCGCGCATTATAAAAGTAGCAGAAATGAAGAAACTTTTTTTGGAGACATACGGCTGCCAAATGAATGTGGCTGACAGTGAGGTGGTGGCTGCCATCATGGATACCGCTGGTTATGAAGTGACTGAAAACATTGATGAGGCGGATGCCATTTTCGTGAACACATGTTCCATCCGAGATAATGCGGAGCAGAAAATCCATGGTAGATTGCTGGCTTTCCAACAGATGAAACGTAAACACGCGGGCTTGTTGATCGGTGTGTTGGGTTGCATGGCGGAGCGAATGAAGGACGAACTGCTGGCGACCGGTGTGGTGGATTTGGTGGTAGGCCCTGACGCCTATTTGGATTTGCCAAGCTTGATCGGTTCTGTTGAGGCGGGTGAAAAGGCGATCAATGTGCAGTTGTCCACAACGGAGACCTATACGGATGTCATACCAAAGCGTCTTTGCGGACCATCCATTTCTGGATTCGTCTCCATCATGCGCGGTTGTAATAATTTCTGCTCTTATTGTATTGTGCCTTATACAAGAGGTCGTGAGCGTAGCCGCGAGGTGAGCAGTATCATGAATGAGATCGAGGATTTGAAGAAGCGTAATTACAAGGAGGTCGTTTTGATCGGCCAAAATGTGAATTCATACTGTTATGAGACTGAAAACGGCGAAAAGGTGACCTTTGCCGGATTGCTGAAAATGGTGGCTGAGGCCTATCCAACCATGAGGGTCCGCTTCACAACCTCACATCCGAAGGATATGAGCGATGAGATTTTGGAGACCATCGCGGCCTATCCTAATATCTGTCGTCATATCCATCTTCCTGTCCAATCGGGCAGCAACAAGATATTGAAATCGATGAATCGTAAATATACCCGTGAGTGGTATTTGGAGCGAATCGCGGCCATCCGCCGTATCATTCCTGATTGCGGTATCACCACCGATGTCTTCTGCGGATTCCATGATGAGACGGAGGAGGATCAACAACTCACATTGAGTTTGATGGAGGAGGTTGTCTTCGATTCAGCCTTTATGTTCAAATATTCTGAACGTCCTGGCACATTCGCCTCCAAGAATTTGCCGGATAACATCTCCGAGGAGGTGAAGGTGGCCCGTTTGAACGAAATCATCGCATTGCAGACGAAGATGTCGGCGGTGAGCAACGAACGTGACATCAACAAGACTTTCGAGGTTTTGGTGGAGGGCTTCTCCAAACGTTCCCGCGAACAATTGTTTGGTAGAACTTCGCAAAACAAGGTGGTTGTCTTCCCTAAGGGAACCCACAAGGTGGGTGATTTCGTGAAGGTGAAGGTGCTAAGCGCCACTTCCGCCACTTTGATCGGTGAGGAGGCCATGTGATCATGAAACATCTTTGGCAAAGAGTAAAAGGGGAGCCCTTCGTGGCGCTGCTTGCCAATTTCGCGTTGGCGATGTTGGTACTCTCTCTTTGCCGGGTCTTTTTCTATATTGTCAACCAATCCGCCTATCCGACGGTGGATTTTCCCCGTTTGCTCCATTTGATGGCCGCGGGAATCCGTTTTGATCTGGCGGCTTGTATCTATCTGAACATCGCCTATATGGTGGTGATGTTGCTACCCTCTCCATGGCGGAGTAGGGAAGGGTATCAAACCGTAGCCAAGTGGCTCTATTATGTCCCTAATTTGTTAGGGGTATTGCTCAATAGTGGCGATTGTGTCTATTATCAATTCTCCAATAGACGTACGACGCTCTCCGTATTCTCGGAGTTCTCGAACGAGGGAAATATGATGACGATTTTCCTGAATAGCATCGTCAATTATTGGTACGTCACCCTCTTTTTCTTCCTGATGGCTTTCTTGTTGTGGAAGTGTTATTTCCGCCCCGATAGGGTGGCCTCTTCCGCGTCGAAACCCTGGATTCCCTATGTGGTGGGATGCTCCCTCTTGGCGGTGACTGCGTTGGGCGCCGTCGTGGGCATTCGTGGCGGATGGGGAAAGTACACGCGCCCCTTGGCTGTGGCCAATGCGATGCAGTATGTTGATAAACCGGAGGAGACTGCCATTGTTTTGAATACCCCCTTTTGTGTGATAAGGACGGCGAAACGCCAGAAGTTTACGGTGCCTGATTATTTTGCGGATCAGAAGGAGGCGGCAGCGCTTTATACGCCGATCCACCAGCCCAATGCCCAAGAACCTTTCGTGGCTAAAAATGTGGTGGTGATTATTATGGAGAGTTTTGGCAAGGAGCACATGGGCCTCTTCAACAGGGATTTGGATAATGGCACCTATCGCGGTTATACCCCCTTCTTGGATTCTTTGTTCCAGCAGGGATATACGTTTAAATACTCTTATGCGAACGGCCGTAAATCCATCGATGCCATGCCTTCCGTTTTAGCCAGCATTCCGATGTTCGTCGAGCCCTATGTGACGACGAATTACGCCTTGAATAGGGTGGACGGTATGCCTCGCCTCTTGAAAAAGAAGGGATATTATTCCGCCTTTTTCCATGGTGCGCCTAATGGTTCCATGGGTTTCCAATCTTTTGCGAAATCCATTGGTTTTGATGACTATTTCGGTATGACGGAGTTTGACGACGATTCCCAGTTTGATGGTACTTGGGCCATTTGGGACGACCCCTTCTTCCAATTCTTCGCCCGTGAGATGGATCGCTTCGAACAACCGTTTATGACGGCCATATTCTCCGCTTCCTCCCACGATCCATTCCGTGTGCCGGAGGCTTATCGGGACACCTTCCCGAAGGGAACCATGCCCATTCATCCATGTATAGGTTATTCAGATATGGCCTTGCGCCATTTTTTTGAGCGGGCATCCCATTCCGATTGGTATAAAAACACTTTGTTCGTGTTCACGGCGGACCACACCAACCAGACCAAACACGCGGAGTATTTGACCCAGTTGGGCCATTATGAGGTGCCGATTCTATTCTTTGCGCCAGGCGACGATTCGTTGGTGGGTAAAAGCTCCGCATTGGCGCAACAGATTGATGTGATGCCGACGGTGTTGTCCTATCTGCATTATGATGAACCTTATGTGGCTTTTGGAAAGAATTGCTTGGATAGTATCGCCTCCAATTCGGCGGTGATGTACAATGCGCCCTTTTATCAATATTTGCAGGATTCGCTCATGATTTGTTTTGATGGAGAGCGGGTTCGCTCGGCTTATGATTTCAAACGCGACCGAATGCTTTTGGAAGATTTGTCGGATGGATCCTCCCTTCAAGAGGAGATGCAAAAGCGTTTGAAATCCGTAATCCAGCAATATATGTATCGTATGGTGAACGACGAGTTGACCTATACGGGGAAAGAAAAGTAGAAAAATGTGGTTTGTTTTTTGTGAAAATTCATTAAATTCGCCACGTCAATTTATAACGAACTTTATTGTATCTAAGATATGAAGAAGATTTTAGCAGTATTAGCAGCCGTATTGTGCTTTTGCGGAGCAAGCGCTCAAATTAGCCCATACAAGCAATTCTCACCATTTGACGGACCTCATTTCCTCGTAGATGGTGGTGTTACCTATAGTACAATCAGCAATAAGACGGCTGACTATAAGGTGTTGTTCCGTGCGGGATTTGGCGGTGACTTGCCAATCTTCTTCTCTCATGTATCCTTCTTGCCCTCTTTGACCTTTGAAAGCAAGGGATTTACCTATAACGCCTATGATGCGGACAGTTACGTGGATGGCGAAAATGTAGG
This sequence comes from Paludibacteraceae bacterium, assembly GCA_024401515.1. Classification (GTDB taxonomy): domain Bacteria; phylum Bacteroidota; class Bacteroidia; order Bacteroidales; family Paludibacteraceae; genus UBA1181. The sequence continues at coordinate 2,935 of JAKSKY010000059.1, read as the reverse complement.
TGGATATGTTTGGAATTACGATGTGACAGCCATGTCTATTGAGGCTCCGATGGAGTTCGCCTTTAATATTCCATTCTCCCGTGAATTCGGTATGCAAGTCTGCGCCGGACCTTATTTCGGTGTGGGTATCGCAGGTTCATATTCCCAAACTTCCCAGGAATATGAGGTGAAGTCTGGTGTAAGTACCTTGGAGTATAAAACATATGGCGGAGAGAATCCAAGATTGAACCGTTTCGACTTCGGTGTATGCGGCGGTCTTCGTTTTATCTTCTCATTCATGGTTTTGAAGGTCAATGCGGAGCTTGGTTGCAAGAACATGAACGCACGTGATTACGAGCCAGCCTTTAAGGGTCGTTCTTTCTCCGCTTGTTTCGGTTTGAGAATCCCTTAAGAGTAGGATAAGAAAGAATTGAAATCGGAGCTTCTTAAAGAGGCTCCGATTTTTTTTTGTGTTGAATCCGAAAATTCCATCTATGGAATTGAATTTTTTTATTCTTTTGCAAAATAATAGATATATCAAAGTCGTTGGTTTATATAGAAACTCTTCACTTTGGATGAAGAAGGAATTTTATAATTGTGTGTTTAATTAAAAAAAAGCATGAAAAAAGTAATTTTATCATTGGGAGTGTTGTTATCCTCTCTGATAGGCGTAAACGCTTATGGAGAAACGTCGAAGGATGACTGTAATTTTTTTTATGTCACTTGGAAAGATGCGGAGTTCTATGGTGATGATATGAGATTATCTAATATCTATGATGGAGATTGGGTGATATTGGGTAATGAGTCAGAGCTGTGTGGCGGTTCGGCATATGACTCAGGAGGTTATGCCATTTATGGATGCAAAGCCAATGTCGGAGATAAGATAAGGGTCAATAATGGCAAGAATCCGGAATGGGGTGGTTGTTATTACTTGTATGGGAAGGGTAACCTATGTGATTTCTTTTTAACAGGCGATCGTGAGCCTTTGGAAATAGAGACTTCCAATTCCGATGTCAGTGAGTGGACTGGCTTTCGTATGCCTGAAGGAACAGCGTTCATTGTGTTTGGAGGGTGTGTCACAGATTCACCTTCTCTTTCCGCTGATTCAAAGGGAAAAGTGTACGCCACCCAACAGATGCTTTTCGTGGAGAGCGATGGTGCGGAATATGTCGTTTATGGTATAGATGGCGCTATGGTTTATAGAGGCAGCGAATATGCGTTGTCTATGAAGCCTGGTCTCTATGTTGTACATGTCAACGGGGCCAAAGTGAAGGTGGCTGTTCCGTAATATGCAAGATAGGATATGCCGTCTGTGTGCGGTTATAGGGAGCCTTGGAGTTCCCTTTCCCCTTAAGAGTAGGATATGCAAGGATTGAAATCGGAGCTTCTTAAAGAGGTTCCGATTTTTTTTTGCGATAAAGTTCGAAAATTCCCTTTGTGGAATTGTATTTTTTTATTTCTTTGCAAAAAGAATATATATATCAAATCGTTGGTTGATATTCAAACTCTTCTCTTGGACGGGAAGAGGAATTTTATAACCGTGTGTTTAATTAAAGTGAAATAGCATGAAAAAAGCAATTTTATCATTGGGAGTCTTACTCTCCTCTCTGATAGGCCTAAACGCTTATGGAGAAACGTCGAAGGATGAATGTAATCTTTTTTACCTCACGTACAAAAATGCGAAGGACTATGCAGATGATTATCCTTCAGATTTAGGTGCAATCTATGATGGAGATTGGAAGGAAATTGGTGATGCGTCTGTGGTATGTGATGGTCATCCTTATGGATTTGAAGACAACGTTGTCATTTATGGATGCAAGGCCTCTGTCGGAGATGCTATATGGATCCATAATGGTAAAAGTATGGACTGGTATGGATGCGACTACATTTATGGGAAGGGTAACCTCTGTGATTACATTTTGACGGGTCATCGAGAGAATTTGGAAACAAAGAGTTTCAATTCCGATCACAGTGAGTTTACAGGGTTCTCTATGCCAGAAGGAACAGCGTTCATCCAGTTTCTAGCTTGTGCTACAGGTTCATCTTCCCTATCCGCTGATTCAAAGGGAAAAGTGTACGTCTCTCAGCAGATGCTTTTCGTGGAGTGCGATGGTGCGGAATATGTCGTTTATGGCGTAGATGGCGCTATGGTGTATAAGGGCAGTGAATATGCCTTGTCCATGAAGCCGGGTGTTTATGTCGTAAATATCAACGGAGCCAAAGTGAAGGTGGCTGTTCCGTAATGGGCAAAACAGAAAAATAAACCGTCTGTATGCGGTGATAGGGCGCTCTTGGGTGGGCGCCCTTTTTTAATGGTTGCCGAGAGCCTTTATCTGACTCAACAAATCCGCCACGCTTTGTTGTTTGCCATCCACTTCCATAGGAATGCGGAGTGCACATCCTCCCTTCCATTCCGAACATCCATAGGCGGTTCTTCCTTGGATGATGGTTCCTTTCCCGCAGAGTGGGCAAGCCATTCCAACGATTGTGGTAGGAGCGGGTGCCTCTGTTGGGTTGGGCTGTGGTGTGGACGCTGCTATAGATTGCTCTACTTTCTCTTCTTGTTGAGGCTTCTCTGTCTTCTCCTTTTTCGCACGAGGTTTGGATACTTTTTTCTTCTTCTCCTCTTCCTCTTTCTTCTCCTCTATGGTGATGGTTCGGACGTTGTCGTATTTCACACTTTGCACGATCTCCGTTACCATAGCCTTCAGTTCGGTCATGAAGGTGGCACTGTCGTAGGTGCTCTTCTCTATCATGCGTAGGCGCTTCTCCCATTGGCCGGTCAACTCTGCGGATTTGAGCAACTCCTGTTGGATCGTATTGATGAGGTCGATGCCTGTTTGCGTCGCGTAGATATTCTTCTTCTCCTTGCGCATGTAGTTGCGCTTGAAGAGGGTTTCGATGATATTGGCTCTGGTGGAAGGTCGTCCGATGCCGTTCTCTTTTAGCAGATCGC
>JAKSKY010000058.1 GCA_024401515.1 Paludibacteraceae bacterium | reverse complement strand
GAGTGGATGAACTACGTTCTTTCAGTAAGAAGGAGAAAGTAAGAGATGGCGTGTTAGGGCTTTTATTCCCAAGTTATATGGGGTATGATAAAACCATTATTGTTAGAATGGCTGGAAAGATTCGTATATTGCCGTTAACCATTAGGGCTGACGAAAAGTGTCTCAACGATAAGATGCGTGATGCTTATCGGAAGTATTTGGAAATTAATGGTACGTTGTGGGAGGAAATTAAGGATGTCACGTTAGAATACTTCTTGAGTTCGTATAATTGGTTCAGTAGTTTCCTGAAACTTCCAGAGACGTTGAAGAAGGAGAATGTCACAAGAGATTCGGTGATGACATTGATTACTTTTACGGAGTTGTTTATTGATGACGAAGGTCGTATTGCTTGGCTTTGTGAGTCACCCACTACGGAAGATGGCCTCGCTTTTGAATTTACCACAGGAGAGATAGAATTGATTACTCAACCCGAAATCATCTAATTCGAGGGGATTTTGACTTTGTGTTGCTTGCTAAAATGACCGGAGCCTCTCCCAAGGGGGCATCAAACGGTTCCCGCATAATCCGCTATGAAGACGCATTTTTAGTCATTCATAGCGGATTATGATGTATTACCCAAGTTTCGCAAAGGTTCTGGCTGGAAGTCAAATGGACAAATGCGAAAGTTGAGTATGTGATATCCCGCTATGAAAGTGATGCGATTTTCGCTCTCTCCCTTTGCCGCTTTTCACTATAATTGCAAAAACTAAAATCGCATGACGGAGAAGAACCTATACATAATCAGCGGCTGTAACGGGGCAGGGAAAACTACTTTTTTGAGTTAAAGAGGATGAAGAAAGTTTCAATACGGTTTATAACGATCAAGAGGTGCGTGCTGTCTGGAGTGAGGAGACTCAGCGGTGGTACTTCTCTGTTTTGGATGTGATAGGTGCATTCAATCAACAGGAAGATTACGAGAAGAACCGTAACTATTGGAAGTACCTGAAAGCCAAGCTGAAGAAGGAGGGTAGCGAGTTGGTTAGTGCCACTACCCAACTGAAACTAAGAGCGGCTGATGGCAAATTATACAATACCGATGTCATGGACATGGACGCTATACGCAAACTGGCCTTCTCTTTCCCCAATACGAAAGCCTTAACTTTTATTGATTGGTTGACCAGTAACGACAATAGCATTGATGGACAAAGTCGGATATTCAAAAAGAACTTGAGGAAGTGTGTGGATTGGAGTCTAATAGAAAAGAAAAAATATCTGGCGGCCATGGGAGATAGCATGACGGATGCTTGCGCGATAAAAAATCTTTTACGTGAATCCTTAACGGGTGATATCACTAGCCGTGAGATGTTTATGAAGGGGGGCGATTATTCCTACTATTACGAGCAAGAGGAGTGATTGTCCCAGACCTGATATACCCACCTCATCCACGTTCTATGGACGAGGGGATTCCCTTGACATGCCTCCCGCCAGAAGTTTGGAGGAACAATGTGCTCTCCTCCCCCAAATAAATCAAAAAATCCTCCAACTTTTGCCAAGTCTACCCTTTTTCGAGTTGTATATCAACAAAAATTATTAACTTCGCGGAAATTTTTTGGCATACAATTCATTTTGTTCCACAAAATAGCATAAAAAGTGAGGTAGTTGCAATCGTGTGTTGGGGTTATGTCAGTCTGGTCAATGTCGTAAAAAACCATTGTGAAAGATACTGCTTAGACCTTGCGATGTGGTTCGTGTGACGGTGGAATAAAGTGAGCAAACTATTAATATTAACGATGAGAACGTTAAGACTATTATTGATTCTATGTATCCTCCCTTTCTTGAGTGTGGAGGCGCAAAATAGTAACTATTATGTCACACCGACTGGAGCGGGTGACGGTTCTGCTTGGACAAAATCCCAGAATGCGAAATCCTTCGTCAGCAAATTTTCCGATGAAGCCTATCAGAAAGACACTTTCCATTTGAGTGAGGGTAAATACCTCTTGAATGCGAAAGAGCCTCAGCCATTGATGACCAATGTAAAAGGAGGTTATGTGGCCGATGACTACACGGTGCGCGATCCATTCAATAATGAGAGTGTGATCAGCGGTTCTGTATCCACTAAGGAGAACGAATGCGTGACGGTTCAGGTCACAGCACCTACGGAGGCGGAGATCACCTTGGATGGTGTCGTATTGGAGTCTGCAGCCGCAGAGCCAGTTATTGTCTCTTCCGCGGGAGAGGGTTCCGCAGTTATCTTGAAGGGATGCGTATTGAGAAAGGCGGCGCCGAATGTTTGCGAAGATCAAGTGGTTAAAATAGATACCACCATCTATTTAGGCATGGCGATCAAGGAGTTGCCGGATGCGAAATTTGAAAAGATTGGACGTTTCACCGAGGAGGTTACGTCAGAGGGTGAGAATGGTTGCAATCTGATAACTCAATATGTGGTGAGCGTATTGCCAAAATCCGATGGCAAATTGAACTATTACGTAAAGCAAAATGGTACGGGAGATGGTTCCTCATGGGAGAATGCGATGGGTGACACTGCCTTCGCTTATGCCTTCGGTAGAGTAGAGGAGGGTGCGACTTTCCATGTGGCGGAGGGAGTGTATCGACCTATTTATGATAAGAATGGAGAGGAACTCGGTTCGAGTGTAGGAGAGGTTTCTCAAAAAGTATTTTATTCCAACAAGACGGTTAATATTATAGGAGGTTATCCGGCAGATGCTAATGACAAGTCTGTTCCTGACACATTATACCATACGGTGTTCTCGGGATTTATTCCGTTGGGTAGTGGTCATAAGATTGGCAGTATCATGCAATTAGAACCTATTAAGGCTGGTCTAATTCATATCTCGGGCGTTCATTTTGAGGATACTTTTGCCATGAGTTCTACAGAGGCGGCGTTAAATATTGCGCCTCAAGTAGCGGGTGTTACCTTTGAACTCAATTCGTGTCGTCTTGAGAAATTGCATGGATCTCCATTGGTTGTAGAGGATTGTGGAGGTAAAATTAATATGTGTGATTTTGGTTGTGAACCAGGTTCAGGCATTGATTATTGGGTTTCATTCTCTGGCACCTCAACGGATGCATTGATTATTGAGAATAGTTCGCTGAATTGTGATGTGAAAGTATTGGGTAATACATACACCATTGTGAATAGCTCTATTAAGAGGATCACTATAGGTAGCGTTACAGGTACTGTTGTCTCTAGCAAAGGAACGATTGACCATTCCACAATTGATTCATTACTCGTTTCTCCTAATAGTGAATGTGAGTTAAATGGAAATATTGTGGCCATGGTGTCTCATGCAAAGGCTGTAGTATCTGGTGATAGTAATATTTTTATTGAGGGAGAAATCACCCATGTGGTAAATGTAAACGATAAGACACTTAGTGCTGCTGATTTTGCATCACTATTCGAGTCGGGTGTTATGTCGATGGCTTATAATAGCAAAAGCTTTACACGAACATATGCACTTGTTAGCGACACCCTACCTGACGGAACCTCCATCCGTATCCCTCGCGGAACAATTTTGACGGACCAAACCGGCAAGGATCGTGCGCTCAACACCTGCCCAGGTGCTTATGAGTTGGCAGGATACACCAAAGAAATCTACAGCGATAAGGTGCTTGTTTTCTCAGTTAGTGAGGATTTCCCTCAAATTGGAGAATCAGAGTTGATTAAGGAGGAAAAACAAGATGATGGCAATACATATAATGTCCACTACAAAGTGAACGTGTTGCCAAACCCTGCGGGTGAAACCTTGAACTACTACGTGAAGCAAAATGGTACGGGTGATGGATCCTCTTGGGCTAATGCCATGGGTGATACGGCCTTTGCATTTGCTTTCGGTAAGGTGCCTAGTGGTGCGACGTTCCATGTGGCGGAGGGTGTGTACCATCCGGTATATGATAAGAATGGCAAATATGATTTTTCCACTAACCAAGCCTTGATGGATAGGGTGTTCTATACAGAAAAATTAGTGTCTGTTATTGGAGGATATTCTAATAATGCTGAAGAGTTCCCTGTTACGGATACAAGTTACCATACCATATTCTCGGCTGCTATTACAGAATCGATCAGTGCTAATGGTGTTATGAGAATAGAACCTCAGCAATCGGGTGAGGTTCACATATCGGGTGTGCGTTTTATAGATACCCTAACAAGTATCTATAAATGTAAGGATTTGTTATCTATAGATCCTAAGAGTAATGGTGTCACTTTCCGACTAGATTCATGTCGTTTTACTGGAGATGCTATTCGTTTGCTTAATGTTGATTCTTGTGGCGGAAAGATTAGCATGTGTGATTTTGTATCCTTGGGTGATGGTAAAGAGAAATCTAAAGTTGATATCTCCGGCTTATCCTCCGATTCTCTGATTGTCAATAATACCTCTTTGAGTTGCCAAATCAATGTGGGTTATTATCCATATTACATTGCGAATAGCACAATCGACAAGATTGTATTTGAAACTAACTCTGAAAGTAATGTCACAAAGGGAAGTATAGAGAATAGTACAATTCTTGATTTGACATATTATCCTAATACGGAGGGTATATTACAAGGAAATATAATTTATTCCTATGTTAAGGTCAAAGCTCCTATTACGCTTTCTAATAATATTGTTGTGATGAACGATGATGACGTTGTGGAGGATCAGGATAATATGTATGTCACAAGAGAAGAGGTGAATAGCCTTTGGGGAGGGGAGTCGCCAACCATGACTTATCCTGATAATTCATTTACACAAACGGTTAAATTACTGAAGGACACATTGCCTAATGGTAAGCCAATTCGTATTAATCGTACGTTATCTCTTGATCAAATAGGTCAGACTCGTTTGGATGCAACATGTCCTGGTGCCTATGAGATAGGCTTCTTCCAGCGCATCATTGAACTTTCAGACACGGCGATGGCGCTCGATTCTTGTAAGTTCAGTTATGTTCTCAACGCTTCCAAGTCTGCGTTGAAATCTTGGACCAAATCCAAGGATGGGGAAGCGTATGATTTTGCGTTCGATTTGCATGATGCGAAGATTCCGGTTGCTGGTGGCACTGAAAGATTCGTAAAGCCTGGTGACCTCTATGTATGGAGAGATACTATCAAGCACAATGAGTCAGACGTGATGTATGACACCATCTTTGTGCGTAGGATTTCCGTATTGCCTAAGCCAAGTCCTAATTTCAAGGAGAGCAACGAGCTTCACTATTATGTGAAGGTGGATGGTTCCGGAAATGGTGATGGATCATCTTGGGCTAATGCGATGAATGACACCGCCTTTGCCTTTTCATTCGGGAAGGTGCCGGAGGGTGCGACTTTCCATGTGGCGGAGGGTGTGTATAGACCATATTGCGACACATGTTCAGTGCCTATTCGTTCGGGTACGCCTGTGATCTGCCGCAATTTTTATAGTGATAAAATTGTGAACATTATAGGTGGTTATCCTTCCGATGCGACTGATGAGTCTGTTCCTGACATTGAACACCAGGCGATATTGACAGGTGATTTTTCTGATGTGGAAATGAACCCATCAGCTCGAATCATTCATTTAGTGCCCCAAACGGCTGGCACAATTAACATCTCGGGTATTGAGTTCCAAACAACGGGAGTCACTGGAGGATCTTCTACCGAGCAGACCGCATTATACGTTGAAACCATGACTCTTGGTGTGAAACTAAGATTGCAACAATGTAAATTTGCGGGAACGACTACAAATGCTGTCTGCACGGAATATTGTGGTGTGGAAATGGATTCATGCGATGTGAATAGTCCAGCTTCTCTGAAAGGTGCAGGAACCGATTCTTTGATTGTGAAAGATTGCTTCTTTAAGTCATTGACAATGCAAATGCCGAAAAGTAATATATCAAATAGTACAATTGTTTATTTGTATGATTATTATACATTCGGCAGCCAAGAGGGAATCAATGTTTTAACTCACAATACAATAGGAACAACGGACTTGAAAAACACAAGTTCAAATACATTAGTGGGTAATATATTTCAAAGTCCGATTGTGACAGAGAGAGTTATGTCTTCTGAAACAACGAAAGCTATCGATAACATCTTTGTATATGACGACGAGACAGAAGAGAAAGCTCCTTCGATAGAAGGCAACCGTTGTTTGCCTAAGTCATGGTTAAAGGATATGTTTGTTTATGAAGAGGATCACTTAGATCCTGTATATAGAAGAGAGAGAGGTGCCTATACTCAGACCATGCCATTGAAGAGTGATGTCTTATCCGATGGTACATCTATCCGTATTGAGCGCAGAGAGATTTTAGTGGATCAAACTGGCTTTAATCGATTCTCTCAGGCATGTCCAGGTGCATACGAATATCCGGAGTACAAACGAAAAGTTCAACTTGAAGATACGGTTGTTTATAAAGGAAATTCTATTGCGACCCATAATGGTTCTGTTATTTCATATGATAAAATTGGTTATGCGGAATGGAGTGATAAGGTCGTTTACCAGGATGGAAGTGTAGACACAATGTTCCGAAAGGTTGTTGTTATGCCTAAGGCGGGTGAAAATCTATACTACTACGTAAAACAAAATGGTGATGGCACCGGTGATGGTTCTTCATGGTCGAACGCCATGAGCGACAGTGCCTTCGCCTTTGCCTTTAGCAGGGTAGAGGATGGTGCTACCTTCCATATTGCTGAGGGAACCTATCATCCGATTTATGACGAGAATGGTGTGGATAACAATCATGTTTCGGATCTTCTCACCAGAAAAGAGTTTTATACAGAAAAACTTGTGAACATTGTTGGCGGTTATCCTGCCACTGCGAGTGACGATTTGTCGGTAACTCACGATGTTGCCCAATACCCAACTATATTTGATGGTAGAGTTGTTATAGAAGGAACGCAATGTTTTGGTCAAGATGTAATTCACATATCACCAACCCAAAAGGGTAAGGTGAAAATTTCCGATGTCATTGTCGCTGGAAATAGTTGTTATCATCCTAATTCTACATGCGGTGCTCTCCACCTCACTTCAACAGAAAAGGATGTAAGATTTGTCTTGGAAAAGGTTCGTTTTGAGGAGAATAAAGATTATGCATTGGTGATTGATTCCTGCAAAACACAGATCTCTATGTGCGATGTGGTAGGTGGACTAGTCATTGTTAGAGGTGATGAGGAAGACTCATTGACTGTTTCTAGTAGTTCATTCTCAAATCCGGTAACAATTTCTACGGGAACTTATCAATTGACGAATAATACGTTTGTTGGTGTGGCGGAATTTGGAAAAGGTGTATTGTCAAACAAAGGATTGTTGACACACAACACCATCAAAAATGCGGACTTCAAAGTAGGTAGTGATTGTAAGCTTAAAAACAACATCATAAATAGTTTATCAATCCAAGGAAATCCAACGGTGACGAAGTTGTCTTGTCTTAACAATGTGATGTCTACGAGTGTAGAAGATTATGATGCCACTCAAAACATCATTGTTAGTAGCGATGAGATTGCGGCTATTTTGGATGAAGAGGCGAAGTATGCCGACGGCTCCTTCACCCGTACCATCGCATTGTTGAAAGACTCTGTGGCTGGCCAATCGATCCGTTCACCTCGTTTGGCTGATGTGAAAACCGACCAAAATGGAAGGGCGAGATATGACGAGACTTGTGCGGGAGCCTTCGAGTTGCCGGGCATGGTGATTACTACGCAAGGCGAGGATACCACCATCATTGTTCATGAGTCTATCGATGGCATCGCATTTGAGCAAATTGGTGTACACCAACATTGTACGACCACTGTTAAAGAGGATGAAAGTAAGGTAGTGACTTGCAGAACTGTCACTGTTTTGCCGAAGGATGACGCATCTTTACACTATTATGTATCACAGCATGGTCTTGGTTTGAAGGATGGTTCTTCCCAGGCGAATGCCATGAGTGACTCCTCTTTCGCCTTCTCTTTCGGCAAGGTGCCTAGTAGATCAACCTTCATCATTGTGGAAGGTGGTACCTACTATCCGTATAATATGGATGACACGTTGGCGGGTGGCCTTTCTCCTAAGGGATTCTACTCCGATAGATGTGTAAGTGTAAAGGCATTGGATGGCTTGGATGATAATTCATTGCCTATCCTTTCAGGATGTTTGGGAACTGAAAAGTTGGATACGCTTGTTTATGTGAAGAATCAGGCCTCAGCTGATATTACCGAATTTAATCGTATCCAGTTCAGTAATTCATCTACTGCGAATGGAACAATAAACGACTCGAAAATGATTTTCGAGGGAAGTGTATTCCAATTGATGAGTTGCCGATTCAAAAATTTCACTGATTCATTAACCATTCAGGCTATCAGATCTAGAGGTGTCTTGGAGGCCTGTGACTTTGATATGAATGGTAAATTTGTGACATTCGAGGGCCCTATTATGGAACCTACTCCTTCGATCGCTATCAAACGTTCCTCATTCGATTGTATAGTTTATGCTAATTGCTTTAATTGCTCAGTCGAGAATAGTTCATTCTACTCTTTGGAGACAAAAATGATCGGATCTAAAGTTCGTTTGACGCACAATACTTTACGTAAGTTAATTATCACTGCTGGAAATCTAGAAGTTTCCGCTAATTTGATAGAGGATATCACAGAGAAGCCTGAGTTTAAAGAATGCAATGATGTTATGGCTTCTCATGAAAACCTTTTTGGCACGGTTGGATTCCTTACCATTGATATCGATCCAAGCGATACAGTCAGCACAGGTTTGTTTGGTCAATTGACAAAACTTGATGCGATGGCCTACCAAGGTAATTTCACAAAATCTTATATGATGATTAGGGATACCTTGTCGGATGGTTCTTCAATCAGAGTGAATAGGGAATCCTCTATGTCCAAGGATCAATATGGTAAGAATCGTTATCCGATGACTTGTCGTGGTGCTATTGAGTTGGATGGATACACGCAGCATCGTACTCTCTATGATACAATTTTAGTTCATGACACTTATTATCTTGATAATGTACGCTATGACGAGGTGGGATATAAGGTGATAAATGCTAAAGCTCTAAATTCTTATGGTGGTGAGGATCCTATTACAGCTTATTTGACCGTCTTGCCCAAGAATGGAACTGGTAAAATCAGTGCGCCATATCACTACTATGTAAAACAAAATGGATCTGGTAATAAGGATGGTTCTTCTTGGCAAAATGCCATGTCAGACACCACCTTCGCTGAAATATTCGGTAGAGTACGTAACAATTCGACTTTCCATGTCGCAGCGGGTGTTTACCATCCAGTATATGATCAAAGCTTGGCTTTGGCTTCCGCGTCCGATACTGCTATCGCAACCTTCTATACTGATAGATGGGTGAATATTGTGGGTGGTTATGACGCTAATGTGACGGATATCTCCGCCGTTCCTAATCCGAAGGGAGAGCGTACTATCTTCACCAGAGCGGTAGCCGGTGAAGATGTCAGCGCGGAGTCCGATTCAATTGCGGTTATCACCTATGCGCCTTCTGTGGCCCGTACCTTCAGCATATCTGGTGTGACTATTAGTGGTGGTACTTCTTTGCAGATTAAGGCGCAGAAGTCTGGCGTTATGTTCCAAGTGGAGAATACGCTCATGAAGTATGGTGTCGGTGTTAAGGCGGATAAGTTGGATTCATTGTATCTCAATGCTGTAACATTCGATTCTTGCCAAACTGGCGTGGCCGCTGGCGAATTGAGTTACTTGAAGGCTGTGAATTCAACCTTTGCGGCGGATCCTAATGCGTTGGATGGTGAGTTGGCGATTTCGTTGCCAAGTATCTTCAACGGCCGTTGCGTCTTGACGCACAATACACTTCTTGCTCCTGTTTCTGTTTCGGGTGGTAGTTACTATTGGACCGGAAATATCTTTGCGGGCGGTGTCGTCGCTTGCGATGGAAGTAAGCAAGGCAAGGTGGATTCTAAATACAATCTTTATCCTGAGAATGCTTCCGTTGCGCAGTCTTATGATATCCAAAACTCTTTGACCGCCATGGAGGAGTTGTTTGGCGGAACATGGGATTTGGATTACGCATTGGGCTTCACGCCTGTTCTTCCGCTCGCTTCTGATGTGTTGAATAATGGCAGATCCATCCGTTTCAAGAGGGAGGTCTCTAATCTTATTGTCGATCAAATAGGCGAGTCTAGATTATTCTTGACTTGCATGGGTGCGTATGAGTATGCGAATGTGACAGAGCTCACCATTCCGACAGCCTTCACGCCTTACACGAAGGATGGTATCAACGATATATTCATGTTTGGTTATCCTGTATTCATCTACGACAGATATGGACGATTGATCGCTAACTCAGACAATGGATGGGACGGTAAATATCGTGGAGAGGATGCTGACGCTGGCGTTTATGTCTATGTCCTTTGGGATGCGAACGGTAAACAATATAAGGGAACAGTTGAAATATTAAAGCAAAAATGATGTTCACGAAGAAAATATACTTATTGGTTTTGTTCTTCCTGGCATGGGGTTTCCAATCTTATGCGGTGGATAGGAATTTCAAGAAGGATTATATCATAAGTCCCTCTTCCGCCAACACTTACGAGTCTGTGACCGCACTTTCTGTCATGGACGAGAATCTCGTATTCCAAAGGGCGGGTAAGGTCTTCTCGGGAAGGGTTTCCGAGAACGAGATCACAAAGATGCGTGAAATGAGCGATTTGTCCGCCTTGTCTATGGATGGGCAATTTACCATGTTCGCCAATAACACGATTTATTACTCTTCCAAGGGTGTGCTTTGCAGCGCGGTTTTGCAGAATGGTGCTTGGGTCTCCAAGGGTGAATTGAAGATAGCTGGATACTCATCCGCTCGGGAGATGGGCAAAGGATCCGCTTTCGCTTACCGCCGTTGGCAGTACAAAGGAGAGAATAGAAAGAAGGAGCATATGTACAATCCAATGTTGGCCGATAATGGCAAACGTCTCTACTTCTCTTCTTCCGAGTTGCCGGGCGGAAAGGGCGGTATGGATATTTGGTACATCGAAAAGAATTCAGATGGAACCTCTTGGACCAAACCTAAGAATTTCGCCGAGGTGAATTCCTCTTCCGATGAGGATTTCCCTTTTGTGGTGGGAGACACGATGATGTTCTTCTCTTCCAACCGTAAGTGTGATGTGAAGGGCCACAACTTCTACAAGAAGCGTTTGTCTTCAGATAAGGCTGTCGCATTAGTGGAGCCGATATTTAACTCCAATGCGGACGAAAGCAACTTTGTTTGTTTGAATAAGTTTGTCTTTTTCCTTTCCAATCGACAGATTAAGAACTTCATATACCGTATGGAGTACCAGGACGAGGATCTTGTGGATAACGTCGAACTCTCCTACAAGATGCCTACTCAACCCAATGTCTTGGAGATAAACGGTAACACTTGTACCTTCTTCGCTGAGTTTGATAACGCCAAGTTGGCGAAAAATTACGAGGATGAGTTTGAACGTATTTATGAGTTTATCAATAAATCATCCTATTCTAGGTTGGAGATCATCGCTTATGTCGATGAGGAGGGTGATGAGTCCCATAACTATTCCGTATCGCTTCGTAGGGCTAGCACCATATTGGAGCGTTTGGTGGCGATGGGCATTAGCGAGGATCGCATCACCTATGACGGAAAGGGCAATACATCACCGCTCGTGAAGTATCCTAGGACTGAGGCTGATAAAATGAAAAATAGACGAATCGAAATCATCAAAAAGTAGAGAATAGATGAAAACTAAGATTTACATATTGCTCGTATTGATGTTGGCTGTTGCCAAGGTAGGTGCTCAAAATGAACTGTTATTGTCTCAGGAGATTTTCTCTCGTGTCAATAAAAACCCAGCCGCTACCGGTAACACCGATGATATTGATATTTTCCTTCATGGTCGTATCCAATGGATTGGCGTGGACAATGGTCCTAAAACAGCGGTCTTGAATGTGACCGATTATGAGGAAAAAATCAAATCTGGTTTTGGTCTATCGTTGTCTTATGATTGTATGGGTGTCGCCCACAACACGACCAATGCTAAGGTGGCCTATTCTTATCAAATAGACCTTAACAAACGCACGATTCTCTCCATGGGTTTAAGCGCTGGTGTCAATATTACCAGCTTTGATTACACCAAGAATCAGGTAGAGAACTCCGCTGATTACAATAACGAAGAGTATTCATGGCAGAAAGAGGTTCAGGCATCACCTGATATGGATTTCGGTATCGAGTTGTCTCAACCCGTATGGACTTTAGGTCTCTCCATGACTCATTTGTTGAACAAGGAGACCACCACGTTCAAGAATGGTAGACATCTTTATGCTTATGTTACCTCTCTGATTCCTTTGAGCGACAAGGTGGATTTGGCTCCGACCATTTCCTACATCCACCACAACAAGATGAATGTATTGGAGATTGGTTCCATGGTTTTCATCAACCGTTTCATTTGGGGTGGCGTCTCTTGGCGTCCTGATTTGCATAGTAAGATGGACCCATCTATGATGGCCTTCCTTTTGGGTGTAGAATGGAAGAAATTCCGATTCGGATACTCATTTGACTTAGGTTTGGGTAAATACAACCACTTGCCATCCAATACCCATGAGATCATCCTCTCTTACGGTATCACTAAGAAAAAAGCGAAGTAATCATTCCTACTCTTAAGAGTCTATCATTTCCGTAAACTAAATGTGGTGGATTTGGGAACTCTCTTTTAAGTTCCACAAAAAATGGTTAATTTCGCACCTTAGTTAATCGCCCAAGTGGTGGAATGGTAGACACGCCAGTTTCAGGGACTGGTGGCCGTAGGCTGTGTGAGTTCGAGTCTCATCTTGGGTACTAATAATAGAGAGCAAGTGAAAGCATATATATCATCCATTATCCTTTTCATTTTCAGCTGTTTATCGATTGATGCGCAAAAGAACAGCGATGTTGATAATGCCTTAGTGCCTGTTTATGCCTTCCTTCAATCCCAATATCCCCACCTAAAAAACAATCGCTTGAATAACGATAGCTCATTTGTCAATACTGACAAAAAGAGCATTGCCGTCTATCTATCCAAGCATGTCGAGGGCATCGCTTTGAGGGAGCAGATTGTGGATGCGATCTATGACTCCGTTCGGGCGAATCTTCCTAAAATCTACAAGAATTATACGCTGAAGTTATATACCAACCGTTATGAGTTGCATGATTTGGTGCCTAATTGGAGCCGTTCCAAACTGAAGACGGATAAGCAACGTTTGGCGGTGGAGAGTTACAAAGGTTCTCCTTTGGTGCGTAACTTGAGTAAGCCTTATCAGGTGGAGAAGGGCCTTTTCAACCGTCATATCGCTTTGTGGCCTAGCCATGGTTGGTACTTTGAATCCAACACGAAGGGAAGCCAGTGGCAGTGGCAACGTCCTTGTATCTTCCAAATCGTGGAGGATACTTACACTTTGGGATATGTCCTTCCTTATTTGGCGCCGATGTTGGAACGTGCGGGCGCTAACGTTCTGATTCCTCGTGAACGGGACCATCAGTTCCATGAGGTGGTGGTGGATAATGATACCCCAGGTGATTACCTCTATGAGGAGCTGAACGGGGAGGAGTCCGTATGGATGAATGGAGACTCCTTGGGATTCGCCAATAAGAAGAAGATGTATGTGGAGGGTGACCATCCATTCCGGATGGGTACCTATCGTCAAATCAAGGTGGAGAAGGAGAAGACGGCCGAAGTCCATTGGGTGCCTGAAATCCCTGAGGATGGCGAGTATGCGGTCTATGTCTCCTATCATAGTTTGCCCGAGAGTTCTACGGGTGCCCATTATATTGTCAACCACATGGGAGGTTCCACAGAGTTTGTGGTCAACCAAAAGATGGGCGGCGGCACTTGGATCTATCTAGGAACCTTCCGTTTCCGCGAAGGTCTCCATCCATCATCCGGCATGGTGGTTTTGACCAATCAATCACGTACGGGCAAATTCATCACGGCTGATGCGGTGAAGTTTGGTGGCGGTATGGGTAACATCGGACGTCCTACGGTGACGGCTGAGGGTGATACCGTTGTGGCGGTCAGCGACAGATTGCGTTATCTGGAGGGTTCGCGCTATTGGTTGCAATGGGCAGGATATCCTGATTCCATCTTTTCCCGGAACGCTGGTTTGAATGATTATAAGGATGATTACATGTCCCGCGGTGAGTGGGTGAATAACTTGATCGGAGGCTCCGTGATGGCGCCGAACCATCCGGGGAAAAATATTCCGATTGACCTCTCCATGGGTTTCCATACCGATGCGGGGCAACTCTTGAATGATACCATTGTTGGAACATTGGCCATCTATATGTCGGAGAGTGTCGGACGAAAAGAGTATTGGAACGGACAGCGCAGGTTGGCGGGCCGTGATTTGACCGACATGATCCAAACGCAGGTGGTAGAGGATATCCAACGTGTCTACCGTAGCGATTGGACCCGTAGAAAAATGGTGGACGCCTCCTATTACGAGGCCCGTGTACCGGAGGTGCCGACGATGTTGTTGGAGCTACTTTCCCACCAGAATTTCACCGATATGCGCTATGGATTGGATCCTAACTTCCGCTTCTTTGTCAGCCGTTCGATCTATAAGGCAATGTTGAAATTCATCGCCTTCCAAAATGGGTCGGAATATGTGGTGCAACCTCTTCCGGTGGAACATTTCAGTGTGGAGTTTTATGACAAGGCGCGTACCAAAGCCTTTTTGAGTTGGGAGGCCCAAGAGGATAGTTTGGAGCCTTCCGCCACGCCGACCAGATATGTGGTATACACCTCCCGTAATGAGGGTGGTTGGGATAACGGAAGGGTGGTGGAGACGCCCCATTTCGTCGTTCCGATCGATTCGGGTGCGGTCTACAATTTCAAGGTGGCGGCTTTGAACGAGGGAGGAGAGAGTTTCCCTTCCGAGGTGCTCTCCATCTACAAAGGGCCATCCGCAAAGACGGCCTTGATTGTCAATGGTTTTGATCGGGTCTCCGCACCTGAGTCTTTTGATACGGGTGAATACTCCGGTTTCTTGGATGATAAGGATCAGGGTGTGCCGGATCGTTACGATCTCAGTTATGTGGGCAAGCAGGTAGGCTTCCGTAAACGTCAGAAGTTCCGCAGCAATGCCGATCCGGGACATGGTGCCTGCCGCGTCGATTACGAGGGTGTGGTCATTGCGGGTAATACGTTCGATTATCCTGTGTTACATGGTAAATCCATCAAGAATGCGGGTTATTCCTACGTCTCTTGTTCAAGATCAGCTATTACTGACGCTAATTTCAATATCCGTAAATATGCCTTTGTCGATTTGATTCTTGGCGAACAGAAGGAGACGACGGTAGGGCAGGAGAGTCGTTATAAGATATTCCCGAAACCTTTGCAGGAGGAGCTGCGCACCTACCTCTACCATGGTGGCAAACTCTTTGTGAGTGGCGCCTATATCGCTTCGGATATCTTCGAGCGTGATTCCTGCGACGAGGATGATATCTATTTTGCGGAGAAGGTGTTGAAATATACCTTGATGCGTGGTGATGTGGATACGGATGGTCTCATCTCTAATTATTTCTCCGTCAATAAAAATTTCACACAAAAATATCTGAAGTTTAATACCACATTGGGTAAATCACAGTATGCGGTGGAGTCGCCGGATGCCTTGGACAATGTGAATGGCTCTTCGATTGTACACTCTTTCGAGGGAAGTAATTTGCCTTGTTCAGTGGCCTACAAGGGACGTTACAGGACATTTGTCTCCACGGTGCCTTTCGAGGCTATCACCACTCAGGCGGAGCGTGACGCGTTGATGAAGGATATTGTGAACTTCCTGATGAATAAATAGTTTGTTATGGTGGACTTTTTCTTACCCTTTACCCAAGGCATGGAACCATTGGTTCAACACCTTCGCTCATTGAAGGAGGTGGAGCGTGTCGTATTGCTCTATTCCGAAAAGGAACCTTGCGTGGCGGGAACTGAATCCCTACACATCGATCGGGTCGAGACTTGTGCCTCTTTGCGCGCGATAGCGGCTACCTCAAAAGCGTCGGCGATTGCCTTGTTGACGGGTGATGCGCCTATTCGATTGGGACAAAACGCTTTGAAGCGTCTCTCCCAGGCGATGGATTATACGGGCGCCTTGATGGTCTATGCCGATTATATAGTGAAGGAGGCGGGAAAGAGCCAAAACCATCCATTGATAGATTACCAATTGGGCAGCGTACGTGATGACTTTGATTTCGGTCCGCTCTATTATTTTCAGGCGGAAGCGTTCAGAAAAGCGGTGGCTGAAATGGACGAGTCGGTGAACTTTTCCTCCCTTTATGATTTGAGGTTGAGATTGGCCGAGCGTGCCATGCCTTTCCATTTGAACGAAACGCTTTATAGTGTTTTGGTGGCGGATAAGAGCACCTCGGAGGAGAAGCAATTCGCCTATGTGGATCCACGCAACCGTGAGGTGCAGTTGGAGCGTGAACGTGTGTTCACCGCCTATTTGAAACGTATCGGCGCCTATTTGGCGCCTAACTTCTCTTCGTTTGATTTCAATGAGGAAAAGTTTGAGGTGGAGGCCTCTGTCATCATACCGGTCCGCAACCGTGTGAAGACGGTCTTAGACGCCATGCGTTCCGTTTTGATGCAAAAGGCATCTTTCCCTTTCAACCTAATCGTGGTGGACAACCACTCCACCGACGGAACGACCGAGGCGATCGCGGAATTGGCCAAGCAGGACAATCGTGTGGTGCATGTCGTGCCAGAGCGCGATGATTTGGGTATCGGTGGTTGTTGGAACGAGGGCGTGAACCATCCTAAGTGCGGTAAATTCATTATACAATTGGATAGCGACGATGTCTATAGTGACGAGAACACTGTCCGCAAGGTGGTGGAGGCCTTCTATGCGCAGCGTTGCGCCATGGTGATCGGTTCCTATGCCATCACCAATTTCAAGATGGAGACCATTCCGCCAGGCGTGATCGACCACAAGGAGTGGACCCCTGAGAACGGTAGAAATAATGCCTTGCGTATCAATGGCTTGGGGGCGCCAAGAGCCTTCTATACCCCTTTGTTACGCCAATTGCAGTTGCCGAACACCAGCTATGGTGAGGATTATGCGATGGGTCTTGCCATCTCGCATAATTACCAAATTGGCCGAATCTACGATGTGCTCTATATGTGTCGTCGCTGGGAGGGCAATTCAGACGCTAATTTGGACATTGATAAGATTAATAAAAATAATTTGTATAAAGACAGATTGCGCACCATGGAGATGATGCGCAGAATAAACAATCTGTAGGGAGGACGTATTGATACGTCTTAAAAATATAATTAAGATGGATGTAAAGAAATTCTATGAGGAGCAATTGGCCGAGTGGCCTGAGTTCAAGGAGCGTGTGGCGCAATTGGAACAGGTCGAGAGCCGCGAACTCATTTTGGATGCTGTCAAGGTGATCGCCCAACACAATCCAGCCCGTGTGGTCTCCACAGGAGCGAAATTGGACAAGGAGTCCATCGCTCAACGTAAATGCTTTTTGTGTGGTGAGAACCGTCCGGCTATGCAACGTGGCTTGAAGATGAATGACCGATTCACCCTGTTGGTGAATCCATTCCCTATATTGAAGGAGCATTTCACTGTCGTTTGCAACGAGCACCTTCCTCAATCCCTGAAGGAGAATATCGGTGAATTGTTGGACTTCGCGCAAGCGTTGCCTGACCACATCGTCTTCTACAATGGTCCGCGTTGTGGAGCCTCCGCTCCCGACCATCTGCACTTCCAAGCGGTAGCCAAGGGACAGTTGCCTTTGGAGCGTGAGTGGCGGAAAGCGGAGAAGTTGGAACTCTCCGAGTGGGGTGGAAATAAGATGGAGCAGTTGATGAACTATGGCCGTCGTTGCCTTCACATCGAGTCCAAGAAGAAAGAGGCGGTGATTTCACATTTCAACCAACTTTACACCCAATACCAAATGCGCGAGGGTGGAGAGGAGGAGCCTCGCATGAATATTTTTGTTTCGTACGATGTTGAGACATGGCACCTCTTCTTCTTCCCTAGGAAGGAGCATCGTCCTAAACAATATTACGCGGAGGATGAGACGAACCGTATGATCAGCCCAGGCGCTATCGATATGGCGGGAGTGGTGGTATTGCCGCGTAAAGAGGATTTCGAGGCGTTGACCATTGCTGAGCTGAAGGATATCTTTGGACAGGTGTCGTTGTAATTTTTTGTGACAATATGTTGGATATACACAAATTATTGTGATAAGTGGATTTTATTGTCTATATTTGTGACCATTTCATAGAGTTTCTGTGAAATGGTTTTGTTTTTCACTTACTAACCTGTTTTGATTATGACACAAACAGCCAACAGAGGTGTCTACATTGACCTCAAAACCGATTTCGGTTTTAAACATTGTATGGGCGAAGAAGCCA
>JAKSKY010000057.1 GCA_024401515.1 Paludibacteraceae bacterium | reverse complement strand
GCTCCGGAATCGCTAAAGACAATCATCTTGGCCTTTATCGAGAAATATGAGGTGGTGGGGTAAAAGCAATGAATTCCCCAAACTATTTCCTACATTTGTTTAACATTACCAACCACAAAAAATTAGAAATATCATGGAGATAAAAGAACAAGTTTTGGCAGCCATGAAGCAAGCAGGCGAGCCAGTAAATGCGGGAAAAATCGTTGAAATAAGCGGCATAGACCGCAAAGAGGTGGACAAAGCAATGAAACAATTGAAGGAGGAGGGTGCTATCGTATCTCCGAAACGTTGTTACTGGGAACCCGCGAAATAATCAGGGGAAAGACAGTGTGCGCAAAAATAGTGAGCGCACCGTCTCTACAGCCTTAATTTTTAACGCTTAAAACCTTTTTCGTTTGCATATTTCATTTTTTTTCCGTAATATTGTTCCGAATATTCAACTTTAACATTCGGGATTGTGAACACGAAAGAAATCATCGCCGAAATCAAGAATCGGCTACAAATTGACGCTGAGACATCAGACGCATTGTTCAGAGGTTTGTCAGAAACCTTGAAGAAAGAGCTTCTAGAAAATAATGTTGTGGCGTTGCAAGGATTCGGCTCGTTCGAAGCAAGACGAAAGGCAGAGCGTATCTCCGTCAATCCGACGACAAAACAAAGAATGTTGATTCCACCTAAACAATCCATCGCTTTTAAACCAAGCAGCACACTGAAGGATAAATTTAATCAATAATATACGATGAATAACAAAGTCACACTGCAAGACCTTGCAGAGCAACTATCAAGTATATCTGGACAATCCAAA
The DNA here is from genome assembly GCA_024401515.1 of Paludibacteraceae bacterium. GTDB lineage: Bacteria > Bacteroidota > Bacteroidia > Bacteroidales > Paludibacteraceae > UBA1181. Next base: position 17,746 of record JAKSKY010000057.1, on the reverse strand, counting down.
AAGCTTTCGGAGAACTTTCTTAGAGCCTTGACAGAAATCATCGAGCAGTCATTGGAGAAAGACGGCATCGCAAAAGTCAAAGGCATAGGCACATTTAAGATCATCGCCATCGAGGAGAGAAAAAGTGTCAGCGTGACAGATGGTAGCGCAGTTGTCATTCCCGCACATAAGAAAATCACTTTCACCCCTGAAAAGGAGCTTAAGGAGGCGGTCAATAAGCCATACGAACATCTCGAAACCTACATACTTCCAAACGACGGTCCAGTGGACGCACCTGTCACTGACGACGAAGAAGAGGAGGCATATGCGGAAGAGGAAATGGCTGCCGCAACAGTAATATCCGCTGCGGCAAGCTCATCCATGGACTCAGCCATCGCTCAAGAAAGAATTTCAGAGGAGCCTATATCAGCTATCAACAAGCTATCTCCTATCGAGGAGCCTAGCAACATCGACATAGAAACGTCTGAAGAATTATCGAGAAATGCGGAAGCTATTGCAACAGATGTCGTTTCCCAGGCAGAAACAACAGTTGATGATATCGTAAAAGAGGAGGTTACGCCAATGGTTGAGAAGGCAAACCAAGAAGCTCAAACTATCGAAGAGGTAATCTCCACTCCAGTCGAAGCCACCCCACAACAAGAGGCAGTGGCTCCAAACGTCGAAGTTAAAGAAATTGTAGAGGAGACGCCTGCCATCGAATCCAACGATGAAACAGCCACCTCAAGTGAACCAGAGATTCAAAAAATCGCTGATGACGCCATCAGTTCTGTGCAAACAGCAACTGAAAACGCCCCAGAAAACGCAGAGGAGCCAATGACTTCCCAAGAGGAGACGAATGATGGTGACGAATCCGTTGAACAAGGGAAGAAGAAAGGCAAAAAGAAGCTACTATGGATGATTATTCTATTAATCATTCTTTTACTAGGATGTTTAGTGTACGCCTTTACACAGAACCCTAGTTTCTGCAACCAGTTCAACGACATCAAGGAGAAGATAACCAACTTGGTATCACCGAAGGGTGACAATTCCCAGAAAGAAGTTGTAGCTCCAACGCAGGCCGATTCAATTCAAATGGCCAAGAAGGAAGAGCAAGAGCAACAGGACTTCATAGAGCAGTATTCAGAACCTGTCCAAGAAGAAATTATAGAAGAGGAAAATATCCCTGTAGCAAAAGAAGACTACGATTGGTTCGATAAGGACTTCAAGAAATTCATGAAGCGGGAACATCCAAAAATCAAAGTCGAAGTATTGGGCGAGCCTGCGACCGACACCATCAAAGCGGGAAAAACATTGACCTCCATGTCAAGAAAATATTATAACGGAGGCAAAGATTTCTGGGTGTACATTTACTTGTACAACAAGAAATCAATACGCAAACCTGATGAAATCTCAGCAGGTACAGTCATCAAGATACCTCAACTCCACCCTTCCATGGTCAACCCAAGCTCATACGAAAGTGTGAATGCGGCCAAGGATGTGAAGGAGAGCTACCTTCGTCTATTCAACTAGTAGAAAATTCACTTCACAAAAAGCGTCATTTGATTATCCAAATGGCGCTTTTATATTTTTACGTTCTAAAGAAATCGTTTAAAAATCCATAAAAATCATTCGCCTACAAACCCTAGCTCCTACGCATTTCGCGATACAATAGTTAAAGCATTATAAAATTCTCATAATAGTTATTAACACGGGGAAAACATAGGCTAATATTTCGTATATTTGCGATAATTGAAAGAATAAAAACAAGAAAAATAATTAAAACAAAGAAATATGAATCAGGCAAGTGACATCAAAGCTTTGAATGAAAAGATTGAGAAGAACAGTGCATTTGTTGACCTGTTGGTAACAGGTATGGACCAAGCCATTGTAGGACAAAAGCACTTGGTAGAATCATTGTTAATCGGTTTGCTAGCAGATGGACACATCTTGTTGGAAGGTGTTCCGGGATTGGCAAAAACATTGGCCATCAAGACATTAGGCCAGCTCATCGACGCAAAGTACAATCGTATTCAGTTTACCCCAGACCTATTGCCTGCCGACGTGATCGGTACCATGATCTACAGTCAAAAGACTGAAGAGTTTAACATCAAGAAAGGTCCTATTTTCGCCAACCTTGTATTGGCCGATGAGATCAACCGTGCTCCAGCTAAAGTACAGAGCGCCCTTTTGGAGGCGATGCAAGAGCGTCAAGTCACCATCGGCGAGGAGACTTTCAAATTGCCATCTCCATTCCTAGTAATGGCAACCCAAAACCCTGTAGAGCAAGAGGGTACTTACCCATTGCCGGAGGCTCAATTGGACCGTTTCATGTTGAAAGTGAACATCACCTATCCTAAACCTAACGAGGAGATGTTGATCATCAGACAAAACCTCAACAAGGAGAAGAAGGAAATCAAACCAGTTTTGACCCCAGAGGATATTATCAAAGCGAGAGGTTTGGTACAAGAAGTTTACATGGACGAGAAAATCGAAAGATACATCGTCGACATCGTCTTCGCTACCCGTTTCCCTAAAGAGAAGGGATTGGGACATCTAAAAGATATGATTTCTTTCGGAGGTTCTCCTCGTGCATCCATCAACTTAGGATTGGCAGCCCGCGCTTACGCATTGCTAAAGAAGAGAGGTTTCGTCATTCCAGAAGACGTAAGAGCGATCGCCCACGATGTATTGCGCCACCGTATCGGTCTAAGCTACGAGGCAGAAGCCAACAACATGACTAGCGAAGAGATCGTCAGCGAAATCCTCAACGCGGTTGAAGTGCCTTAATCAACACATTGACAAGCAGTAAATCGAAGGAAAGAGATGCAAGACTCGAACGAAATATTAAAGAAGGTTCGGAAAATCGAAATAAAAACGCGTGGACTCTCCCGAAACATATTCGCCGGAGAGTACCACTCCGCGTTTAAAGGCCGTGGTATGGCGTTTGCGGAAGTCCGCGAATACCAATACGGAGACGATATCCGAAACATAGATTGGAATGTGACCGCGCGTTTCAACAAACCCTTCATCAAAGTATTTGAGGAAGAGCGAGAATTGACCATGATGCTCCTTGTCGACGTGTCAGCCAGTGGAGATTTCGGAACACAGGTGCAAAAGAAGAAAGATATGATGACAGAGATCGCCGCAACCATCGCATTCTCCGCCATCCAAAACAACGATAAGATCGGTGTGATTTTCTTTTCCGACAAGATAGAGAAATTCATTCCTCCTCAAAAGGGAAAGAAACATGTACTATACATCATCCGCGAATTGCTTGGATTTGAACCTGAAAGCAAGAAAACCAATATCGAGGAGGCATTGATTTATTTGACCAATGCCATCAAAAAGAGATGTACCGCCTTCATTATCTCAGATTTCATTGATAAGGATTTCAAGAAATCCCTCACCATCGCCAATAGGAAGCATGACATGGTGGCTCTTCAAATCTACGACAAACGAGAGGCGGAATTACCATCTGTCGGATTGATCAGAATGAAAGATGCTGAAAGTGGAGAGGATATCTGGATCGACACATCCAGCGCCAAAGCCAGAAACATTTACCATCAAAATTGGAAAGAGCAACAAGATAGAGTAAAGCAAACTTTATCACAATGTGGCGTCGACAACGTCGCTATCTCCACAGACGAGGATTATGTGAAAGCGTTAATGAAAATATTCAAGCAACGCATGTAAAAGGAAGCAAGAGATGAAGAAGCTATATTATTTGATATTCCTACTATTCGCGACATTCGCAAATGCCTCAGCCTCCATAGTGAAAGTTTCCGCCACTATGGACTCCACCACCCTTCTAATCGGAGAACAACGCGTCCTTCGTTTGGAGGCACAATACCCATCCATGGTGGAGATGACATTTCCCGAATTGAAAACAGACGAAAAGTTGGGCCAAGGTTTGGAAATTCTCAGAAAAAATGAGAAGGACACGGTGGAGCTGAAAGGTTCAGTTTACAAAGTAAGCCAAGAATACATCGTAACAGCTTTTGATACAGGAAGATACGAGATACCGGCCATTAAATTCACGACCAATGACAGACACTATATGACAGACAGAATCATCGTAGATGTCGTCACGATTGAAGAGGATTTCGCCCAAACTTCCATCAAAAGCAACGAGGACCTTTTCAGACCATCTTTCAACTTCAAAAGACTATTCCAATACTTTTCGATTTTACTGATCGTAGGTGGTATCGCCATGATTGTCATCCTATCCATCATTCTGTTCAGAAAGGAGAAAGAGGGCGATCTTGAATTTGACAATACGGACAAACGTTCACCTCGTGAAGTTGCCTTGACCTCCTTGAATGACATCAAGGAAGAAAAGATTTGGACCCAAGGAGAGCAAAAGAAATACCATACACAAATCACCGACACACTACGTAGGTATTTTGTGGAGAAGTTCAACGTCTCTGCCATGGAGATGACATCCGATGAAATCATCGATGAAATGCAAAGTCATGAAGAGACAGCCATTGTGGAAGATAAGATCCGACAAGTATTCAAACTCTCCGACATGGTGAAATTCGCCAAATACGAAGCGTCTAACGAAGAGAATGAGATGAGCATTGTCAATGCGCTCTTTATCGTACAACAAACCTCTCAACTAGAGGAAGTAGCAGAGACTTCCGAGAACAAACCGGAAACAGGATCGGAAGTGATTGAAAACGAAGAATTCAAGTTGTAATAATCGAAAAATAACAATATGATCACATACGCTCATCCAGGTTATTTTTTCTTGCTATTGTTGCTGATTCCAATGATAGCTTGGTATATATGGAGGAATAAAAAGACTTCAGCCAGCCTACAAATTTCCTCAATTGGATCATTTGAAGGCATCAAGAAGAGCTATAAAGTATATCTTCTCCACCTTCCTTTTCTACTAAGATTAGGAGCTGTCACCGTTATCATTTTCGCATTAGCAAGACCTCAGTCGTCCGACAACCATTCCAACAAAAACGTGGAGGGTATCAATATTATGATGGCGCTGGATATCTCGGAAAGTATGCAAGCCGAGGATTTAACGCCAACGAGACTTGATGCCGCTAAAAATGTCGGCAAAGAGTTCATCTTGTCACGTGTAAACGACAATATCGGTTTAGTCGTATTCGCTGGAGAGAGTTTCACACAAAGTCCCCTCACTACGGACAAAACATCCTTGATTAGATTGTTGGATGGCGTGGATTCGGATATGATGGAGGATAAAGGAACTGCGATTGGTCTAGGTATCGCTAATGCGGTGAACCGCATCAAAGATGTAGAGGCAAAATCAAAAGTCATCATTCTACTTACCGATGGATCCAACAACAGAGGAGAAATCGATCCGATGACCGCCGCAGATCTTGCCGCCACCTACAAAATCAAGGTCTATACCATCGGTGTAGGAACCAATGTAGGAGAAGCTCCTATCCGCATAAAGACCGCTATGGGCTATCAAAAATATATGATGCCTGTAGAAATTGACGAAACTACCCTTGATAACATCGCGAAAAAAACGGGTGGACGATACTTCAGAGCAACCGACAATAAATCATTGAAGGCCATTTACGAAGAGATCGACAAACTAGAAAAAACGAAAATTCAAGTGACGGAATACTGCAAAAAGAACGAGGAATATTTACCATTCGCCATTGCAGCCTTGGTTTTACTTCTTTTGGAAATTCTATTAAGGAATACCCTATTGCGTCACATTCCATAATTTGGAGGATATAATATGCTATTCAAATTCGCTAATCCAGAATACTTACCACTATTAGCTATCGTACCGGTAGCCATAGCGGGCTTTGTATATACTCGAATCGACCGGAGTCGGAAAATCAAGAAGTTCGGAGAGAAAGAACTTATGAAAGACCTCATGCCGGGCGCTTCCAACGGTAGAGCCATTACAAAATTCTCTGTACTCATGTTGGCATTGTTTGGAACCATTTTGGTAATGGCAAGACCCCAATTCGGATCCAAACTGGAGACCGTCAAAAAGAGAGGCGTCGAGGTAATGGTCGCATTGGATATCTCCAACTCCATGCTAGCGCAGGACATAAAGCCAAGCAGATTGGAACGTTCCAAAAACATGCTATACCAAATATTGGATGGTATGGAAAACGATAAGATAGGTGTCGTAGTCTTTGCAGGAACATCTTTTACGCAATTACCGATCACTACGGATTACAGTTCCTCCAAGATGTTCATCTCCACCATCACACCAAGCCTAATCACTACACAAGGAACCGCCATCGGATCTGCGATCCAGAAGGCATGCGGCGCATTCTCGGAAGAGACGGAAAGCGGCAAGTCCATCATCGTCATCACGGATGGAGAGAACCATGAGGACGACGCTGAAAAAGCGGCGAGAGAGGCTGCCAGCAAAGGCATACAAGTGAATGTCGTCGGTATCGGTTCACCTAATGGTTCTCCCGTTCCGATAGAGGGTACAAACGATTTCATCAAAGACAGATCAGGCAATTATATCACATCCGCTTTGAACGAAGAGATGTGTCTCAATATCGCCAAAGCAGGTAACGGTGTCTATGTCCGTGCGGACAATAACACCAATGCATTAAAGAAGGTGCAAGAAGAAATCAACAAAGTCTCCCAGGCTGACGTTGACTCAAAAGTATACTCCGAATATGACGAGAAATATTCTTTCATCGCATGGATCGTACTGATTCTGTTAATTGCGGAGTTTTTCATCATGGAAAAGAAAAACGGTCTTTTCAAGAACTTCAAACTATTCGATAAATAATATTCACAATGGAAATCAAGAAGTTTATTCCTATCGGATTGATTGCAGCCGTTGTTATTGGATTGATCATATTCAATCTCAACAACAAGGAGAATTTCTCATTCAATCAAGTTGATGACATCAATAAAGAGGGTAATCAATTTTTCGACAAAAAACAATATCAAAACGCACTGGAAAGATATTACGCAGCCATTGCCAAAGATACGACGGCACCTAGCGCATCGATCAATTATAATATCGGTAACACCCATTTCAACAGGGAGAAATATAGCGAGGCCCAAAAACTATATACCAAAGCTGCTGAACTCTATTTAAAACAAAACCCGGAGAAAAACGAAATGGTAGATGACGATACGTTGGCGAACATCTACAACAACAAAGGCAATGCCATTATAAAGCAAGCCATGCCGATGGACTCTGTCATCATGTATCAAGAGATGATGGAGGCCGCGACACAACAGGGCGGCTCGCTCCCTCAAGAATTAACAGCGGCCTACAACTCGTTAAACAATAGTCTTGCTAAAGCGGACGAATCTATCGAGAGTTACAAAAATGCATTGCGTAGAAATGCTAGAAACGATAGCACCCGATACAATTTAGCTTGGGCTCAGGATTACGAGAAAAGGTTGAAGGATTTGCTTCAAAACATCACTCCTCCTGAAAATCAACAAAATCAGCAAAACCAACAAAATCAACAGAATCAGCCAAACAAGGAAGATCAAGAAGATAAAGAGAACGAGAAGAAAGAGAAAACCGACGAAACGGGCGGTCAAAAGGAAGATAATGTAGACCTTTCTGATATAAACGCGGAACAAATTCTGAAGGCGATGGAGAAAGACGAGGAGAACACATTAAAGAAGATTCGACGCAACAAGAACCAAGAGAAAAGACGTATCGAAAAGAACTGGTAATCACAAAATCCAGTTGAGTGATATGTGTATTTTTTGTAATTTTGCAAGATGAAAAATAGATATATGATGAAGAATAAGATCATTTTGACTTTACTCCTAATTCTTGGAGCCATAAATTATCTATACGCTGGAGCGGAAAATGTGACATTTAGGGCAACTGCGCCATCTCAAGTAGCTATGAACCAACAATTCAAACTTGAGTATACAATCACAAACGCTACTCCATCCGTACCCCAACCCGCCCTCAATGACTTTAATGTGCTAAGTGGCCCAAGGGTACAACATTACGATAAAGTCAGCAGTATCAACGGAAGCTACACAAAAGAATCCGGAGTTACAATTTCCTATATCCTAGTACCTAAAAAAGAGGGTGTGTTCACCATCTCCCCTATCAATTTCAAAAACGATGGAGAGACCGTCATGTGTAATGCCGTAACTATTAAAGTCGTTGCGGCGGGACAAGCCAACTCCCAACAAGGAGGAACCGCCACACAGAATGGCAGAAACATTTCCAACTCATCCGCTACTGACGCTTTCGTAAGAACAACCTATTCCAAAAAGAGCGTCTATGAAAAAGAGGAGGTCGTCGCAACTATCAAATTGTACCACAGAGGAAACATTGTCCAAATCGAAGATATAAAATTCCCCGAATATAAAGGCTGTGTTACCAAAGACGTACAACTAAATAAAGAAGAGCGACCAGAAGAAGAGGTGATAAATGGTGTTAAATATTACGCGCATAAACTTAAGCAGACGATCATTTACCCACAAAAGAGCGGTACTTTGGACATCGAGAAGGGAGAACTTTCCGCCATCATGGAAATCCAAACGAGACAAAGCAACCCTTTTGACTTCGATAGCTTCTTCAACCTCAACACAGCGCGACGAGTTAGGAAAGTGATTGCGTTCGAGGGCGCAAAACTTGAAGTAAAACCATTGCCAGAAGGCAAACCAGAGGATTTCAACAATGCGGTGGGAAGTTTTAAGATGGAAAGTAGCATCAGCAAGACAGAAGCCAAAGCTTACGACCCAATCACCATTAAAGTAAAAATCACTGGATCCGGCAACATCAAGTACGTCAAGAGTCCTACTTTTAAAGTACCTACTGATTTTGACGTATACGATCCTAAAGAGGAAACCAAAATCAACGGCAATGGCGGAACAAGAGAGATTGATTACTTGATTATTCCTCGCCATGCAGGTACCTTCGAGATTCCTGCGGCCACCTTCTCCTACTTCGATTTGAACACCAAGAGATACAATACGTTGAAAACGGAAAGTTTCACATTGAACATCGAAAAGGGAGAGAACAATGTGGACAATAGCCAAGTAGTCTCCAACTTTACCAACAAAGAGAATGTACAGATTCTTGGCAAAGACATCCGTTTCATCGATGCGAAGAACACCCACGTAGAGAAAAAGAGTTCAGATCTTTACGGAACATTCTGTTTCTGGTTATGGTACATCATTCCATTGATTCTATTTGTCGTATTAGTAGTTCTTTACAGAAAACAAATCAAAGAAAACTCAAATGTCGCCCTTGTCAAGAACAAGAGAGCGAACAAACAGGCGAAGAAATGTTTGAAGCAAGCTGATGCCTACTTGAAGGCAGGTGACAAAGAGCACTATTACGAGGAGATCGCCAAGGCCCTTTGGGGATACACGAGTGATAAGCTGAACATTCCAATGTCTGAGTTAAACAAAGAATCCATCGTTTCCGAATTACAAGATTGTCAAGTTAGCGAAGAGACGATCAAGGACTACATGGATATCCTAAACACTTGTGAATTCGCAAGATACGCTCCTTCTGAGAGTGAGACCGCCATGGACGATTTATACAACCAGACAGCGGAAGTAATCGGAAAATTGGAAGAACAAGTAAGAAAGTAAGATTATGAAGAAGATTATTATATTACTCGCATTAGCGCTTACCACCGCCCTATCATATGCGGCAGATTCCGAGAAGATGAAGCAAGCCAATGAGGCATACAAAGCGGAGAAATACAGTCTAGCGGATAGTCTCTACAACGAGGTTCTCAAATCAGAAGGAGTATCGACCTCATTGTACTACAACTTAGGCAACGCCAAATACAAGCAAAACGAAATTGGCCACGCCATACTCAACTACGAAAGGGCATTGAAATTAAATCCTAACAATGAGGACGCTAAATTCAATTTGGAAATGGCGAAAGCGCAGACCGTAGACAAAATCGAAACCCTTGAAAAATTTGTCTTGACGGAATGGAACGAATCCATCCAAAACGGAACCTCCTCAAACGGATGGGCGAAATGGAGCATCGCGGCCTTTATACTCACCTTGGTATTATGTGGCCTTTACATGTTCTCCCCTAAAATCTTATGGAAGAAAATCGCCTTTTTCACAGGTATTTTCACCCTATTCTTTTGCTCTATCGCATTATATTACGCCAAGGCGCAACACAATGCGATAACCCAAAATGAAAGCGCCATCATCACTGCGCCAACCGTTACCGTCAAAAGCGCTCCAGACGAAAGTAGTACAGAACTTTTTGTCATCCACGAAGGTGCCAAGGTTAGGATTAAGAGCAAATTAGGCGAGTGGACTGAAATCCAAATGGAAGACGGAAACGCAGGATGGATTAAAGCCGACAAAGCAGAGATTATTTAATTACGAATGAATTATTAGAAAAATATCGTTATGGCAGAATTGGAATTTGATGAATCATTAGCAGCAAGCGTACAATACAACGAAGACAACATCAAGACGCTAAAAGGTCTTGAGCACGTCAGACTTCGCCCTGGTATGTACATTGGTAAGCTAGGAGACGGATCCCACTACGATGACGGTATTTATGTCCTTCTGAAAGAGGTATTGGACAACAGTATCGATGAGTTCAGAATGGGCGCAGGAAAAAAGATCGAAATCACACTGAAGGAGGGAACCGTAACGGTACGAGATTATGGACGAGGTATTCCGTTGGGAAAGCTGGTGGACGCAGTCTCCATGATGAACACCGGAGGTAAATACGACAGCAAGGCATTTAAGAAGTCTGTCGGTTTGAACGGAGTCGGTACCAAGGCTGTCAATGCCCTTTCAGAAACATTCCGCGTCCAAAGTTTCAGAGACGGAAAGACCAGAATCGCAGAGTTTTGCCGAGGCGAATTGGTCAGTGACACGGACATCATCGATGGAGAGGGAGAAAACGGAACCATCACCACTTTCAAGCCAGACAACGATCCAAAGATCTTTGCCAACTATAAATTCAAAGAGGAGTTTGTGGAGGAGATGCTCCGCAACTACACCTATTTGAACAATGGACTCACCATGGAGTTCAACGGTCAAAAATTCGTCTCCAAGAAGGGTCTATTCGATCTATTGAACACCAAACTGGTGGAGAATCCACTCTACCCTATCATCCATTTCAAAGGAGAAGATATCGAGATCGCCTTTACCCACTGCCTCCAATTCGGAGAGGATTATTTCTCTTTCGTGAATGGTCAGTACACCACCCAAGGAGGAACCCATCAATCCGCATTCCGAGAGGCATTAGGAAAGACCATCAAGGAGTTTTACAATAAAAACATGGATTTGACGGATATCCGACAAGGTATTGTCGCTGCCATCGCCATCAATGTCGAAGAACCTATATTCGAAAGCCAAACCAAGACTAAACTAGGTTCCAAAGACATGTATTTGGACGAAGCTGGCAAGGACAATGTATCCGTCAATAAATTCGTCAACGATTTCGTAAAAGAACAGCTAGATAATTTTCTTCACAAAAATCAGACTGTCGCGGACATATTGTTGAAGAAAATCCAAGATGCGGAGAAAGAGAGAAAGGCCATCGCCGGCATCACCAAAGCCGCACGAGAAAGAGTCAAGAAAGTAAGCCTCTGCAATCGTAAATTAAGAGACTGCCGCATCCACTACAGTGATACGAAGGGAGACCAAGACCTAAAAGAGAAGACCTCCATCTTCATCACCGAGGGAGATTCCGCAAGTGGATCCATCACCAAAAGCCGTGACGCAAACCTTCAAGCGGTATTCTCGCTTCGTGGTAAGCCAGAGAACAGTTATGGCAAGTCACGTAAATTGGTATACGAAAACGAAGAATTGAATCTTCTTCAAGCCGCTTTGAACATTGAAGACGGCATGGAAGGACTTCGCTACAACAAAGTGATCATCGCGACCGATGCCGATGTGGATGGTATGCACATCCGCTTGTTGCTATTGACATTTTTCCTACAATTCTTCCCAGACTTGGTAAGAAACGGACATGTTTACATCCTAGAGACTCCCCTCTTCCGTGTGCGAGACAAGAAGCAGACCTTCTATTGCTACTCCGACGAAGAGCGAGTGGATGCGATCAAGAAGATCGAAAAAAGCGGTTCAAAGGTGGAGATCACCCGATTCAAGGGATTGGGAGAGATTTCGCCAGAAGAGTTCAAAGGCTTTATCGGAGACAATATCAAATTGGAGCCTGTCAACATCCGTAAAGAGGATGATTTGAGCCACATGCTCGAATTCTACATGGGTAACAACACCCAACAACGTCAAGATTTCATCATTGACAATCTCGTCATCGAGGAGGATGCGCCAAACGAATAGAAATAATAATACAATATAACAATGAAGGATTTAAAAGATATGGTGGTTGGTATCTGCAACGACCACGCAGGTGTAGAGGTAAAAGAATACATCATCGAGCAATTAGGCCCAGAGGTACAAGCTTTCGTTAACTTCGGAACAAACACAACCGATAGCTGCGATTATCCTGACTTTGCCCATCCGATGGCGGAAGCTGTGGAGTCTGGCAAATGTGACTTAGGTATCGCCATCTGCGGCACCGGAAATGGTATCTCCATGACTTGCAACAAACACCAAGGCATCCGTGCAGCACTCTCTTGGGAGGTTGAGATCGCCAAATTAGGCCGTCAACACAACAATGCCAATGTGGTAGGCATCCCAGCACGTTTTATTTCAAAAGAGAAGGCCCTAGAGATCGTTAAAGCCTTCCTTACTACAGACTTCGAAGGTGGAAGACACGAGAGAAGAGTCGAGAAGATCGCAGTGAAGTAATCATAGAATCACCACTATCATAAAAGTCCGCTAAAATGAATTTAGCGGACTTTTTTGTCTTTTGGGGAGGTGATTTTATTGCCATAATTCAACAATAAAACAATCGTCAAAATTTTGAAATCAATAGTTTTTATTATTTTTGACTTTTATTAAGTGATATTGCAATTAAAACTATTTGAAAGTAAATATGAAAAGAACGTTTATACTATCTCTCCTTCTTCTCGCCTATTTAACCTCCGCACACGCTATTAACGGAACTGGCTCACAAGAGGAACCTTACCAAATAGGTAATGTCGACGAATTATACGAGTTCGCGGCAATCGTCAACGGAACACATGACTCCATAGAGAAAAACATATACGCCTACGGTGTGCTGACGGACAACATCACCCTCAACGAAAACCTCATAGACGAAGCCGGAAATCTATCCAATCCAGAACCTCGAATTTGGACGCAACTTGATCAATATCACGGTGTGTTGGATGGACAATTCCATGTGATTAGAGGCTTGTACGCCGTGACACCAGCAGGAAGCAGCATTTCCTTAAGGACAGGATTCATCCGCAAATTCAATAACGGCACAGTGAAAAATCTCGGCTTCGAGGATGCCTTCATAAAATCCGTCCATGGCTGCGTGGGTGGCATCTGCGGAGATCTCTGTTCTGGCTCTATTCTCAACTGTTATTTCATTGGCGCCATCGAGAGCAATACCACCCGAATAGGAGGAATCAGTTCATACTGCAACAAGAGCGGTACCATCTCCAACTGCTACACCATCTGCAAAATAACTGCTCAAAAAGACATGAATGGCATCTGCGCCCTAAACGAAGGTGGCACAATAGAAAACTGCTACACCATGTCCATAGACGAACCATCCGATTCAGAGATCAGGCAGCGGTTTGAGAACGGAGAAATAGCCTTCTTGCTACAAAAAGGGAAAGAAGAGAAGATATGGGGACAGTCATTGTATGATGAGAAACAACCGGTTTTAGCAGGAGAAACAGTCTACAAAAACCACGAAAGCGGTCTTTATTCCAACACCAAAGAAGAGAATGCGGAGCACATTTTCGACAACTGTATTTGTAACGTTTGCGGCATACGGAACGACAATTGTACTTGTAAACACGAGATAAAAAACTGTCAATGCATCATTTGTGGCGAAACCATCCATGACTTCGACAACTGCTATTGCAAAGTATGCAAAGCAAAGGAAGATAACTGCACAAACCACATCCACGAACTCGACAAAAACTGCCAATGCATTTGGTGCGGTGAATTCAACCATGACTTCGACAACTGCTATTGCAAAGTATGCAAAACAAAAAAAGATAACTGCTCAGACCATAATCACGAACTCGACCCAAACTGCCAATGCGTATGGTGTGGTGAATCTGTCCATGACTTCGACAACTGTTATTGCAAAATATGCCAAGCGAAGGAAAAACTCTGCACGAATCACATACATGTATACAACAACCACATCTGCATATGCGGAAATACCGATACCGATTTTACATCCTATGAAATATACACAGTCGATGACTTATACCAATTTTTGAATTTAGTACGAGAGGGCCAATCCGAACTTAACGCCAAATTAATGAACGATATCATAGTCAATGATGTGGATTGGGACACATACGATTCGCTTAGCATCGATGATCTAAAAAAACTTGACATACGAATATGGCAAGAATACGAAAGTGAATACCACGGAATATTCGACGGTCAGGGCCATATCATTAGTGGCTTGTATTTCCATAGCGTAGGATTATTCAACGAATTAGTGGGGGCAACAATCAAAAACCTCGGTTTGGAAAATTGTCGAGGAAAAATTGAGGCTTTCGATGACTTCGGAGCCATCTGCACCGCTGCCTTGAATAGCAATTTTACCCAATGCCACGTATCCGGGAAATTGGAGTCAGAGGAGCTATCCTGTTCAGGTTTAGTGGGAAGGGCTATGAATTGCGAATTCACAGATTGCTATAATTTAGCCTCCATCAAAAGCTTCTATTGTGTAGCAGGAATAACCACTCCACAAGGACGGGATTGTGAATTGGCATTCACCAACTGTTGGAATGCCGGCAAACTTCTAGAGGCATGGTGTATGGGGGGAATATTAGGTTGCTCCAACTCAGGAGTAAATTCATACGATGCAATATTAACCAACTGTTATAACATAGGAGACATGGAAAATGAAAGCTTTGAAGAAGCTGAAATTTCTTCGGGTGGCTTAGTCGGTATCGGTATCTCAATGAGAAATCTGTACCTCAACAACTGTTATAATTACGGACAAATCCACTCGCTCAACAACCAATGTTTTTCGGGCCATTTGGTGGCCAATCCATACAATATTGTCCACTTTTACAATTATGACGGTAAATCCACTGTTCAACACGAAGAAGAATATTTCAACGTCAATTTCCACAACTGCTACTACTTAGATAGTTGTTTGGTGGAGGTACCTGTACCCGAATATATGATTACGGAAGAAATCGAATGCAACCACACCTATCCCGACATACTTGACCTCCATGCCATGAGCGCCGAGCAATTCGCTAATGGAGAGGTATGTTACCGACTCAATGAGGGTGTTACGGATGGCTCGCAACCTTACTACCAAAATCTAAGCAACGTAAGCCTTCGATCCAGTAACATCGACATCGATGCTTATCCAATATTGGACACAACACATAGAGCGGTATTCACAGACGGAGAAACCTACTTCAACTATGGTAGAGCCACAGAAAGCCCTAAGTTGTTCTTCAAGGAGATTCACCTATCATCTATACCCAAAGCCACACAATCTTTGTCGGGAATACGGATGGTAGAGTAGTCTTATCGGATATGAACGGGAAAATAATCTTCTCAAAAAAAGTAGAGAACAAAGGCATTGGAACGTTCGAGGAGATTCTCTTAGAAAAAGAGGGCGCCTATTTGCTTGTAATCAACAACAGGGCATACAAAGTAATTATAAAATAATTTTACAGTTTAACTTAAACACTAATACCAATGACCAATACCAAACAATTACTATTAGCAAGCCTAACGCTAATGGGTCTCACCTTCCCTACATACGCAGAAGATGTGACGCTCAAAAGATTTGAGACGGAATCGATGATCTATGATGTGAATTACGAGAGTGTCACTCCATTGAAAGATGGAAGCATGATTGTGATGGTCGACGACAAACGGAAAACAAAGGAGAACAATATTTGCGCATTGACCTATCGAAAATATGATAAAGATTTGACATTAGTAGATTCGGTTGAATTCTCCTTCAATAGATGGTTTTATGACACATATTACATGACGGACGACTATATCTACCGTCAAAATAAATATTGCTACAAAAGGAAGGACAACTTTTTAGGAAAAAAAGGCAGGTTGTCCAATTTAAATACCGAAGGGGTTAACAAAGATGAACTGCAACTGACGAGGACCAAAATCTCTGATTTTACCTCACAAACGATCTCTTTTGATTTAAACCAGTATCCAAGATTAGAATTCCAATGCGCCATTGATGATGATCTCTATTTCTGGGGAGTAAAAGAGAAGGAGAATATTGTATATCTGCTATACAAAAACATCACAACCGGTACGGAGACCAAAATGGATGTGCACGTTCAGGACGCATACAGAAATTGGATATATATTTCTACCAACGAGAAGGATAAAGAAGTTTACGCAATTGTAGAAAATGACGCACAGACATATACTTTTTATGTATTCAAAGAGGGGCAAATTGTTAGTCAATCGGAATCCATTGTGGAACAAGACATCCGCTTATATGGGTACAATGTAACAAAGACATCTGACGGAGGATATTTGATTTATGGTGCAATAAGAGAAAATAAATATGGTTATGGCATCTTCTCTCACAAAATTAAAGAGGGTAAATTGGTATTCAAGAATCACACAAACTATGTGGACATAAAAGGTTTTGTCTCCCACCTGGATGAGAAAGAGAGGAAAGAGGTGGAGAGATGTCATGCCAAAGGAAGAACGGACTGTTTCGACCAACAACAGATAATGACACTTTATAAGATGGAAGAGTGCAATGGCCACTATATTTTAGTAGGGGAAGTCTATCAACCGAAATACCAAACGAAATATGATGGAAAACAACCTTATCCATTTTATAAAGTATTCGTAGGCAACGAATACACCCACTATTCAGTAATAGCCATCAACAAAGAGGGCCAGACCGTTTGGACCAACTCCGCCACATTAGAGGTTAAACTCACCATGACGGACAACCTAAATCATCTTACTATTAAAACAAATGACGAAGGAGTATCCGTCACCTACCCTACTTTCAACGACGTACATACGACTTTGTTTAAAAACGATGGGGCTATGAATGAAACAACCACCCACTATTCCGATAAGATCGTGGAGGAATCCAAACATCGAACCGTAGAAATCTATAAGGCAAATGAAATGCGCACCGACCTCTATGGTAATTTTTACTTTTCAGGATATGAATGGATTCCTAAGGGGAAGAAGGAGGAAAGAGTTTACTTCATCAATAAGGTGGAGGTGCGATAAGAGATAAGGAATTAAAATTAGTTAGTCCGCTAAATTCATTTTTAGCGGACTTTTTTTCTACAGTATGTTCCCTATCAAGCTTATTGTAATTACCTTTTATATAGAAAATTAATTAACGAATTAGTTCATTAAGTTTATCTTCTCTAATGATTTTAGGTTGAGACTTACCAGCAAGAACCAAAATCTTCTTTCCATTTCGGTAAATATGCAGTTGACGTGAACGAACAACTGCTGTCAGTTCCTCATCGTTTTGCAAGGTTTTCCAAATGGTATGATAGACCCCATCAGCTTCTAAGAGCTTTTTCTGAAGGTGCGAACACATATTGGTGGTATCGTTTATCATATCTTAATTTCTAATGTAGAGAAAAATTATGGCCTAATACGGATCACCTAGATAGAGAAAGACACTGATATAATATTTTAGATCTAGAACACTAACGAAAAAAGGGGACGTTCCGTTAGGAACATCCCCTTCAAGACGGCGGCTACCTACTC
>JAKSKY010000056.1 GCA_024401515.1 Paludibacteraceae bacterium | reverse complement strand
TTGAGCAAGGTATCAAACGTGGTTTGGCAGAAGGTAGAGCGCAAGGTTTGAAAGAAGGCCTAAAAGAAGGTCGGGAAGAAGGTATAAAAGAAGGTATCCTCGAAACCAACCTATCAATCGCTCGTATGATGAAACAAAAAGGATACCCTACGGAAGAAATCACAGCCATGACAGGACTAAACATTGACGAAATCGAAGAATAATCATTCACAAAAATCACAGCCTGATGGTTGTGATTTTTTTTGTTTCCGCGGGTTTTCTCGTTACCCGACCAGACACCCGTTCATTCGCCAAGGCGTAAGCAATACACCGCTACACCTCCACCCTTCTCCGCATTCCCGTCTGCACCAAGCCACGCACAGCGAGATAGATGATAAAGGCTAACCACAAGGCGTGGTTGCCCAATAGGCTATGGAACGAAAAATAGAGCACGAAGAAGGTTGCGCACGCAGCAGCGGTGGCATAGACCATCGGTTTGATGGCAGTGGCGCCCACCATGATACCATCCCACAAAAAGGCGGAGACACCTGCGATTGGCACCAATAATACCCAACCATAGTAACTGGTGGCAGCCTCACGCACCGCCTCCTGATCGGTCAGCATACGAACAAAGGGTTGTGCCCCTACCGCATAGATAACCGTGAAGGCAACCACCAGACGGACGCCCCAGATGAATATCAACTGAATGGAATCCTTGATTCCCGCATTGTCCTTCGCACCTGTATATTTACCCACCAAAGCCTCTCCCGCATAGGCGAAACCGTCGGTAAAATAAGAGAAGAGGTTGAAGAGTTGCATCAACAGGACATTCACCGCCAAAAGCACCTCACCTTGGTGCGCACCCGCAAAGGTAAAGAAGGACATCACCGCATTGAGGCATAAGGTCCGAAGAAAGATGCTACCATTCAGTTTAAAGAAACCAGATAATTCGCTTTTACGCATCGCATGCTTGAAGTTCAGATAGCGCCAATAGACCTTATACTTGTAGCACCAAAGAAGCAAGGCGGTCACCAAACCCACATATTGGGCAATCAACGATCCATAGGCGACACCCTCCACCTTCCACTCCAAACCATAGACAAAGAGGAGACTCGCCAAGATATTCACCACATTGATCGTCACGGCGATCACCATCGGATACTTGGTGTTTTGCATTCCGATGAACCATCCCTTCAAACCATAAAGCCCCAAGATCGCAGGAGCACCCCAGATACAGATGCGGAAGTATCGCAAAGCATTCTCTTCCACCTCAGGAGTAGTATCCATCAATCGAAAAGCCAACGTGGTGATGGGCCATTGCAACAACCAAATGAGTCCAGAAAAGAGCATAGCGAAAAAGAGGGAACGGAAGAGCGCTCCCGCCATCTCCTCGTGGTCTTGACGGCCAAAGGCCTGTGCGGTCTGGCCACTGGTACCCATTCGGAGGAATCCGAAGTTCCAATAGATCATATTGAATAGCGTAGCGCCCACGGAGACAGCACCGATATAGGCAGTCCGGCCCAAATGCCCTGTGATCAGGGTATCCACAAGCCCCAACAAAGGGACCGTAATATTGGTCACGATGGCAGGAATCGCCAAGCGCAACACCTCTCTGTTCTTACTATCCATACTCCTTGTTTTGTGGATGTAAAATTAGCGCGTTTGAAGAATTAAACGAAACAAAAAAAGCATCAGCGATTAGACCGCCGATGCCTTCGTAAGCAAATAAGTAAGTGTTATTATTTAGAAAGTTATTTGCACTCCTTGACCATCTCCGTAAAGATGGTTGCCAATTTATCCTGCGCCAAGAGGGTATTTTGTTGCACCTCCTCGTGAGTCACATTGCTCAAGTTCGCATCGACACCCACATTGGAAATCACAGAGACACCAAAGACGGAGATGCCCGCATGGTTCGCCACAATCACCTCTGGCACAGTGGACATACCACAAGAGTCTCCACCAATAATTCTAAAATAGCGGTACTCCGCCAAAGTCTCGAATGTAGGACCTTGTGTTCCCACATAGACACCATATTTCAACGGAATATTGAACTTCTTTCCAATCGCCTCCACCTTCTTGATCAAAGCCTTGTCATAGGCATTGCTCATATCAGGGAAACGGGTACCCAACTCCTCGATATTAGGGCCATGCAATGGATGTTCCGGGAAGAGGTTGATATGATCCTTGATAATCATAATATCACCTGGCACATACTCCGGATTCAAACCACCCGCCGCATTGGAAACCATCAAAGTCTTAATACCAAACTCCTTCATCACACGGACAGGGAAGGTGATCTCCTGCATGGTATAACCCTCATAATAGTGCAAGCGTCCTTGCATCGCCATCACAGGCACACCCGACACATAGCCGAAGATCAATTTACCGGAATGGCCCTGTACGGTACTGGTCTTAAAACCAGGGATTTCAGAATATGGAATCGTATCCACTGTCACAATTCGCTCAGCGAAACTACCCAAACCTGTACCCAACACAATCGCTACTGTAGGACGAAGCGACGTCCTATTTCTCAAGAAATCTCCTGAGGCTTTTATCTCCTTCAACAAATCCATACTCTACAATGTTAACAGTGAAACAATCTAATATTTTCTACGCAATAACTTCCTCATCTGGTCGTCAAACTTAGTGGCCTCATCACGAACAAACGCAATGGTGAGAGGAATATAGAAGATCTTATTTTTCAAATCATCAGGGAAATACTCGTTCGACATCAATCGAACCGCATCCTTTTCGGTCGTGAGAATATATTTATGGTTCCCCTCCATCTCATCGAACGCCCTGCTAAGACGTGACATGTCACTTTGTGAATAGTTGTGATGATCCGGGAAAGAGAGGCTCTCCACTTTTTTCACATTCTTCTCCAAATAGGAAATGAATGGTGCCGGAGATGCGATTCCCGTAAGGGCAAGAACCGAACTTTCCGCCAAATCAGCCATTCGTAAGTGATTTTGATGTTTTTTCTTTCCTTGGAACAACGGCAACATTTCACCATAACAAAGTTTGGTAAACCATAAACTTTGGAAAGGGAAAGGGTTGATGTTCTTCATCATAAAACGCATATCCATCGGTGTGATGGAATCTGGACACTTCGTCACCACAATCACATCCGCACGTTTCATGGAACGTTTCGGTTCACGCATTTGTCCGATAGGCAACAAGCGGTCCTCGGTAATGTTTCTATTGTAATCCACCAATAAGATATTGACGCTTGGATGGACATATCTATGTTGGAACGCATCATCCAAAATGATGACGTCCGGTTTGTTCTGTTCCAACTTCATGAGATTACGAATACCGCGTCTACGGTTCGCATCGACAGCCACCGTCACATCTTGGAATTTACGCTTCATTTGGTAAGGTTCGTCACCAACCGTAATTGGCGTATCATCCTGGGTCAAAAGACGATATCCGGAAGTTTTTCGTTTATAGCCACGACTCAAAACAGCCAATTTTTTCTCTTGCTTTAACATACGGATCAAATACTCCGTGAAAGGGGTCTTTCCTGTTCCTCCGACCGTAATATTTCCTACAGAAATAACAGGTGTTTCAAACTCCTCGGAAGGAAGCACACCACGATCGAAAAGCCAATTCCTCACGCACACAACAGCACCATAGACCACTGAAAATGGCCATAGCAAAAGCTTTACTATGATGGATTTGTTTTTCATTGTGTACGTATTTAAGGTCTAGAGCCAGATGGCGTACACAATAGATGTAGGCTATCTCAACTCAATAGTGTATGGTATTATTGCCTGGACACGCTCCAGATTCCGTATTTTTTCAAATATATACTTTTCTTTTGAAAAAACATCGTTTCCAAACAACTTTTCATACCCAATGGCAGGAATTTCTTCCAATTGTTCCCAAAAACCTCTCTTTTTTGGATAAGTCTCCAAAGCGTATCCATTCAATCCAGCCATGAAAGCCGCTTCATGAATCGCGTCATCCAACGTTCCGATGCTATCCACGAGATTCAATTCTTTCGCATCATCACCCGACCAGACTCGTCCTTGGGCATATTGATGGATCTCCTCCACAGGCATATCACGACCCTCGGAACATCTCTGTAGGAAGGTGGAATAAAAACGGTCTACAGAAGCCTGTACCGCTTTTCGCTCCCTCTCCGACATAGGGCGGAATACATTCTCCATTAAATCCGCATTGGTATTTGTCTTGACCGTCTCGTAATGTACCCCCAATTTATCCGCCAAATCTTTCGCATTTGGCACCATGGCAATCACACCTATTGAACCCGTGATGGTAGTATGATCCGAGAAAATCATGTCAGCATTGGAGGCTAGGTAATAGCCACCAGAAGCTGCGCAGCCACCGAAACTGGCCACAATTGGTTTATGCTTTTTCACCTTTTGAACAACGTGACAAATCTGTTCAGAACCATAGGCACTACCTCCCGGAGAATTGACACGCAGTACAATTGCCTTCACGTTCGGATCCTTATCCAAGTCCCACAATAATTTTACGGTCCTTGAGGAGCTGATTCCATCGGTATTCCCATTATCTATTTCTCCACTCAAATAGACCAAAGCTATTTGATCTGGAGAACTACTCAACAGGCGAGAGGACTCACTGTCAAGATACTCCTCCACACCCACCAATGGCAACTCCTCATCCGAAGGAATCGACAATCGTTCACGAATGACATTTTGGTACTCCTCACCATACACCACACCATCCACCAAACGCTTTTCAAGAAGATAAGAGGCTGGTTTCACCACCATGTATTCATCAGCCAACGCTTTCAACTCCTCTTGGCTGACACCACGACTCAAAGAGACATTATCAAGGACCGACTCCCATATAGAGGAGATCAACTCTCCCATCTGTTCCCTATTCTCCGCACTCATCGTGTCATTGGCGAATGACTCGGCGTAAGACTTATAGGCGCCACAACGAACCACCTGCATTTCGACGCCCAACTTATCCAAAAAGCCTTTAAAGAAGAGCGACGAACTGGATATACCCGAAAAATCAAGGGAACCTTCTGGGTTCAAGAAGATGGAATCCGCCGCAGTTGACAAATAATAGGCACCCTGAGAATAGAGACCGGAATAGGCATAGACAAACTTACCACTCTCCTTAAAATCGGCCAACGCCTTACGGATCTCCTCCGCTGCCGCATAACTAGCGCCCATTGAATTAATTCGAATGGAAACACCCTTCACGCGCTCATCATCCTTCGCCAAACGAAGAGCATTCAAGATATCTTCCAATGAAACGGAACGATCCTTATCCAACATATCCGACAAGGCACCGCCTGCGTCATGGTCGACAATTTTCCCATCCAATGATAGCTGAAGAATCGCCTGGTCAGGGATACTGGATGATCCGCCCAATATGCCCACTAAAAGAGAGACCACCAATACTAGGGAAAGTATGGTGGTCAACAATATACCTAAACAAGAATTGAAAAAATTCATTTTTTAGAGACTGCCGCAAAAATTGACATTCCAATAAACAATATTACAATCATCGGAATAGCCGCCATTTGGAAAATCGCCGCCAAAATCACAGAAAGGATGATCAAAATAAATTGCTTCTTATTGTCCTTCCACTTCAAGTTTTTGAACTTCAAAGAGAACATTGGCAACTCGCAGATCAACAAATAAGAGAACAATACAATTAAAAACAAGACCACAGCTGGATTGATTATAAGTGAGCAATCCAAGTTAAGCCATCCGGAAGGAGTCCGCGGATCTTGAAGAGCCGCAAGCGAAGTCATAAAAAGCGCATTCGCTGGCGTAGGCAAACCGATAAAGGAACAAGTTTGTCTTGTATCCACATTGAATTTCGCCAAACGATAGCCAGAGAAAACCGCCAACAAAAATGCCACGAATGGGACATATGTGGACTCAGGCATCAAAGAGCATAGCAGTTTGTACATAATCATCGCGGGAGCGACACCGAAACTTACCACGTCCGACAAAGAATCCAACTCCTTACCGATTTCAGATTTCACATTCAAAAGGCGAGCCACCATGCCGTCAAAGAAATCAAAGACGGAACCTAAAAGGATAAACAAAGCCGCCCACAAAAACTCTTCTTGGGAAGCCATCACGATCGCTACACAACCGGAGGCTAAGTTCATGCATGTGATGCAATTTGGAATGTGTTTCTTTATACTCATTTTGTATTCAATTTTGCGATAATCGTCTGATTACCGACAACCGATTGTTTCAAGTTAACTAAAATCTCCGCATCCATAGGCAAAAAGATGTCAACTCTAGAACCGAATTTAATGAAACCCATTTGCTGGTTGATGTGACACTCGTCACCCTCTTTCGCATAGGTCACAATTCTTCTCGCCAAAGCGCCAGCCACCTGTCTAAACAAAACCTTAGTCTGATTGACAGTCTCGACAACCACGGTGGAACGTTCATTCTCAGTACTTGACTTAGGCAAATTCGCCCTCATAAAGTTTCCGTCGTTATGATTGTAATACAAAATCTTGCCGTTTACCGGATACCAGTTGGCATGGACATTGAATACGCTCATAAAAATAGAGACTTGAATACGTTGCTCCTTTAAATATTCTCCTTCCTCCGTTGGCTCAATCACCACAACCGTTCCATCCGCGGGAGCTACGACCAAACCATCGCTGTTTCCCTCAAACACTCGATTGGGATTACGGAAAAAGTTCAAAAAGAAAAGGAAAACGAGTATACTAAATCCACAAATAAAGCCAAACAAGTTAGGCTTATCCGATAAAAAAAGTATGCCTGCTATCACATCCACCACGATGATGGACAGCAATAATTTCGTTAATATTCCCTTTCCCTCTTTATGAATTCTCATGATAATTAAATGCTATTTAGAATGCAAAAATAATATTTATTTTTTAAAACTCCCCTTTTTGTCTACAATTAGACGCTGATTGAATATTTAAAATCCTACGAAGTTTAACCAACTAAGAAAAACAATACGTAGACAAATAAAAACGGTGAAGCCAATAACGCACTGTCAAAACGATCCAAAAAACCGCCGTGTCCGGGTATCATATTACCTGAGTCCTTCAAATTAACGCTACGTTTAAACATAGATTCAACTAAATCACCCAAAACCCCAAACACAAAGACACCAACGGCCATGCCAATCCAAAACGAAACCTCCAATGAAGGGATCAACGCCAAACGATGGAATACATATCCCGCAACCATGGCGAATAGCAAACCGCCGAAGAATCCCTCCCATGTTTTTTTAGGAGAAATACGCTCAAACATTTTATGTTTACCGAAGAAGCGGCCAACCAGATAAGCGCCTGTATCAGAGCACCATATCATAACGAAGAAGGCCAACATGATATACTTAGACACATCATTCGCACCCTCTACGAAACAAAACAACACGAATGGGATCGCCACATATAAATGTCCTAAGAATATGGCTGAAAGATTCATGATCGGATGACTTTTCGCCCTAAACAATTCAAAGGCCAAAGTGACTGCCGCATACAGAAAATAGATAGGCAACAAGACCGCAGGCTTATTCATAAAAACAACCATATACGCAGCCGCGAAGAGGAGCAATCCTCCCGCCATCGCCATCCATTTATCCACAAAGACTCCTTCGATTTTATCCGTCATCTGATAAAACTCCCACAATGACAGCATCATCACAACAAAAAATAGGGAACCGAACCAAAAGGATGACATCATGATCGAAAAGACCATGATAGCCACCAAGGCGGCGCCTGAAATTGCTCTAATCACCAAGTTTTTCACTGATATATCCTCCTCTAATAAACGCGAAACCCATATGGGTGTTACGCTGATAAATAAATCTTATAATTTATGATGCCAAGCTTCTACTCTCCGTCAACCGGAACCGACTCTCCATCCGGCGGCAATGCCACATTCAATGGAGACGCCATACTAGGTCCATCCTTCTTTCTGTTCTTGCGTTGCGCCTCCAATTGTTTGATATACCTACTGATATCATTCAACGAGACAAGTTCATGAGGTTCCACCGGCAAAGCCTCCCGAGTCGGAACAGCCTCCTCTTCCATCTCCGCCTCCGATGACAATGTATCCATATCAGCAGGAGCGACAGAACCCAATAGCATATCATCCAAGACATTGTGCAAACTATCCTTATCGGCGTTCTGCATGGTCAACTCATTCGTCAAGAAGTTCAAACTATCCTGAATTCGCTGGATACTATCTTGTTCCATCTTCTGTCTAAGAATCTGGTTAAGAGAGTCAGCCAAGTGTTTCTCCTGTAACTGCAAAGAGTCTGGTTGGATCAACAAAGAGTCAAACTGAGAGGCATCCAACTCCTCGATTACCTTTCGACGGTTAGAGGTATAGAACTTGATATCTCCCAATGATCCGCCACCCTCAGGATTTATCTTCGTCGGTTTGATCTTAGAAATGATCTTTCCCTGATAACGGTTTTTGTATTTGATCTTGATTTCTCCAGTCGCCAAATACTCCAAATTCAACTGTGTAATGACAGAATCCAAATATTCCACTACCGGATAATTAGGCAAAATAACGCCAACAGAATCTGCTATCTTATTGAAATCAGTATGACGATATCTGGACTTACCGACAAGCTGCATCACATGTCTAGCGACCAAACGAGTGGAATCTCCCAAATCATAGAATTTCTTCCTATGGAAATACCTATGGTCAAAATAGTGTAGGAAGAAATCATACTCATACCTAAACTCGAACTTGTCACGCACATAATAGACATCGTTCAAGTAACGGCAATTAGGTATTTTTATCTTCCTCAAGATAATGTCGCCCTTCTTATTCTTGTTACGTTCCAAATCCTTGATATCACGGACGTTCTGTAACTCCTCCTCCAATTCAGCAATTTGCTGTTGCAACAAAACGGAGTCGATCATGGAAGTCACCAATTCCGCTTCCTCCTCCTCATCCACTGCCATGGAATCCAAATTAGCCATATAGGTGCTATCCAACTCACCACTCGCCATCGCGAATGAATTCTCGTCATCCAACTCTTCGGTATCAACCTTTTCCTCTACCTTCGGATTAAGTCGATCCTGCGTTTTCGCATCCAAATCCGAATTATCACGTTTTCCCGTGGCAAGATCAAAGTCTCCATCCGCCAACATGAGCGAATCCTTAGACTTTTGTTCCTGAAGCAGACGCTTCTTCTCCTGAATCTTCTTTAAAGCCTTTTGTTGTTTCTTCGTCAAAGCGGTGGCCTCATCTTCGGCATCCTCTTTCGCGAATCGTTCCAAATCTTCGGCCTCCTGCTTCGCTAACTTCAAGGAGTCACGGACATTTTCCTGACGCATTTTCTCACGCATTTTCTCCTCCTTACGCTTCGCCTTATCCTCCACGTCATACTTCTTAGCTTTCGCGGCAACGATCTTTTTAGCCAACTTCATGGTCTCTTTTTCGATCTTCGCGCGTTGAGCCTCCAATTCCTTCTTTTTCTTCTCTTCCAACTGATTCTCCTTGGCCAAACGCTCCTGTTCGGCAGCCAACTCGGCTTGTCGTTGTTGGAACTCCTTCAACTTCTCCTCATCCTCAACCAAATCATTGTTCTCCGCCTCACGGGAAGCCTGCTTGCGGGACAACTCCTGCTCCATCATCTCCCTCTTCTTCTCTCGAAGTTCAGCGGCACGCTCCTTTTCCAATTGTTTGCGCTCCAACTCTTTTTGACGTTGAGCCTGACGCATCTCCACTTGCTTTTGCTTCTCTTCCAAACGCTTTTGTTTCATTCGGTCAGCCAAAGCCTTCTCCTTATTGCGGGTCAACTCCTCACGTGCCTTTTCACGCTCACGCATCTGCATTAGGAATTCACGCTTGCGTTGTTGTTCCTCTTTTTGCTTTTGCTTCTTGGCGATTTCGAGCTGTCTGGCTTTCTCCTTGGCAGCCTTTTGCTTCTCTCGTTGAATACGTTGTTTCTCCTGCATTTGAGACTTACGCTCACGTTGCTTCTCCATGCGTTCATTTTGGAGTTGCTTTTGCTTCTCTACCCAATCGGCATGTTCTTGTCGTTTTAATTGAGCGGCTTCCTGACGCTTACGAACATCCTCCTCACGTTTCGCGGCCTGTTCCTCCATGCGTCGTTGCAAGTCCAACTTTCGCTGTTCCTGCGCTTGACGAGCCTTTTCTCGCTCTTCCTGCAATTTTTGCATACGCTGCTGACGAGCCTCATAAGCCTGTTGCGCCTCATTGGCGCGCTCCTCCTCACGGCGCTTTCTATCAAGTTCCTGTTGCTTTCGGATTTCATCCTGTTGTTGCTTATGCTGCTCCCACATTTCACGCTCGTTCGCCTTCTGCTGTTCCTCTCGCTTACGTTGGGCTTCACGCGATTCGCGTTGTTTAGCGATGACCGCCTCATACTCTTTTTGACGACGCTCATTCTCCGCCTTTTCCCTTTGACGGGCAGCCTCAATTTCCTCCTTCTTTTTATTCCAAAGATCGGTGTACTTTTGTTTCATTTCATTCTCCTGACGGATACGCATTTCCCGCGCTTGTCTCTCCAATTCCACAGCGGCCAAATACTCAGCCAAACGACTTTCTCGTTCATCAGCGGCCTGCTGCTGACTTTGAGCCATTTCGCTCTGTTTCTTTTGCCACTGATCCATCTGTTGTTGCTTTCGCTCAGCCTCCTTTTGACGCTGCAAGTCGCGTTGTAACTTTTCCCTTTCAGAAGCGGCCACATATTGTTGTTGACGCTTCTCGGCCGCCGCCTCGTCACGTTTACGGATAGCATCCAACTCTTTCTGTTTCTCCGCCCAACGTTCCTTATCGAGCTGCTTCATCTCAGCCTCACGGCGAAGACGTAACTCCCGAGCTTGTCTCTCTTGCTCGACAATCTGCTCATACTCCTTCAACTTCTTAGCCTCCGCGGCCTTCTCCTCCGCCTTACGGGCATCGACTTGGGCCTTAAGCTTTTTCCACTCCTCCTTCTGTCGTTCCTTTTCTTCCTTCTCCTGTTGGCGTTTCGCATCACGCTCAGCCCTCACCTGATCATTAGCCGCCTTAGCCTGCTCCAATCGAAGTTCACGCTCACGTAACTCCTGCTGACGTTTCGCCTCGCGCTCCTCCTTCAATTTTTCGGCACGGGCACGTTGCTCCTCGCGAATACGGTCAGCGTCTGTTTGCGCATAGATAGTGAATGCATAAACAGTCAAAGTCAGTAATATGGTTAATAATCTCTTCAAATCAATAATTCTTTAGCGCAAGCATTTCGTCCTACTTGACGACAAAACATACTTGTGAACTTACAAAGATATTAAAATAGACTTGAATTTCAAAAATGAATTTTAGGGGTGAGAAGAAATCAACGGGCAAAAATAGAATGGGAAGCAAAATGAGGCTTTGATAAAGGAAACTTCCATTCATCAAACAAAAAAGCATGACTGATTTCTCAGCCATGCTTAACTCTAGTTCTCAACCAGTTACGAAGCATGGTACTATCTTCACAGACAAACCACCTTCACACATCGAATCAAATATATGTGACGAAAATCCAATGTGCTTTCAAATCCACCAGTATAGAACCGATCAATTAGGAAAACAATTTTTCACGCGGGACTGATCATATCAGCCCCCTATATGGGTTGGTGCCTCCGGAGGAAGCCTCAACCGAAAAAAGTAGTTATAGACAAATTAGACGGTCTGTTCAATGTTCCAAACGAAGGCGCGGACACCCACCTCTTCGTTACGTAGATCCAATTTACGGACCGTTTCAAGCAACTCAGGCACTTGACTGTCATCCACCACCGTCATGAGTGCGGAATTCATTTCCGGCCAAGTGTGGGTACCTCTACGGGGTTCTCCCGTATTGGTACCGCGACCTTGAACTTGCTCAAAAAAGGTGAAGCCACGAATGCCTAATCTATCCAACATATACTCAACACGCTCGGTGTTCGCTTGATTGAATACTATCATTACAGATTTCATACTTCAACTTTTTTAATATTAATTATTAACCTTTTCTACACTCGTACCATTGGATGAGTCCGTCTTGATATCCATGAAGATGAATTGTGAACGGGTCTCTGCCTCCTTATCACGCTCGCCATGTCTTGACATCACACCATAGAGAACTGGCACCACAATCAAGGTAACCAAAGTGGAAATCAACAAACCACCGATCACCACAATACCCATTGGCACCCACATCTCAGAACCATCAGAAGTAGCCAATGCCATTGGCAACATACCCAAAATAGTGGTAGCCGCAGTCATCAACACCGGACGAAGACGGGATTGACCTGAAATAGCGATCGCCTCATTCAACTCATATCCACGGTCACGCATCAAATTGATGTAGTCCACCAACACGATACCATTCTTCACCACAATACCAACCAACATGATACAACCCAATGCTCCGATCATATCCAATGAAGTTCCAGTGAGCAACAACGCCCAAATCACACCCGAGAAGGCGAATGGAACAGCCATCATGATGATGAACGGCTTAGCGAATGATTCGAACTGAGAAGCCATCACCACATATACCAAGATCACGATAATCAAGAGCAACAATCCCATATCTTGGAAAGATTCTTGTTGATCCTCGTAAGCACCACCCAATACGACAGTGACGTCATTTGGCTTATCAAGCTCTGGCAACACCTTTGAGATCTCCGCGGCCAACTCACCCAAAGAGGTCTCGAACGGAGTAACCTCCACCTTCAAGTAACGTTGACGGCTCTTTCTCTCAATCTCAGGCGGACCCCAATACTCCTCAATCTTGGCGATCTCACTTAATTTCACTCTTCCGGTTTGGGTAGGAATACTCAAGTCCTCAACATCCGAAATAGAGTTACGGTTAACCTCTTTCAAACGTACCAAGATATTATACTCATCACCATCTTCTTTCAAGAATCCGCAAGACATACCAGCTGTACGGTTACGGACCAAAGAAGCCACACCAGCGGAAGTAAGTCCATGACGGGCTGCTTTCTCCTTGTCAACTGTGATTTTCAACTCCGGACGGTCATCGTCACGGCTGATATCCACGTTACGGGCTGTCGGAATCTTATTCTCTATAAGGGCCTTTACAGCCTTCGCATAAGTACTGGTCTCATCGAAATCGTAACCATAGATTTCAACATCCACAGTACTTTGTCCACCCATACCACCTCCAGAAGAGATTGCTACCTTATAGTCTTGTACCTCAGGGTAAGAGGCAATCTCACTACGAAGCACCTCGGAAATCTCCCAGATGGTGCGTTCACGCGTATTCTTCTTGTCCGCATTGAAACGCATCTGGATGGTATTATTACGAGTGGAAGCAAAGAGGGCGGAGATACCGGCATCCTCATTGGCACCACAAGTGGTAGAGATGTTTTTCGTTTCAGGAACCAACTCCATGAATCGTTTCTCCAACATACGGGCGAATTTAGCGGTCTCCTCCACACGTGTACCTTGCAACAATTCGACATCGATGGTCAAACGACCATTATCCGGCACGGCCATAAAGTCAGTTCCAATCATGCCTGTCAACGCAGGGATCAATGAAAGGACAAAGAATCCAACCACACCCAACATCGTGAACAATTTATGGCCTAGACACCAGCGAAGAATACCCGCATAAGCGGCATCCAACTTGTCCAAGAGTCTTACCACTGTATTCTCGTAAGAGAGCTTCTTGGTATCTTTCTTCTCAACGACCAACTTACCGCTTTCATCCACCTTCACCTTCTTTGCTTTCAAGATTTTAGAGCAAAGCATAGGCACAAGGGAAATAGCCACAGCCGTAGAGGTACAACATACGATGGTCACGATCCATCCCAACTCCTTAAACATGATACCTGCGATACCAGGCAACATAGTCAACGGAACGAATACCGCACAAATCACCAAAGTGGTTGCGATAACGGATACCCAAACCTCATTGGTCGCATAGATGGAGGCCTCACGAGGACTGGAACCACGTTCTATATGGGTCGTGATATTCTCCAAGACCACAATGGCGTCGTCCACCACCATACCTACCGCAATAGACAATGAACACAAAGAGATGATGTTCAACGAACTATCGACAAATAATAGGTACAAGAATGAAACCAACAATGAAATCGGAATAGTCAAACCGATAATCACACTGGCACGCCATTTACCCAAGAAGAACAATACCACCAAAACCACGAAGAATACGGCATATAGCACCGCCTCCTTCAAAGAGTCAATCGCACTGACAATTTCTGTAGAAGAGTCATAAATCTCCTTGAATTGGACATCAGTAGGAACGGATCCTTTAATTTTCTCCAACTCCTTATGGATATCGCGACAGATTTGAACCGTATTACCACCCGTCTGCTTGGAGATAATCAAACGAACAGCCTCTTGACCATTCATCTTTTCATCCAAAGAGAGGTCCTTGATGGTATCGCGGACAGTGGCGACATCTTTCACACGAATCTGTTTGCCATCAGCACTGGTGGCAACCACGATGTCGGCAATTTCAGAACTCTCGGCATACTCACTACGAACTTGCAAAGCATATTGCTCCTTTTCCATCTTGACGTTTCCACAAGACAAGTTCAAGTTATTTCCTGCCACCGCATTTCCTACGGTCTCCAATGTGATGCTATAGGCATCCAACTGACTTTGATCCATCTCGATATAGACATATCGGTCAGGTTCACCGGACATCGTCACATTACCCACACCCTCAACACGGTTCAATTGCGGGATAACGATATCGTTCATGATCTTCTCCAAACCAGGATAACTCTCCTTCGCCTGAACGGCGAACTGGATAATCGGCATGGAAGAACTGTTAAACTTGATAATCAATGGATTGGAACATCCACTAGGAAGATTATCCTTGGTCATATCGACGTAGGAACGAATATCGTTCACCACCTCGTCCAACTTCTCACCCCACTCAAACTCCAAAGCCACCAATGAAAGGTTATCCTTGGAAGTGGAGGTCAACTCGTCCAAACCATCCACGGAGTTCAAACTATTCTCCAAATACTTCGTCACATTGGTCTCCACCTCACTGGCGTTCGCACCAGGATAGGCGGTCATGACGGCGATAAACGGAGGCTCAATCTCCGGGAACTGGTCGATAGGCAGCTTGATGTATGCGAAGACACCCATCAACATAACGGCCACAAACACCAAAATAGAGGTGACCGGTTTGTTAATCGCGGTTTTGTAAATACTCATTTTATTTCGTTTTTACCCGAAGGCACTTGGCCTTCGGTTGTTTTTCACTCTATTATTTCCTTGAATTCTTATCTGTTGTATCAACGCTAGCCTTTGCGCTATCAGCTTTCACATCCTCAGTTTCAGCGGACTTAGCTGCAGCCTCAGCCTCGAAATCACCATCCATAATCTCCATCTTAGCACCATCCTTCAATCGTGCTTGACCTTGAGTCACAACCTCTTCACCAGCCGCAACCACATCACTGATCACCTCGATATAGCGGTTAACTCGTTGACCGATCTCAACTGTCACACGCTTAGCAATTCCATTGTCGTTCAAGAAAAGGAAACGCTCGTTTGAACCTGTCAACTTTTGAACAGCTTGATAAGGCACAGCCAAAATCTTCACTTTACCCACATTGACAGAAGTATGGATATACATACCAGGACGCAACTTCAAATTTCCATTAGGGATTCTCACCTTACATTGGAAAGTGTGGGTAGAGGCATCGATGGTAGGATAAATTGTCTCGATAGTAGCAGGGAATTTAACGTCCGGATAGATATCAGAAACAATGTCCAACTTCATGCCTTGCTTGATGTTAGGGAAATAAGCCTCTGGAATGTTGATAATAGCCTTCAACATATTCAACTGAACAATGGACATGATCGGCATCGCGCCATTGTACATCTCACCACTCTCGAAGTTACGCTTTGAAACGATACCAGGGAAAGTCGCCTTGAAGAAGGTATTGTTAGACAAAAACTCAACTTGTTCCTTCACTTGGTCATAGCCCAATTTTGTCTGATCATACACTTGTTGAGTCACGTTACCACCTGCCAACAGAGCGTCCATACGCTTCATCTCGTTCTCCAAGTTAGCCAATTGCAACTTGGCAGTTTTCAACTGGGTTTGATCCATACGGACCAACAACTCACCTGTAGAAACGCGGTCGCCTACATCCTTGTATCTCTTCTCAATGATACCGGTCAAAGAAGGAGAGACATTCATGGTCTCGTATCCTTCAAGGACAGCGGTACACTCGTGCTCACGTTCAATCACTTGCAACTCAACCTTTTCGACACGGACCTTCTCAACCTGTTCTTCAGCCTCAACCTGTGTGGCATCCGCTTTCTTGTCGTCCTTCTTGCCACAACTTGTTGATACGCCAGCAATAGCCATAACAGCCATTGCCAAAGCAACCAATCTTACAACTTTTTTCATCTGTATATCTGTTTTTAATTATTTGCGATTTATTTATTCAATAAAGATTTCAAATTAACATAAGCGCTAACCATATCAATAAGAGATGTGATATAGGTGCTTTGCGCATTCAACAATTCAGTACTTGAAGTGGTCAATTGCATACTTGAAATTGTTCCATATTTATATTTCTCGGAATTGCTCTTGAAGACACGTTGCATCACTTCGATGTTATCGCTTTGGATTTGATGGTTCTCATAAGCCGACACAAGATTGTAACGCAATTGGCTCTCTTGGATGCCTAAATTCAACATAGCATCCTCCAACTTGTTTTGTTCCTTCGCATAATCAATTTTCGCGCTTCTCACATCTGCAGCACGACCACCACTTGACCAAATAGGCACATTCAACTTTAGACCTACGGTATTAGGAGGAGTCATGTTCATAGTTGCCTCATCGGAACAATACTTTTTCTTATCCCAAGAATAAAAGGCGGTCAAAGTTGGAACATAAGCCATCTTGCTAAGGGTAACCTGCTTCTTCGCCAAATTGGTCGCCGCATTTTGCAATTGATAGTCATAGTTGTTTTCGTATGACAAATTCTCATCCATCAAAGCAAGAATGGATTCTGGATTAACCACATCAGCCAAAGATTGGGTCAAGATGATTTCGCTGTCAGCGGAAGCGCCGATCAACATACGGATGGAGTTATACAACACTTCAATTGTTCTCTTCGTACTATTAGCCGCACTCTTAATGGAAGCGACTTGAACAGAGAGTTGATCTGCCGCATTTTGCTCCGCCGCACCCACACGAACCGCATTTAACGTCATCTTGTAGACACTATCCAAATTGGCGACGGTCTTTTCCAAAAGCTTCACTGTATTCTCTAAAGCAAGAATATTAACGTAAGAAGTCTCAATGTTTGAGATAATCACCTGCTCGGTTTTTCCGACGGCGATCTCAGACATCTCTTTCGCCATCTTTGCCACCTTTGCGCCAACAATCTGCTGCCCGCCCACTGTCATGGAGGCTGTGATTCCAAAATCAAAATATGATGGCATAGCGATCTTCATACCCATCATATCCATCTCGTGGCCACACATATTCATGTAATCTGCGGTTCCACTTACCTGCGGCAACATGGTTGAAATAGCACTCCAACGAGCCGCCTCAGCCTTTTGAACATCATAAGAGGCGTTTTGGATGGTACGGTTGTGCTCCAACGCATACTTTTTAGCATCATCCAATGACAACTCCAATCTTGAATTGTCCTGTGCTACCGCTACAGAATCAACGGTCTCAGCGAATGTTGGAACAGCCGCCATCAACGAAAGCGCCAACAAATACTCTGCTTTTCTAATTACAGTCTTCATCTTTTATATATCTACTTAATTTATATTCAATCAATCAGCTCCCTCCACACCGAGCAATTCGTCGATGAGAGACAATCCCAACGGAGTTGCCACCCCGCGGAAATAGATGTTACACAATATCCTCAAAATCTCCGAAGAGGGAGTTCTGGAGTAATCGTAATATCCAGAAGTACGCATGGAACTCAACATGCCATAATAGACCTCCGCCAAGACATCGGAAGAGAAACTTCTGACAATATGGCCGTCCGCCTGCGCATCCTCGATCAACAATCTAAAATGCTCTACTTGCGCCTCTTTGTTGAGCTTCACCTCCTCAACAATCTCAGGAAACATCGCCTCTGAATCCGTGAAGAAATTCACATTGATACCTCTTAGGGCAGAGACCGAATACTTGAACATCTCTAACAAATAGGAGAACGAATTAGCGGTGTTTTGTCTCAACTCCGCCCTTTTTTGATCCGTAGTCGCCTTCAAGTCAGCCAAACAAGCGCTAACCAACTGCTCCTTATCCGAAAAGAGTTCGTAAATGGTGCGTTTCGATACAGAGAGCGATGCGGCGATCTTATCCATGGTCACCGATTTAATACCTTGAGTCATAAAAAGGTTCAAAGCTCCTTTTACAATCTTATCTCTGTTTTCCGCACTCATATTCAACTATTCTTGATGGAATCTATTGGGTACAACACGCCCTCATTCACGACACAAAATTAGGTAGAAAACTTTTTAAACGAAAATAGTTTTGCTGGTTTTTATATTATTTAACATATTTTACGGGCATGTCGGGCTAGTTTATCGACGAATCGGCCATTTTTATCGACGAATCAGAATAAACGAGCTGTCATTTAACATTTTCGCAATAAAAAAGGACATCCCATGGTAGAATGTCCTTAAATCAGATCATATGTTATTTAAAATCAATCCACATGTTTCTCCGCCCAAATCCTTGCCGC
>JAKSKY010000055.1 GCA_024401515.1 Paludibacteraceae bacterium | reverse complement strand
ATCAATTCGTGTTAACGGTGAAGAGCAACCCAGTGATTGTAGCTATGGATTCTGTTGATATCAGAGATCGTGAGGCTATCTTGAAGGATGATGCGGGCGAGGCTCCATTTACCTATTGGGTAGACAACGCAGTTTCCGCAAAACAAGTTGATCCAATCCTTCGTGATTTGACCTTCACTAAGCATGTCGCACATGTGGAGGATGTTAACGGATGTAAGGGTGAGTTGGAATTCTCAGTTGAAGCTCCAGAGATTAACATCCCAGAATACTTCTCTCCAAATGGTGATGGAAAGAATGATGGATGGGTTGTGAAGGAGTTGGTAAATGTTTATCCTAACGCAGTCGTTAAGATCTACAACCGCTTCGGAAAGTTGATCGCAGAATTCCCTGGATCACAAGCTGAGGGTTGGGATGGTACTTACAATGGTCATGCGTTGGAGTCTACCGACTACTGGTATGTGATCGACATCGAGGAGATCGACCGCCAATTCAAGGGTCACTTCACTTTGATCAGACAATAAGCAATATTGTCAATATAAAAAAAAGAAGCGGGCTTTTTAGTCCGCTTCTTTTTTTTATCTATTCTTCTGCCATTATTTCATATACATCGTAAACTGTGCTAAATGGCACGGGTATTGATTTATATATAATGTGAGGAATATTAATTATTTGTAATTTGTTGATATACAATCTTTTGGATTGGTTGTTTGCCGGTTATAGGACTTATAATCGACGAAAAACTGACAAAATGGCGTATATAATGACAGTATTTGACATAACATGAAGAAAAAGATTGAAAATATTTTCTTAGGAGTTGAAGGAGGTAGCGAAGAGGGATCGGATATCTTCCCTTTAATTACCGATGGTGATCCTAACTTTGTCTTTTCTATTGGTGAAGATGAGAGTTTGCCACTTCTGCCACTTCGTAATGTGGTACTATTCCCAGATGTTGTTTTGCCAGTGTCATTAGGACGTAAACGTTCTCTTAATGCGGTCAAAGCCGCATACAAGAATAATGACTACCTGATTGCTTTCACACAGAAGGATGCCCGTGTCGATTCTCCTAAGCAGGAGGATTTGTATGAGGTAGGTTGTTTAGCGCAAGTGATGAAGATCATCGAATTGCCTGATGGTTCCACCACTGCTTTGTTGCAGGGTAAACATCGTGTGAAGTTGAATAACTTCTTGGAGGAGAAGTTGTATTACAAAGGAACAATCTCTTCCTTCCCTGAAACGATGGATGGTTCTATGTCCCAACGTGAATTTACCGCTTTGATGGAATCCATTAAGGAGGTCAGCGTTAAGATCATCAAGGGGTCTAGTTCCATACCAAATGGCCTTTCTTTTGCGATAAAGAACATTGAGGGAGCACAGCAATTGATAAACTTCATAGCCGCGAATTTTAATCTTCCGGTTGATGACCGTCAGCGTCTGCTCAATTTCACCAATATTTATGAGCGTGCTTATTCATTGCTCTTTTTATTAAACGAGGAATTGCAATTGGTAGAGGTAAAACAGACCATACAATCCAAAACGCAAGAGGCTATTGATAAGCAACAAAAGGAGTATTACCTTCAACAACAGATAAAGGCTATTCAAGATGAGATGGGTGATAATTCATCCAAGGATATCGATAGACTTAGGGAGAAGGCGAAGGGAAAGAAATGGTCGGATGAAGTCAAGACTATCTTTGAAAATGAACTTTCAAAGTTGGAGCGGACACCCACCACATCCCATGATTACGGTGTTCAATTGAATTATGTTGAAACGATAGTGAATCTGCCTTGGGGCGTTTATACCAAGGATAGCCATTCCATTAAGAAGGCTAGAACTATTTTGGATAGAGACCATTATGGAATGGAGCAGGTGAAAGAGCGTATTTTGGAGCATTTGGCTGTGATGAAATTGAAAAGTGATATGAAGTCACCGATCATCTGCTTATATGGCGCTCCAGGCGTTGGAAAGACCTCTCTGGGTAAATCTATCGCGGAATCATTGAATCGTAAATATGTCCGTATCTCTTTAGGCGGATTGCATGATGAAGCGGAGATCAGAGGCCATCGTCGTACCTATATTGGTGCTATGCCAGGACGTATCATCCAAAGTTTACAAAAGGCGGATTCTTCTAATCCAGTCTTTATTTTGGATGAGATTGATAAGGTCTTCAATGACATGAAGGGTGATCCTGAATCGGCTCTGTTAGAGGTGTTGGACCCTGAGCAAAATTCCGCCTTCCATGATAATTTCTTGGATATTGATTATGATTTGTCCCGTGTGATGTTTATCGCTACGGCTAACAATATTAATAACATTTCCAAGCCGTTGTTGGACCGTATGGAATTGATCGACGTGAATGGATATATCACCGAAGAGAAGATTCAGATCGCATCCCGTCACCTATTGCCTAAAGCTTTGGAAAAACATGGCATGACAGCGGATCAGGTATCGATTTCTGATAAGGTATTGGAAAAAATCATCACCTCCTATACCCGAGAGTCAGGAGTTCGTGAACTAGACAAACAGATTACGAAGATATTACGCAAGGTTGCGTATAAAATAGCCACTAAAGAGGAGTATAACCCTGTTGTCTCCCTAGATGACTTGAATGAGTATCTTGGTATGGAGAAGGTGGCTCATGATGAGTACCAAGGCAATGATTATGCTGGTGTGGTGACTGGATTGGCATGGACGGCTGTGGGCGGTGAAATCTTATTTGTGGAGAGCTGCTTAAGCAAGTCCAAGACGCCTAAACTTACATTGACAGGAAGTTTGGGTGATGTCATGAAGGAGTCTGCCATCTTGGCTTTGGAATACATTCATTGCCATGCGGAAGAGTGGAATATTCCAGAGAACCTTTTTGAAGAGTATAGCGTTCATGTCCACGTTCCGGAAGGCGCTGTTCCTAAGGATGGCCCATCTGCGGGTATTACAATGACGACAGCGCTTGTCTCAGCTTTTACAAGACGCAAAGTACGTAAGAATTTGGCTATGACAGGTGAAATAACCTTGCGAGGTAAAGTGTTGCCTGTTGGAGGCATAAGAGAGAAGATATTGGCTGCTAAAAGGGCAGGAATCAAGGATATCATCTTGTGTCAGGAGAACAAAAAGGACATTGATGAAATTAAGGCAGATTATTTAAAGGGTCTGAACTTCCATTTCGTTACCAACATCAAGGAGGTTATTGATTTCGCCTTGTTGGATGAAAAGGTGGATTAATGGTTCGTTTAAAATAGAGAAGGGACATCTTAGATGTCCCTTTTTTTATGCTTTGTTTATTTCCTCTATTATCTTTCTGATTTGTGGCAAGATGGCCATCTCTCCATTATTGTCTACAATATAATCGGATCGTTTTGCCTTTTCTTCTTGATCCATTTGATTCGCTATTCGAGCCTTGATTTGCTCTTCGGAGGCATGGTCCCTTTTTACGCATCGATTAATACGTGTATCGAGCGATGCTGTTACGGTGATAGCGTAGTCTACCTGCTCGTTCATGCCGCATTCGAATAGGATGGCGGTTTCACATGCCACGATGCCCGCTTTTTGTCTTAAACTCCAATTTTTGAAGTCTTCGAAGACAGCAGGATGGATGACTGCGTTCACTTTCTCAAGAAGTTCTACGTCGTTGAATATTAGTTGGGCCATTCGTTTTTTATCAAGACCTTCGGATGTATAGATATCCGCTCCTAAGATTGATTTCAACGCTTTTATTAGAGGTTCTTGGGTGGTGATGAGTCTCTTGGATGCTGAGTCCGCGTCATAGGTGGGTATGCCTAAACATCGGAATACTTCTGACACGACACTTTTACCACTTCCGATTCCTCCCGTTATGCCGAGACGTTTCATTTGTTTGTGTGTTTTTCTTCAATGATATAACCTACTGATTCAGGTTTTAGTTTTATGTTGAAAGCCTTTTTGGGGCTCTTTTTGATCTTTATGTCAAGTTTGTCCTTCCCGTTTTTTTGCGCTTCACGATAATCAACTTCCACTGCAAATGCGGTAGCGTCTATTTTATCGTAGTTGCTTAGCCCTACTTGATAGTTGATGGTAACTGTGGAGGGGAAGATTCTAAGCATATAGCCACTAGGTACGTTCTTCGTTGAAATAGGGACTTGAATGCTTTTCTCCGTGAATTTTTCCGTGTATACCTTGATGGTTATTATAGTATCGGAATATCTGACATTTTTTTTCTGTTTCAGCGCTAATTCGATCGTGGTCGTGTCTTTAAGATCTTCCCAATCGATATGTTCCGTATATATTGTGTCGATTTCACTCAATTCCTTTTGTGGGCCGTAAGCTGTAATACGTGCTGGCAAGATTTTAATCGAGTCGCACAATGTGTATTGTTGGTGAA
The DNA here is from genome assembly GCA_024401515.1 of Paludibacteraceae bacterium. Lineage (GTDB taxonomy): Bacteria > Bacteroidota > Bacteroidia > Bacteroidales > Paludibacteraceae > UBA1181. The sequence goes on along the minus strand of JAKSKY010000055.1, from coordinate 14,572 downwards.
GATCTATGGTCGCGTCTAATGCGACGGGAACTGTTTTCTTTTTTTGTTTTTCAAGTGTGACCGCAATGTTTTCAGGATAGATTCTTTTGATTTGCGTCTCGCTGACCTTCTTCTGTATTTGACTGATGTAAGCATTGGTGTTTATGCTCTTTTTGCCTTTCGCTATTTCGTTGAGATCTATCTCTAACGGGCTTAGTTTGCTTCCGAATCTGTATTTTACCAACACCGTACCTTGTCCTTCCAATGTCAATTTCAGGTGGTCAGGTAGATCATTGGTGACTACATAATCGTTGGGTAGATTAACATATTTCAAAGGTAGTTCCACTGTGTCTTCAGATTGCTTTCGCAACTCTTGAAGGGTCCATAATGCAGTGGAGATGAGAAGAAAAAACATAAAAACCAAGAGGTCTCTATTGGTTAGAAACTTCTTGGTTTTTGTTATTATTTCTTCGACGTTCAATTTCATTTTTGTGAATTGTCAGCTGCTGCGGATTCCACGAAAACAGAAGTCTTGTCGATGGTGATATTTACGTTGTTAGCGATTTCGATCACTAACACGTTGTCTTTTACCTCCTTGACTTTTCCGTGGATACCGCCTGATGTGACTACTGATGTACCAGCTGTGATGGCTTCGCGCATTGCCTTTAGTTCTTTCTCTCTCTTCTTTTGAGGTCTGATCAAGAAGAAATAGAAGATGACAGCCATGAGTATTAGGAAGATAATAGGACTTCCTAGTAATGATTGTTGACCTGGTGCGGCTGCAGGCGCAGCGTCTGCTAAAATTAAATTCAAATACATATTTTTACTATTTAATTATTATTTCTTGTATGTGTTTGTGTAAACCACCTTGGTGATTTTTTTAGACTCGATTAATTCTTTGGCGATGGCGTCAAGTATTCCGTTGATGAAAGTTCCGCTCTTTGCGGTACTATAATTCTTGGCGATCTCGATGTACTCATTGATGGAAACGTTGACTGGAATAGTAGGGAAGTTACAAATCTCGGCCAAAGCGGTCTGCATGATAATAGTATCGAGATATGCGATTCTATCCGCATCCCAATTCTTGGTGCGCTCTGAAATCATTTTGCGGTAATCGCTTTCGTCGTAAATGGATTGTTTCAAAAGCTTTTTCGCAAATTCCAAATCCTCTTCATCTTTGAATTGTGGAAGCAACTCTTGCTCTTCGCCTTGTGTTTCATCGAAGTTGCGGATGGTCTTGGAGACAAAGCTGATGACGTCAGCCGCATCGTCGTTCCAATAGATGGACATATCCTCTAATTCACGACCCAATGATTCTGAGTCAGATATGGTTTTGCGAAGGATCGATCTCCAAATCTCTTTGTCCTCGATAAAATTTGTCTCTTTGCTTTCCAAATATTTTTGGAACTCTTCCAATCCCTTGATTTGGTTGTACAATTCTTTGATGAGGTTGTTTTGTTGCTCCTCGTGTTGGATGGTCCAGTATAATTCGTTCTCTTCTGTCGCGAATCCCCAATCCAAATTGTCTTTCTGCTCGTTGAAATAGGCGAGTAGACTATTATTCTTCCTTAATTGTTGTACGAAGAGGTTGTTGCTGAATTTGGAGATGTTCAAGCCAGCTGCGGACTCTTTCTTCTCCATTCTCTTCGCATAGTCTGTGATTTTGATGATTAGTAGGAAAAAATAGTGGTATAGTTCGTAAGTCTTATCGGTACTTTCGATAAGTTCATTCTCCGCAGATTCAAGCTCAACCGTCTCGTTTTCTTTATTTTTGTAATAAGAATAAAGGATTTGAATCACTTTAATTCTTAGTAAAGATCTATTAATCATTTTTCCTATTTTAAATTGTTCGTGCAAAGTTATTAAAATTGTTGTTTAAATCCACCTTTTTAAGGTAAATAATAGTGATCGAAAGATTTTTGGTGCTAGTTATTATGATATATTATTGTCAGTATATAATACTATAGAAATATAATAATATATTAATGTATTATTCAGTCTGTTGGTTTGTGTGTTGTTGGATTTCTACTTTTTATTCACTTCACCGTTTTATTTCTAATAATGTTGTATCTTTGTGATATACAAATATCGAACATGAAAAAAATAATCATATCTATTTTGACCGTCTTGTCCGTTTCTTTTACTGTGAAAGCGGCGCCTATAACGGAAATCGAAATGTCCACAAAGGGTCAAACTATCGTTGGCGTCGGAGCTGGCTTGCCATCGTTGACGCAAGGAGCGGAAGCTGACATGCCTTCTGTTTCCGTCTTTTTCAGTGCGGGATTGGCTAGCGGTTTTATTCAAAGTAATTTGTTTGGCCGCAATGGAGCTGTCGATTTCGGTGTGAATTATGGTATATGCCATTATAGTGATCGTTTTGGTTTGTATAATACGATCCAACAGGTGAAGGTTTTTCAAAATACATTGACACTTCGCAGTGCATTCCATTTCCAGTTTATTAAAAATTTGGACACCTATTTCGGTGTTGCGGCAGGTGTGAATATTTGTTCCGAAACTTTTAGGGAAAGAACGGAGTATTCTGATGTTTCAACTTTTGAACAGTGGAATGAGGTGGAGCCGAATGTTTTCCGTCCGGTTTTTGGAATCTATGGCGGTGCCAGGTGGTTCTTTTCCAATCGTTTCGGGTTGGGTGTGGAACTCTCCAGTGATTTTCTTAGAACTAATGACGAAGCTTGTGAGGAGGCATATGGACGCTCCCATTTCGGAGGATCAGCGTTGCCGATTGTCTCTATTTGCGCGAGCATTAGATTGGGCAAATAACATTTAGCGAGTGACTTGCTAAATGTCTTTATTCGTTGATATAGTTGTGAGAATGCAAATATTAGTGTAAATTCGCGATGTTAATTTTTAAAGTCGTAAAAAAAATGAAAAAATTTTTAGTAGCAATCGCAACTGCATTTGTGGCTTTGACTGCAAGTGCTTCTAATGTGGAGAAGATTCAATTTGCTAACGCAGGTGATTTCTCATTGGGTGTAATGATTGGAGTTCCAGCATATGGTGGCGGTAACATGCCTCATATCTCTGTAGATGGAATGTTTGGTTTGAAGGATGGATTCATCAACACAAAGACATTTGGACAAAATGGTGCTATTGACTTGGGCGCATATATCGGTTTTTGCCAATATGGAGACAAATGGGAAGTAGCAGGTGTTGAATATAAGCACAGCTATTGGAATTTGCCAATCGCATTGCGTTGCGGTTTCCACTGGGAATTCGTAAAGAAATTGGATGTATATGCTGGTTTCCAAGGTGGTGTCGCTATTGAGCATTGGATGGATAAGCAAGAGGTTTCAGGTGTGGACAATAGAGATTTCGGAAATCACTGTGATGGTGTTTTCGGTATGTACTCTGGCGCTAAGTGGATGTTCACTGACCTATTCGGTGTTAAATTAGAGTGGAGTTGTGACTGGATTGGTGATGGAAACGATATGTCTCCAATTGCTGCCGGTGTTACTTTCAATTTCTAATTTTAGAGACTGAGCATAGAGGTTCCTTCCATCTGTTAGGGGGAACCTCTTCTTTTTCAAACTGGGCATTCTTGAAGGTGTATTTTTTGTAAGTATTATAATATCAGTAAAAATGAAAAAGATTTTTTTATTGGCCCTTTCAGTGTTGATGTTGACTGGAAACGCTATGGCGGAGAAGGTGGATCACATTGAGTTCGCAAACAAGGGTAAGTTCGCTTTGGGTTTAATGCTCGGAGTTCCAGGAATTCGTTCTACACATGAAAACAGAGCCAATATGCCTTCTGTTATGTTGGATTGTAATTGGGGTGTCGCAGACGGTTTCATCAAAACCAAACCTTTTGGTAAGAATGGTGCGATTGACCTAGGATTTATGTACTCAATTTGCCATTATCGCAAATGGGATGAGAAGCATTTCGGTTATTTGCAGAATACCGGTTTGTTCCGTGCGGCTTTCCACTTTGAGTTTGTTAAGCATTTGGATGTCTTTACTGGTTTGACCAGTGGTGTGAATATCTATACGCCTGCTGGACGCTGGTGGAGTGACGAAGACAAAGATCATTGGGATCACGCTAAGTATGCGGGTGGTATGTTCACCGGTGCGAAGTGGTACTTTACCGATGTGTTCGGTGTGAAGACAGAGTTCCAATTTGACTGGGGTTCTCCTGGTTACGGAAACCTCCCTACAGCAGCGGTCGGTGTGACATTTAACTTTAAGTAATATACTACCGAAAGAAAATAAAACGGGGCTGGATCTTAGGATTCAGCCCCGTTCTTTTTATTTTTATAGTCCTTCTTTAAAAACCTTGCTTTTGAATGAAATCCAATAACTTTTGCGAGAAAAACTCCATATCCTTCTTTGTATAGCGGATGTCGGTAAAGACTTGCGCAAGATTCTCTTTGTGATTCTCTTCCACGAATTTTTTGTTCTCTTCCAAGGATTCTTTCTCCGCATAGATTCTGTCTATATCCTCCTTGGTGTAATCTTTGTAACGTTCTTGGTGAACTATCGCTTCGATTGGTAATCTGTCGGAACAAGATGGATTTTCATCTGGGTATCCTACAGAGAGGGTCACGATTGGTACAACGAGTTTAGGTAGTTGTAGGACCTCCGCGATTTGGTCTGGGTTGTATGTGGTAGTGCCTAAATAGCAGATGCCTAGGCCTGCCTCTTCCGCAGCCACACAGAAGGTTTGCGCGACGATGGTTGCGTCTAGTACGGCGCATGCGAATGATTCCGCATTGTTGTATCCAGGTGTCGCATTGCGTTGCTCACACCACTTGGTAAAGCGGTTGAAGTCCGCACAGAAAGTGATGACCATAGGTGCGTTGGCATAGGCGGGTTGGTTGAAGTGGGCGGGTGCCAACTTCTCTTTTTGACCCTTGTCTCGTGTCACGATGACACTGTAAAGTTGCATATTACCTGTTGTGGAGGCGCGGAATGCCTTCTCGAATAGCGGACGTAGTGTTTCGTCGGAAACATCTTGGCTTTTAAATTTTCGTATCGTACGTCTATTGTTCAAATCCATTGTTATTGCTTTTGTTTATAGTTATCCAATCCCTCCTTAAGGAATTTGGTAAATTCAGCCACATCTTTTTTGTAAGAGTATGATTTACTCAATGCATTTCCCTTCTCATCCACGATTATGTAGAATGGTTGGGTGTTCGCGCCGAACTTGTGTTCCTCAAGATAGCTCCACTTCTCTCCGATGGTTGTGACAGTAGCCTCTGACCCATCTATGTTTAATGTGGTAGGTTCCTGTAATTCTTTTCTGTCGTCCACATAAAGTGTGGTGAGAACGAACTCCTCTTGGATGGTTTGCTTGACGGAAGGATCGTTGAAGACGACCGCCTCCATCTCTCGACAATTCACACAACCATATCCTGAAAAATCGACGAGGATTGGTTTGCCCTCCTTTTTCGCGTATTCTATCGCCTCGTCGTAATCAGAGAAGATGGTATGGTTCTCTTGCCCCAAATTGAAGTCTTGGGTGTACATGGGAGGCGTGAAGGCGCTGACAGCCTTTAACGGTGCACCCCAAAGCCCTGGGATGAGGTAAATGGCGAATGCCCATGTCGCGCCACCTCCGAATAATCGTAAAACACTTATGCCTTCATTTTCAGGCTCGCCTTTAAATCGTATGATGCCCAAGATATACAAGCCAGCCACAAAGAAGATGACTATCCAAATGGCAAGGAATGTTTCACGGCTGAGCAATCCCCAATTGTTGGTCATGTCCGCTACGGATAGGAATTTCAATGAAAAGGCTAATTCGAAGAATCCCAATAAAACTTTCGTCGTGTTCAGCCAACTTCCTGACTTCGGTAACTTCTTGAGAAGGTTAGGGAAGAATGCGAATAGGGTGAACGGTACGGCTAGCGCGATGGCGAAGCCTAGCATGCCGATGATAGGGGCTAAGATATTGTTTCCGGAAGAGACCTCCACCAATAGAGTTCCCACAATAGGTCCGGTGCAGGAGAAGGAAACGACAACAAGGGTGAGCGCCATGAATAGTATGCTGACGATGCCCGCTGTCTGATCGACTTTACTGTCGATTTTTGTGCTCCAAGAGCCAGGTAGGGATAACTCGAATCCGCCAAAGAAGGAGATTGCGAATAGCACCAAGAGGACAAATAGGAATAAATTGAACATGGCGCTGGTGGATAGTTCATTGAGGGCGTTGGCACCGAAACAGAGGGTAAGGATTACACCCAAACCCACATAGATGAGCAGTATGGATGCTCCGTATAATAGGGCACTCTTTTTACCGTCCTTTTTCAGGAAAAAGCTTACTGTCATCGGAATAATAGGCCAGACGCACGGTGTTAAAATCGCTAATAGTCCGCCAATTAAGCCCATGCAGAAAATGATCCAAAGGCTCTCCTTGGCTGGATTGACCGCTCCGTATTCTTTCATTTGGTCTATGACGGGTTTCCATGTGTCGATCTTTTCTTGATGGTTCCCCACTGTAGGGATTTGGAGAGGAACAATATTGGCGGTTTTCGCCGTGTCTGGTTGCGAAGGTGCAGCCTCACCCGCGCATTCTTTCTTAGCCTTTTGTTTAAAGGAGAACTGCTCTTTCTTAGGGGCGAGGCAGTTGGTATTGTTACATGCCATGAACTCGACATAGCCGGCAATGTTGTACCCGTCGGATGGAGAGACCTTGAGTTTTTGGGTGAATGTCACATTACCCTTGTATTCGCATAGTTCCATCGCGAACATTTCGCTCATGCCGCAATCTGTTTGGGTTTTGGTCTCTGTTTTGCCGATTATTTGGGCGTTCTCCTTTTTCGTGATGTTGAAGGAGGTGGAGATTGGGCCATCAGAGGGCATATCCATACCGTATATATGCCATCCTTCGTCTATGTTCGCTTTGAATGTAATGGTTACCATATCCTCCGCGTTCGCTTCACTGCAGGTGATGTTCCATTTCACTGGATTCTCTATCTGCCCGAAAACCAAACAAATAGCGAAAAGTGTATGGAGTAACAAAATGATTCTTTTCATGCTTCTATAATATCAAATTACTATATCTGCAAAAATAGGTGGAATTATAAAGAAAAACAAATAAGTGATGAAGGCGTTTATCCTCTTTGTGTGTGGATCTGTCCATTAAAACGGATATTTGGTCGAAATGGTGTGTGAGATATGAAATAATTCCTAACTTTGTGTCAAGTAAGTAATCACTAAAATTATATCGCCATGAAAAATATAGTTTTAAGGATTTTATTCCTAATTCCGTTTTTTACGATGGTTTCATGTGTGCCAATCGATTGGTCTACTGAAACTGATGAGGATATCATTGTTGGTAACGCATGGCAATGGACCAAGACTGTTTATCAGGAGGAGGGGCCATTCGCCCGCGAGTATGAGGATTATGCGCACGAGGAGGTTTTGTATCGTTTCTATTATGACGGTGATATCTCCATGAAGTCCACTTCAATGTCTCATTTCGGCCACCTTTATACCGATTGGGTGGATGGCCACTGGGATTACAACGGTGGAGAATTGCGTATCTCAACCTACGATGGTGTATGGTACTACAATGTGGTCCATCTGGATCATTGGTCCATGGTGCTCTGCTACTATGATGAGGTCCTTGATGATTGGGGACACAAGATCAGACGTAGGGTACGTGAATATTACGAGAGATAATTAAACACGATGGGGGACTACTCAAAAGAGTGGCACCCCCATCATTATTTTTTATATAATGGCAAAAGAATTAGAGTTAAAGTACGGGTGTAATCCCAACCAAAAGCCTTCCCGCATCTTTATGGAGGAGGGAGAGTTGCCAATCACAGTGTTGAACGGACGTCCTGGATACATCAATTTCTTGGATGCGTTCAATAGCTGGCAATTAGTGAAGGAGTTGAAGGAGGCTACAGGTCTTCCTGCCGCTGCTTCATTTAAGCATGTGAGCCCAGCAGGAGCCGCAGTCGCTGTCGAGATGTCTGAGACATTGAAGAAAATTTACTTCGTGAATGACGCGAAGTTGTCTCCTATGGCAACCGCATACGCAAGAGCCAGAGGTGCGGATCGTATGTCATCTTACGGTGATTTCATCGCCTTGTCAGACGAATGTGATGAGGAGACTGCCTTCTTAATTAACCGTGAGGTTTCAGATGGTGTGATTGCTCCTAGTTATTCTCCTCGCGCATTGGAAATCTTGAAGAATAAGAGAAAGGGTACTTACAATGTGATCCAGATCGATCCATCTTACAAGCCAAATCCGATAGAGCGCAAGCAAGTCTATGGCATCACTTTCGAGCAAGGACGTAACGAAATCAAGATAGATGAGTCTCTTTTCAAGGAGTTCCCAACCAAGGCTAACTCGTTTAGCGCAGAGGCAAAGCGTGATTTGTTGATCGCTTTGATTACTTTGAAGTATACCCAATCCAATTCAGTATGTTACGCGAAGGATGGTCAGGCGATCGGTATCGGCGCTGGACAACAATCCCGTATCCATTGTACCCGCTTAGCAGGAAACAAGGCAGACATTTGGTGGCTCCGTCAAAGTCCAAAGGTGATGAATCTACCTTTTAAGGAGGGTATCCGTCGTGCGGATCGTGATAATACCATCGATGTTTATATCTCAGAGGATGAGCATGATGATGTATTACGTGACGGTGCATGGCAACAGTTCTTCACCGAGCAACCTTCTGTATTCACCAAAGAGGAGAAGAGAGCTTGGTTGGATCAAATGGATAATGTGGCTTTGGGTTCAGATGCCTTCTTCCCATTCGGTGACAACATTGAGCGTGCTCACAAGAGTGGCGTGAAGTTCATTGCGCAACCAGGTGGTTCCGTACGTGATGACAATGTTATCGAGACTTGTGATAAGTATGGCATGGCAATGGCCTTCACAGGCATTCGTTTGTTCCACCATTAATCGTATTCAATATGACTAGTCCTAAATAACCGTTACAGTTTTAGACTTAGATTATCATAGGACAAAGTTATAAGTTTTTAGAAGATCATTGCAGGACTAGTCCTGCAATGATCTTCTTTTTTTTGTAAGTTTTCACCCTTTCCATCCTCTGAGAGTGCATCTGACATGGAGTCATATATCCGCAGGAATAATGAGGCCTAACCTTATTGTAGGTGTTGATCACATCCCTTAAGACAAGTTTCATTCCATCCAAGGGGAGGTTTATCTCCTCCCAAAGGAACTCCTGCTTGAGTATGCCGTTCACTCGTTCCGCCACCGCGTTTGCGTAGGGGTCGTAGCTTTCGGTCATACTGGTCGTCATGCCATACCTCGCCAAACGTTTTTGATAAGCGTCCGAGCAGTACTGTATCCCCCTGTCCGAGTGATGGATGAGGGGTTCGTTCTTATAGATGCGTGAGGCATGCGCCATCCGCAATGCTCTCAAAGCCCCTTCGGTATTCAGGCTTTCAGACAAGTCGTACCCGACGATTTTCTTTGAGTACGCATCAGTCACAAGGGCAAGGTACATGTGCTTGTCCCTACCTCCGATATAGGTGATGTCGGATACCCATACCTGTTCCGGACGGATGATCTCCATCCCCTCCACAAGATTCTTATGCTTCCTGAACCTATGGTGGGAGTTGGTGGTGACATGATAGATGAAAGTTCGTCAAAGGAAAAAAAAACGAAGGAACCGTCTATTTCTGCTTTTTAAGCAATCCACTGGTCAGGAAGTTTATTCCTTTGATAGATATTTTTATATTATCTTTGAGGTACTTCCTATATTATCAAGAACTGGTTTGGCCTGTCACCGACCATGGCGAAGCCGTGCCCAGGGGAGAGTAATGGTAGACCTGATGATACCAAAGAAAAAATGAACTAAAAAATACAAGATCTAATGGTGGTGTATATGATAATTGACAGAAGTATACTATGCCAGTAGCAAACTAACAAGATGTTCCTGTCTTAGCCCCATGAAGACCTATGTAAACGCCGCCACGGGCACCCGCGTATCCAAGACGGTCATAAACAAAAACGTGACCGGCGGCGACAAGTACATCACGACCTACTACATCTGCGACCTTGCCGAGGGCGTATACACCACCCAGTACCGTCTGTTGGACACCAGATTGGGCAGGTGGATGAGCGTGGATCCGCTATGGACGGTAAACTTTTGAAAGATCAAGGATTTACAGATTAAAAAAATGATGATGTTGTAACATTGGATAATCCTGTCACGAGAGATTTGAGCACTAATCATTCCGTAGACAGATATGGATATAATTGTTGGGGTAGTACATTATAAGATCGGAAGTTCTTTATGAGAATAAAATTGAATCTGAAACTAATTATTAGAAGATGAAAAGAATAGCATATATAATTTTTTCACTTTTCTTTATAGCACCAATATATGCGAAAGGAGAGTGTAAAGATTTTGTTTTGCATAATCAGGATGGTATAGAGTATAAGTTATATCAGCCCTGTGTGAGAAGAAATGATACCCTTGGATATAGATGTACATTGTCTCGTATAGACACTTTATATTTCATCCGTAAGAAAGTGAAGGAATTGGTTATTCCAGAATCGATTGTGGTTGATTCGATAACTTATCCTGTAACAGACTGTCAAGGGACATCCTCAATTAATTGTTTTGAAAGCGTTGTATTACCACGATATGTGCGAGATGCCAATTTTTTAAATTGCCATCAGATTAAGAAGATAGACATGTCGCTATGCGATATTAAGAATTTACCTGAATTGGGAAGTTGTAAAAGTTTGAAAACATTGGTTTTACCTGATAGATTTTGGTCATTGATATGTAATCATATTAGTGGTTGTAAAAATTTGGAAAAAATCGTTTTGTCCGATTGCTCTATTGCTTTTACTTTCACTGGGTGCGAAAATTTGCGTAAAATATATATTCCCAAAGGTGTTCGTAGTGTTCAAACTGCTGGAATATGGTATGTGAGAAATGAACTACCTATGGGAGATGTGAGATTCAGAAAAATTAAGGTGGACAAAAAGAACCCGAACTATTGTTCTGTTAGGAATGTGCTATATAATAAAGACAAAACGAAATTGGTGCTATATCCTGCCAGAAAACGGCGCAGGGTATTCCGTGTTCCAAAGTCAGTGAAAGAAATCGGGATGTACGCATTTCACAATGCAACAGACCTTAAGAGAGTGATATTATCAGACTCTGTAAGGCATATCGGACGAGGTGCATTTGAAGGTTGCACATCACTGGATAGCATTCAATTCCCGGCTGGTCTGCTCTATATTGATAGGGAATCAATGCCAGCGGTATTAAAAGATCTCTACTTTAGGGGCAATATTTCATTCAATAATAACAACCCATCTTCTATGTTACATCTGCCAGACGGTCATGCCGTTTCCTCTAAGGATTACTTTAATACAAAGCCTGACCGCCCTGATACTGAATTGTTGACATGCGATAGTATAGTCCAGTCTATAAAAAGAGGAATGAATATCCCTTACGAAATAGGAGATTATGGGTGGGGTGTTGGCGGAGATCGTAGTGTATGGCGTATCATCAAGTATGGCAAAAAGGCTGTTCCCTGCTTGATATCATTGACTGAAGATAGTACGCTTGTAACTGCCGTATATGAAAAATGGGACCCAATCGAGAAGGTGGAGTATGAAGTTTCTGTTGCAAAAATAGCCTTGTCGCTTATATGTAAAATCATTCCGGAATTGTATAATTCCATGGAATCGGATGGTGTATTGGAATGGTTAAAAACTGGACATTTAAGCGAAGTACACGATTATGTGGCAACTTGGTACGACAATCATAAGGATCATTTAATCTGGGTCCATTCATTAGAGCCTCGATGGAGAATAGATAATAAATATGTGGGTATTCCATCGGAAGGACATTACGAAAGGATTGATGTCGAGGAAATAAATAAGGATCATTGATGAAAAGTATGTCATTGGTGATTCGAAACACTATTTAAGTGGCAACCCAATATCATAAATAAGCATTATGAAATAAAGAACGAGGTTCAGGGTAATACAGGTCATTAGACGTTGATAAAAAATATTTTATACCATGCCAATCATATATAACAGATTAAACAAATGTCGCATTAGTATCATAGTATTACTGATGTTTTGTTCTGTCAATATAACTCGAGCCGAACAAGTTCTATCTCGTTCGGAGAAGAATAGTCTGATCGAATATTGCCTGATACATGATGAATTAGATTCGTTACTATTTTATTTTAATAATGAGGAGGAGGTTGTTATTAAGGCTTTGTGTGATTATAATGCGAATATTCGGTTGGGTGCTGATGCTTTCTGGTATTGTAAGTCACATATTGGATCTTCTCAACTCATTTATAAGGGGGCGCATTGCAGTTACCGAGGCGAGTCCATTAGATTAAAAGCTATCTATTGGATTATTCTTTTATACCACAAAATGGATTTTCAACCCCTGAAAGTTTGCGAATTCTATGATGTGAAACAATCTAGAATATTAGATATAAGTATTCTATTCACAGTAGGAGATTCGAAAATCTCATGTGAGATAGAGCAATGTCGTTATATAGAAAAGAAAATAACGAAATGGAGAAAGCTCCTTCGAAAGCAGGGACTTGAATCTCTTAGGCGGAATAATGTGTTTTTCATGGAACCTGCTGAATATAATATCCTATATCCCCAGTGGGTCATTAGGGGCAATGATATCATTGAACTAAACAATGCATTCAGTAAATCTCGGTAGTGAACTAATAGTACATAATACTTCCACTTTCCCGAACCCCTTGCCCCCTACGAAATAAACCCCTATCTTAGCCCTTATGAAAGCATTTAGAAGAAGCTCCACCCACTACGCCCTCACCAACCACCTGGGCAACGTCATGGCGGTCATCTCCGGGCGGAGGAACCCAACCCACCGTCGAGAGCCTGACCGACTACTATCCCTTCGGCATGGCGATGCCGGGGAGAAAGTACGAGAGGAAGAGCGGAGAGGATTACCGCTACGGATTTCAGGGACAGGACAAGGAGAAAGAACTTTGGGGAGGAGAGGCCTCCTTCTTCAAATATCGCATATCTGACAACCGATTGGGAAGGTTCTTCAGCGTTGATCCGCTATCTTCCAAATTCCCATGGAACAGTTCCTATGCGTTCAGTGAAAACAGGGTGATTGATGGTGTGGAGTTGGAAGGGTTGGAAGTGTATTTTAAAGGGGCAAATCCTAGAAAGGGATTCAAGCAATTTGCGGGTCTTGCTTCGAAAGATTTGAGATTATCTATGGGTGATGATGGATCTGTAGAGGTTACTCAGATGACTATGGGACCTTTACGTGAAACGGACCAAAAAATTTTAGAAATAACAACAAATAAAAAAATAGCTATTAAAGTTTTATGCAATAACGGCATTTTTGCTAATAATTCTTTTATAATTGGTGGACAATTCCTTGGTAGCAAGAAAAATATATCGGTAACATCAGGAGAAAGTCGTGTTTATGCTACTCAACAAGTTTCAGTTGACCAAACTGAGAAATTAGATAGAAGAACTAATAGTTTACCTGGTACTTTTATTCTACATGAGGTGTCCGAAGCATTTGAGGGAGCTGCAATCACGCTTTTTAGTTCTACTTGTTATAGCGTAGGTGCTGCTAGAGAAGAAGATCCTGTAGCATGGAAAGTTTATCAACAAGCTCATGCAGCAGCAACTCCGCAGCCCGAAGTTAATATTAAGTACTCAGTAGATGAACCACAATGGACGATAAATGTATCTAGTGGTTCACAAAAGATTCAAAATGTTCATATTTTTATTGAGTATACTGATAAGAAAAGTCGTTCTCGACAAGAGGAACTTGGAACAGCCGATTATGATATTGTTAAAAACTACTTGTTCCAGTTAGATGAAGGAAATAAACAAAATAAATCTGATAATAATGGCAATAATAATCCGTAAAATACTAACTCTTTTTATTGTGATTGGACTATTTTATACCCATGGGCGATGTATAACCATTGAGGATGAGTATTCTGATAGGAACGCAGGAATCAGATTATATCTCAATGATTGTATAGTAGATAGAAAAGACACCATACAGGATGTTATGGTTACTTACCTGAAAAGAGGTAGGGAAGAGTACAAAGTAGTTTCTACAGAAAGGAATATGTTTGAGTCGTTAACAATTGGTGGTAATTATGACCTTACTATAGAAATTATAAAGTCTAAGGCAAACCCATTATATGGTAATGGTTGTTATCAATTCGGCATAAATACAACAATTTGCTTGGATGACACGGTTTATTCAACGGATGTTCGAAGTCATGAACATTTGTACAAATTTGTTCGAATGGGAAGTGATACCATCACTCATAACGATACTGATCCACGGATCAGGCATAGGGGAGAGAGAATCCTAAATATAGATTCAAAATATCTCGGTGATCTCGGAGTCAGGTATTTAACAGATATTGTATTGAAAGATATTCCAACATTATCTAAATGTGATATTCAGGTTGCATACGACTATTCATTATTTCTTCAAAGGCAAGTGATATATAATCGATTAAGAGACTCATATGAAAGATTGTATAGTTTGAATTTACCTAGAATAACAGAAAAGGATTGCCCTTTTTATATGAAAGACTTTAATAAAAAGAAACCTTTTTATAGTGGGAATGAGCAGATTGT
>JAKSKY010000054.1 GCA_024401515.1 Paludibacteraceae bacterium | reverse complement strand
TAACATTACGATGTCTGCAACATATTGCCATCCGCGAAAAATATTAGTTGAATGAGGAATGACAAGGGCTTGCTTTTTCTCCTGGTCTATAGGATCATGCGAAATAACAACTTTCTTCGGTTGTTCAGTATTGACGATCTGTTTTGTCTTGTCATTTGAATCATCCATTTTTTCAAATACAATTTCCTCCTCTTCTTCCTCCCCTTCAATTGTTAGCACATCGCCTACAACTGAAGTTGGCAATGAAACAGTAAGAACAACAGCCATCAATGATAATAGTATCTTCTTCATACGAATTTTAGTTTTAGAGCACAAATATAGACAAAAAACATCCTAATTCTCCCTATTGATCAAATTCACCACCACCTTGACCATCGTATCCTTCTCGTCGGTACGACTTTCAGCGATCATCAAGGTAATCGCCACCAAGGTGTTATCGGCAATTCGCTTGCCACCATGGCAATCGTACAATATGCCGTTATTATTCATAAACCACAAGAACAACGATGCCGCAATGCGTTTATTACCATCGCTGAACGAATGGTTTTTAGTGACTAAATAGAGCAACATAGCAGCCTTTTCCTCCACAGAAGGATAGAGATCCTCTCCACCAAATGTCTGATAAATCTGACCGATAGAACTTTTAAATGAATCATCCTTCTCGTTGGCGAACAACGGGCTACCGCCAAATTTCGTCTTCATACAAGCAATAGCCTGCATGGCGTTCTCGTAAGTCGCATGAAAGCGTTCCTCATTGGTGGTTTTCTCCACAACCAATTTCTGGTAATCATACCGATCGAGCGTGTCCAACGCATAGTTGTAATCCGCTACGACCTTCACCAATGCGCTTGCCTCATCGCCCGTCAAATTCTCTTGTTGCTTCACCGTTCGCTCCAAGACAGCGACCAATTGGCTCAACTCCTCATACTTCTGCGCAGCCACCTTGTCATTGATGGCATAGCCCTTGACAAGATACTCTTTCAGGACTTTATTGGCCCATCGCCTAAAGTCCACACCTCTTTGGGACTTCACACGATACCCCACAGAAATTATCACATCTAAATTATAATAATTCACATTATGAACCTGCGTTTTCCCATCTATCGCACCATGCTGAGTGGTCGTCGCAAATTTTGCGACAACCACTGAATCCGCAAGTTCTTCAACTATAGCATTATTGATATGTTTACGTATGGTTTTATCATCTCTATCAAACAGCAAAGCCATCTGATTGGCAGAAAGCCACACCGTCTCCTGCTCCAATTTCACATCGATGGTAGTCTCTCCATCGGCAGTCTGATAAATAAATATCTTATCTTCCATGATTACAATTATTTGAATCCAAAACAAAAATAGATATAGGGCATGACCAATCAAGGCATACCTTCCGCCCAATACGAAGGAACTATTTACTCACTATTTCTCAATCAACCGACTGATTTTAGCTTCGATGGCTGATGTTTCAGGCAACATATCAACATAGTCATCAGGCAAACGAGAAGAAAGACTGTATGTTGCCACACCAATAGGCATATTTGACGATTTAAGAGCATATTCAACAATAGTCCTATCCTTGGATTTACAGATAATGATACCAATCGCTGGATTTTCATCAGATAGTTTTATGGTATCGTTTATAATATTCAGATAAAAATCCATTTTACCTTTATACTCAGGTTCAAATTCACCAATTTTTAATTCTATTGCAATAAAACATCTTAACCTACGGTGATAGAGCATAATGTCAACAAAATATTCTTTCCCTGCAACTTCTAACCGATACTGATTCCCCGCAAACATCACATCGGGTCCGAATTCAGATAGAAATTGCTGAATGTTATGTATTAGACTCTGCTCCAACTCATATTCCGAGTGTTCGGAACCTAAACCTCCATACCCAACAAAATAGTCATCTTTGATAGCCAACATAGCTTGCTTTTTTACACTTTCAGGGAGGACATCCTCGTAATTGCTCTGTTCTAAAAGATATTTTTCATACGCCTTCAGTTCTATTTTATTGATAAGCAAGTCCTTTGTCCATCCAAATTTCTTTGTTGCAAGTATATAAAATCTACGCTCTTGAACATCTTTACACTTGGTCATAATCGCCAAATGCTTTGCCCAACTAATTTCTGCAACCAATGGTTGCAGAAATTCATTTGACTGATATTCAGAGTAGAACTGGACCATATACCAAAGATTTCTACTTCCAAATCCCTTAATACCAGGGAACTCCTTTTGGATATCTTTCGACAATGTTTCAACTACAGATTTTCCCCAGCCCAAAGATTGTTTCTCCGATAAATCTTTACCAATCTGCCAATACAGATTCATCATCTCTGTATTCACAGCCTTCATAGCCTCGTATTGAGCGCTACGAATCCGTTTGGTTATATCACAAAGGAACGATTTATAACTATCGTCTTTTATCAGATCCATCATCCAGCCCATCCCTCTCTATCCAGATTCCGATAATTGATCGCTTCGTTGATATGACGAGTCTCTACATTCTCCGAATGGTCAAGGTCCGCAATGGTGCGGGCCACCTTGAGGATGCGGTCGTAGGCTCTGGCGGAGAGATTGAGTTTGAGCATGGCGGCCTTGAGTTTAGCCGACGCCTCCTCGCCCAACTGGGCATACTTGTGAAGCATGCGGGAGGTCATCTGGGCGTTGCAATGCACCCCCTTCTCCTCCTTGAAACGCTCCACCTGGATATTCCTCGCCTCTATCACCCTAGCACGGATCTGTTCACTCGTCTCGGAAGCCTCACATTCGGAGAGCTTCTCAAAAGGGACTGGAACGACTTCGATGTGGATATCGATACGATCCAACAATGGTCCACTGATTTTAGACATATAGCGCTGTACCACGCCAGGCCCACAGACACACTCCCTGGTCGGATGGTTGTAGAAGCCACAAGGACACGGATTCATGGCCGCCACAAGCATGAAACTGGCAGGATACTCCACCGTCTGCCGAGCCCTTGAAATGGTGATCCTACGATCCTCCAACGGTTGCCGCATCACCTCCAACACCGTGCGTTTAAACTCAGGAAGTTCATCCAAGAAGAGCACCCCATTGTGGGCCAAACTGATCTCGCCTGGCTGCGGATTCCCTCCGCCACCGACCAAAGCGACGTCCGAAATCGTATGATGCGGGGAACGGAAAGGTCGTGCGGTCATCAAAGATGTCTCCTTGCCAATCATACCCGCCACAGAGTGGATTTTGGTCGTCTCCAGCGCCTCAAAGAGCGAAAAGGGAGGTAAAATAGTCGGAATACGTTTGGCCAACATAGACTTTCCCGCACCGGGAGGGCCAACTAAGATCAGATTATGTCCACCCGCAGCCGCCACCTCAAAGGCGCGTTTCACATTCTCTTGCCCCTTCACGTCGGCAAAATCAATGTCAAAATGGCCTAAGTGCGAGAAAAATTCCTTGCGGGTATCAATCTCCACCTTGGGCAACTCCGCCTTCTTATTGAGGAAATCTATCACCTCCATCAAGGTCTTCGCCCCATAAACTTCCAAATTATTCACCACCGCCGCCTCGTTGGCGTTCTCCTCAGGTAGAATCAAACCTTTGTAACCATCTTGACGTGCCTTTATAGCGATGGGTAAAGCACCTTTTATGGGCTGCAACGTTCCATCTAAAGAGAGTTCTCCCATGATGACATACCGATCGAGTTCATCCGAAAGGATATCTCCCGCACCCGCCAAAATACCAATCGCCAAAGGCAAATCATATGCGGCCCCCTCCTTGCGGATATCAGCAGGAGCCATATTGATAACAACTTGGAAGTGAGGAAATTTCATTCCACAAAACTGAATAGCCGAAATAATTCGCTCATGGCTCTCCTTAATCGCGTTATCAGGCAATCCCACTAACATAAAACGGATTCCTTGAGAGACATTGACCTCAATCGTAATAATCGTAGCGTCTATGCCCTGCACAGCCGCACCAAATGTTTTCACTAACATGATTAAATAATTAACAAGTAAACTTCCCACGAAAAACAGGCAAACACCAAGCTTTTCGCAAACAAACAGTGCAAATATAGAATTATTTCAATATAATATCAAAATAATTGGCGAATATTATTTACTCATCAATAATATTCCAACATTTGGAATGTTCCACCCAACAATTGTTGATCCTTGTCATACAACTTCATGACATGGCTATTCCCCTTGCGGTCATAATCCTCATATTTAAAATTCATCTCAAACTCCAATACATTCTCCACAGAGTAGGAATAGAACCTTGTCATGGCACCATCGTCATTATATTGAAAACATTCCCTACTGACCAACACACGCTTGGCATTGTAAATCTCCTCTAGTAACACCTTGCCGTTCTTACCAAAGATACAACTACAAATCATCTTCACATTGTCCTCTTTGTCATAGGAGGTTCGCAATGTATCATTGCCTAAATAATCGTAACTATAATCTAGGCGTTCAATCAATCCGCCATCGGAATTTCTATAAGTGGTCGAGGTTTTCCTACCCTTCTGATCGTAGACATAAAAACAGGTTTGATACAGCATGGCATAATCGTCATAATAATCAGTTTTTACCTTCTCACCTTTATCATTGTAAAGAGTCTCCTCGCGTCTAGCGACCTCTCCCTTGCTGTTAAAAACCAACAACTCCGTGATATTACCCGCCTCATTAAAGGTGAACTTCTCCTTCATCGAGCCTTGCGCCAACTCACCTGCCTCCAAATACCCAGCATAACGAGTCACCGTCTTCACCTTTCCTTTCAAACCCATTTCAAAGAGGTCATTACGTTTTTTGTCGCATGATGAACATGCGACTAGCATAAGAACCAACAAGAACGGATAATATATTTTACAAAGTTTCGTCATTTCCCAATATATGGCTAATAATTACTCATAGCGGATCGCCTCGATAGGATCCATTTCAGAAGCCCTTTTGGCAGGATACCAACCAAAAAAGACTCCCGTCAAGGTACATACCAAGAAGGAGAGCAATACCGAATAGGGTTGAATATAGACCGGCCAACCCAATATCGTCGTCAAAGCATAAGAGGCTCCAACGCCCAAGACAACACCAATCAATCCACCCGTCACACTGATCAGGATAGCCTCAATCAAGAATTGGGCCAAGATATCAACGCCGCGCGCACCCACCGACATACGAAGACCGATCTCACGGGTACGTTCCGTTACGGATACATACATGATGTTCATAATACCAATTCCACCGACCAATAGGGAGATGCCCGCGATACAAGCCAATAGAATGGTCATCATATCTGTGGTGGAGGTCATCATGGAACTCAACTCCTCTTGGGAACGAACAGAGAAATCATCGTCTGCTCCATCCTTTATCTTATGATTCTCGCGCAACACCTCAGAAATCTCGTCAATCGCCTTGCTCGTTTGACTCTCTTCCTTGGCGGAGGCATAAATGCTACCCAAATAAGTGACATTGGAAACTCTCTTCTGAATGGTAGTGTATGGTGCCAAAACCACAGCGTCTTGATCTTGTCCCATGCTGTTATATCCCTTTGCGGCCAAGACACCCACCACAGTGAAAGGTACTTTGCCGAAGCGAACCACCTTTCCGATAGGATCCTCCTGATTCGTGAAAAGATTGTCCACAATGGTCTTTCCTATCACACAAACCTTCGCTGATGAGGCGATATCCTGATCGGTAAAGACATCACCCTTCTCCACCGTGAGTTTTCTAATCTCCAAATAATCCTGGGAAACTCCCGTCACAGAAGTAGGATAGTTGTTGTTACCATATATCATCTGTCCACTGCTGCTAACCATTGGAGAGACGGCGGAAAGATAACGGGTACACTTACTGACGATCGCCTCATAATCGGCATTCTTCAAAGTCTGCATTTCGGAGGAGTTCATTCGGACACCGCCACCCATACGCTCGTTATTACCCGGATGGACCATGATCATATTGGAACCCATCTCGGAGATCTGCTCTTGGATGCTCTTCTTGGAACCCTGTCCGATGGCCAACATGGCAATGACAGACCCTACACCGATGATGATACCCAACATTGTGAGGAAGGATCTCAACTTATTATTATTAATCGCTCGCAGCGCGATTTTCAAAAGATTCGAAACATTCATATTCCTTAATAATTAATCCTTTACCGGAGGCAAAGCGTCCAAAGCCTCCTTGGCTGATGAAATATGTTCGTTAATGGTATCTTCCACCACCTGTCCGTCTCGCAAACGGATATTGCGGCTGCTATATTGCGACAATTCAGGGTTGTGCGTCACAAAGATGATGGTTCTACCCTTCGCATGCAACTCTTGGAAAAGCACCAAGATTTCGAAAGAGGTTCGGCTATCCAAATTACCGGTCGCCTCATCCGCCAAAATAATCACAGGGTCATTCACCAAGGCGCGGGCAATCGCCACACGTTGCTGCTGACCACCGGACATTTGGTTGGACTTATGGTTCAAACGTTCGCCCAATCCCACAGCCATCAAGGCTTTCACCGCACGTTCGTGGCGCTCTTCCGCAGAAATGGATGAGTTATACATCAATGGTAACTCCACATTCTCCACAGAGGTAGTCTTGGCCAAAAGATTATAGTTTTGGAAAACGAAACCAATTTTACGGTTACGTAAGATGGCACGTTCGTTCTTATTCATGGTACGCACCTCCACGCCATCCAAGTAATATTCTCCGGATGTTGGTGTATCCAAACAGCCCAAGGCGTTCAACAAAGTGGACTTACCTGAACCTGACGTTCCCATAATCGTCACAAACTCTCCCTCATAGATGGAGAAAGAGACACCACGCAAAGCATGCACCACCTCGTCACCAACGACAAAGTCACGCTTCACATTCCTTAGCTCGATAATGGGCTTCTTATTACTCTTCCGCTCCATGGCAACTCACTATTTACGTTTACCACCTGGTCTTTGTGGCATGAAAGGGCTATTCTTTTTATCAGGGGCACCCGCAGGCATCGCTTTAGGGTCCATACCAGCCGTCTCCATGGAAGAGACAATCACCTTCTCACCCGCTTCCAAACCAGACAATATCTCTATGCGGGAGCCATTGGTAACACCTGTCTTCACACTCCTTTGTTCCGCCAAGCCTTTGTCCTTCACTACCCAAACAGTAGAACCACTCATCTCTTCAGGGCTCAAAGCAACCGCCTTCATATTCGGAGGCAACAAGCCATCCTCCATTTGGAACTTCAAAGCTTTGGAAGGAATCGTCACAATGCTATCCTTATAAAGAGTCATCACAGCGATATTGGCCGTCAATCCAGGCTTCAATTTCAAATCAGGGTTTTTCGCATCCACGATCACCTCATAGGTCACCACATTGGATGTGGTGGTAGGCTCCAAACGCACTTGGCGAACCACACCATTGAACTTATCGTTAGGATAAGCATCCACCGTAAATTCCACCTTTTGACCTTCAGCCACTTGACCGATATCAGCCTCATCGATGTTGGCCACCACTTGCATATCCACCAAATTCTCCGCAATGACGAAGAGCGTCGGAGTGGTCATGCTCGCTGCCACTGTTTGGCCCTCTTCCACCTCGACGGAGATGACCACACCGTTGATCGGTGAAGTAATGGTCGCATAACCCAAATTGGTCTTCGCGCGGTCCACCTCATACTTCGCCTTACGCAAAGAGTTGGAGGCCTTCATATATTGGAACTCCACCTCCTCGAATTCAGCGTCGCTGATCAAACTCTTCTCATGGAGCGCCACATTTCTATCATAAACCTTTTTGTAATAACCATACTCATTCAAGGCATTGTTGTAATCGGTCTTGGCAGACTCCAACGAAGTGGACAAAGTGGAACGATCCAACTCCGCCAACAATTGACCCTTTTTCACCTTTGAATTATAATCCACATGGATTTTGTCGATTTTTCCAGAGACCTGTGTACCGACTTCCACCTCCGTAACCGGTTCCACCTTTCCTGTCGCGGTGACGGAGCTTGATATGCAGCCCATCTCCACAGGTTCAATATCCAACACACGCTGAGGCATCTTCTTCTTTCCGGAGAATAGGAAAAAGAGAATCAATGCCAAAACAAGCAAAACTACAATCACAATGATTTTCTTCTTATTCATAAGTGTCTTTTATTTCTTATATAACGCATAAAAGTACAACCAATCGGCCACTTGACAGACGATGAAATCGACGAATCAGCGGATTTTATCGACGAATGGGAAGAAGAGAGCAAAAAAAATCCCCGAATGAGACATTCAGGGATATTCTTTAATTATAAAGTTTCCAACATATGGGCCACCACCGGACGCCAATCCTCTCTGTTTTTCGGTTGGTAGACATGGAAGCCCATCAAACGGGCCGTCTCCACATTACGGGTACCATCGTCAACAAAGATGGTCTCCTCCGGACTCAGTCCCGTCTGATCTATCACATACTGGAATATTTCAGGAGAAGGCTTGGTCATCTTCAACTGGTACGATGCGAAAGCGATATCGAAGTAGTCAGGCAAAGGTTTGCCTAATGAAGAAAATGAAGAGGAATTAGCCCAATCATAAACATGCGGATTGATATTGCTTAACAAATAAACTTTGTAATGTTTCCTCAGCTCCTCCAAATAACGCAGTTTGTCCATATCCACGCGCTCCACAATGGAAAGCCACGCCGCCTCAATCTCCTGATCGGTGGCAGATTTACCAGTTATCTCACGGAAAGCGTCATTGAATTCCTGACGATTCTTGGTTCCATCCTCCAAATCGAGGAAGAGGCCATTCTGACGATAGAGATTCAAATATTCGGAGATATTCTCCATACCCAACGCCTGGAAATTACGGATCGCCCCCTCCAAATCAGCGTCGATGAGGACACCGCCAAAATCAAATATCAGATTCTTTATCATTGCTTCACTACGACATAATCCGATGCGACTTCAGCTGGAGATTGATGCTTGATGGAGATCTTCACATCTTTCGGGAAGATTTTCATCATATCCATCACCGCAGGTTCTCCCAACTCTTTGGCCACTGGGGAAAGATCCTTCACAAAAATACCAGAGCAAACGGTCTTACCATCCCGCTTCTCCACCACGATGTCCTTCAAATCAGCTTCCAGTTTCACCCCTGCGCATTCCACCAGGCAACCAATTGCCTCAATTTCATTGATGGGTTGATTGGTTTCGACCGTCAAAAGGAAGGACATGGGTAATTCGCCATACATCAAACGATTGGCGTAAATAGACTCCTGGACCGGAGAGAAATCAGTCGTCACGCACTCCACCGACATATAGCAGACACTACGCATATCGACATAGTTCCAAGAAAGAGGTTCCGCAACGGGTTGTTGCTTTTCGCCACCCAAAAACGCAACCGCCAGTCCAGAAATCGCGCAAAGGCCCAGCACCAATAGCAATAGATATTTCTTCATAAGAAATTATGCCTTTAATGCGCCTACGATTTCAGAAACAGATTTGCAACCGTGTCTCTCCAAATAATCATTGATACCATCCACCACCTTCAAAGTGACTGCAGGATCAATAAAATTAGCGGTTCCGATCTCAACAGCGGAAGCGCCCGCCAAGAAGAACTCCACCGCATCGGTAGCATTCATAATACCACCCAATCCGATTACCGGAATCTTCACCGCCTTGGCCACTTGCCATACCATACGCAAAGCGACTGGCTTCACACAAGGGCCGGAAAGACCACCTGTCACAGTGGATAGGACAGGCGTCATGCGCTCAGCGTCGATGGCCATACCCATCAACGTATTGATCAAAGAGACGCTGTCCGCACCCGCACCTTCGGCTGCCTGAGCGATCTCCGCGATATTGGTTACATTCGGAGAAAGTTTTACAATCAACGTCTTCTTATATGCTTTTCTTACCGCCTCCACCACAGAAGCCGCACCACTACAAGTGGTTCCAAAAGCCATACCACCCTGCTTCACATTAGGGCAAGAGATATTCAACTCGATGGCTGGGATTTTATCCAACGCATTGATCTTCTCCGCAGTCGCCACGTAGTCGTCGATGC
Organism: Paludibacteraceae bacterium; assembly: GCA_024401515.1. Classification (GTDB taxonomy): domain Bacteria; phylum Bacteroidota; class Bacteroidia; order Bacteroidales; family Paludibacteraceae; genus UBA1181. The sequence continues at coordinate 9,197 of JAKSKY010000054.1, read as the reverse complement.
AAGAGCCGGAGACATTCACGATCATATTGGTATCCACCGATTTGATACGAGGATAGATGTTTTCGATAAAATAATCGACACCCTTGTTCTGTAGACCTACGCAATTCAACATGCCGGAAGGAGTCTCAGCCATACGCGGATAAGGATTACCCTCACGATGGGCAAGCGTAGTTCCCTTCACAATGATACCACCAATCTTACTGATATCGATGAAATCAGCATACTCCTCACCATAACCGAAAGTTCCGGAGGCTGTCATCACCGGGTTCTTCATTTGCAACCCGCCTATCTTTACACTTAAATCTGCCATGTCAAATCCTTTATATTAAATACCGGTCCATCTGAACATACACACTTGTGACCCTTTTGAGTCTCAGTCACACAACAAAGGCATGCGCCCAAACCGCAGGCCATCTTGTTCTCCAATGAAACCTCACAATCAATGTTATTCTTAGAAGAGAAAGCAGCCACAGCCTTCATCATAGGAGTTGGTCCACAAGAGTAGATCTTATCGAAAGACTCCTTCGTCAATACGGAGTGGTTGGTCACAAAACCCTTTTCACCCATAGATCCATCTTCGGTAGTGACCAATACCCTACCCACCTTTTCAAAGGCTTGCATCTGCAAAAGATCTTTGCCGGAACGGGCACCCAACAAGAATGTAGGTTGAACACCTATTCCCTTCAAATAATTTCCCAACTCCAACAACGGAGCGATACCGACACCACCGCCGACCAAAAGGAGTGACTTCTGTCCGGGTTGCGGATCTGAGAAGCCGTTGCCCAAAGGCAATACCAAGTTCAAATTGTCCCCTACCTTCAACTCAGCCAACTTGCGGGTACCATCACCCACCAATTGGATGAGCAACCAAAGCTCGTTTTTACTTCTGTCCACAAAATGGATGGAGATGGGGCGACGCAAGAATGTCGTGGAAGAGTTATCCACTCGCACCTCCGCGAATTGTCCGGGACGCATTTCAGGAAGCGCTGATGAAGCGGTCAACTTCACCAATATATGTTTATCACCCAACTTCTCGTTGGAGACAACACTCAAATCCAAAATATGTTTCTTCATATGATTATGATACAATTTTTGCAAAGATACAATTTCGCCTAATTAAAAGAGGTTATTGGCCTTAGAAAAAGAGCGAAAAGAATAGGTCACACAAAATGATTCCCATGCCACAAACTTAATAATTATCATAATTTCAATATATTACAACAAATACATTTATAATAACAGATACTTTTATCAATTTTTTATTCATTTTATTTTGATATTTTAATTTTAATCGATAAAATTGCATTAGATATAATGATACCGGTTAATTATATCGATAATTATTTGATTGTAATCATTTCACTATCATTGATTACAAGAAGTGTGTTATATAAACGTAAATGAAATGGCAAAAACAATTATCAGTAAGGCGCAACAAGAGAAATTAAGGTTGGCGGCTATAAAAGAGTTATCAGTAGAACAACTCAAAAAAGTTAAGGCAGACGACATCAACGCCATCCTCAAAAGGGACAAAGTAAAATGGCGCATCAACATCAAAAGATTCGATCCAAAGAACTTCGACGAATTTCCTCGAATGGTCGCAAAACCGGAGCCTGATCCCAAGAAGTTCAAAATAGAGAAATTCATCCGCACCAAATACAGCATCTACTACCTGGACGCGAATGGCAAATTGGCCAAGAGATTATCCACCACCATGCCTACCCGCTTTGATTGGAGAGAGTTGGGCGACGTGGTGACAGCGGTAAAAAACCAAGGTTCTTGCGGTTCATGTGTCGCATTCGCCACATCAGCCGCTATCGAATCACAATACAGAATCCAAAACTATAATAACAGCCGCAACATCCTCGACCTATCAGAGGCCAGTCTATTTTTTACCGCGCAACGTGAATGTTCCGTGGGATGGTGGTGTTCAGACGCTATGGAAAAGGCGAAAGAAGAGGGTGTCTGCTTGGAATACAACTATCCTTACATCGCTAAAGATCAAGCCGCACACATGGAGGAAGGAAGCACACGAATCGTCAAGATAGAAGATTACCTTGTGACGGACGATGTGAAATTAATGAAGAGATGGTTATTCGAAAAGGGACCGCTTGTGGCTCGCTACGATTTCTACACAGACTTCCGCACATTCTGGCATAGTTGTGAAAACGAGGACGATGTCTACACAAAAACCGCATTGGGCGTAAGAGACGGCGGACATGCCATCTGTATCGTTGGTTACGATGACAGCAAAAAAGCATGGATCTGCAAAAACAGTTGGGGAACCTCATCCGCCGCGCACCCAAGCGGATACTTCTACATGGGCTACGGAGAGTGTGGCATAGACGCACACATGTATTTGCCCGTAAACGTATACGACAAAATCACCAACGATTACCTCACCTACAACCCTAACAATCTAAAAATCGTCAAGGAGAGCAGCTGTTGGTTGTTGACCGATGGACGCATGAGAATGAAGATTTTCGCCTCTGAGGAGGATGCGCAAAATGGTTTGAAGGTGGCACGCCGCCACACCCGCCAATGTTTTGTGGGCAGAGACAACAAGCGAAGCAACCGCAAAGACTTTATCTTTGAGTATTGGGACGGAAACAGTGGCCTTCCTGCAGAAAAACTTTCTAAGACAGATATCATCTCCTACAACCCTGCAAATATCTATACCGAATACAACGCTTCTTTGAAATATTGGCAAGTTTGCGAAAGATATCCAAACGGTGGTGGTCACATCATCGCCATTGCCGACAACATGGCGGACGCTTTGGCTATTCTATATGTAATAGAGCGCAAGAGCAAGGAGTGTTTCATCGGTAGAGATAACACGAGAAGCAACCGTAAAGATTACATCATGACCTATTTCGAGTAGTCACTACGCTACAAAAAAAAGAAAGAGGCGAGTTTGTCATAACAAACTCGCCTCTATTATTTTCCGTTTACGATTGGAATTAGAAATCCTCGCTATAGTAATTAACAATATCACTCTTACTCATACCAAGAATCTCTTCATCGAGCTCTTCCTCGAATGAAAGGATGGTTCCATCAATCTTAGGGTTCTTTACGCCACCCTCGTTCTTAGCCTCGTCGTAAGCAGCCTTTGCCAAAGTCTCATTCTTGTAATCAATATAAGAGATGTTTCTAGCGACCTTGTCTCCATTGAACTCAAAAATAGAAACGTAAGGGAAGCCCAAGAAAGTTGGATCCGAATAAACAACGACATCGCCGTCTACCTTTACACCCTTGAAATCCTTATACTTCGCCATAATAGAAGCTGCACTAGAAGAGCTTCCTCCATTTGTGACTTGATTGTTGTCATCATCCTCGTCGTCACCACAAGAGTTGAAAGAAATCGCACCCATTAGCAACATAGCCCATGAGCAAAGCATCAATAAAATCTTTTTCATTTTATAAAAATTTAAAATTAGATGCGCAAAGATAGAAAAAGAGGTCAATATATAAGCAAAACATTAAAAAAATAATTTCAAAACGTACTTTTATCGAAGGGGATTCGTACCTTCTCACGCAAGAGGCCATGGATTTAAAAATTTCTTATATTTGTAAAAAATAAATTTTTTTTATGGTCAGAAAAATCATTATCACTACACTTTATATCATCACTACACTCTCCGCATGGGGAGAGTATCCCAGCCAAGAGGAGATGATGGAACTCTTTTCCAAAAACATAAAAAGCGCACATGTCACATTTAGCGCCACATCCATCAATAAGACGGAGCAGAAAGAGACAAGCAACAAGGCATACAAGGATTGCCAAGCCTCTTTTTATTTCTATTTAGGAATGGCTCTAGACTCTGTCCATTACCGTTCCATAGTCTCTGTCATCAACGAAAAATTCGCACCGGATGGAGCGATCATGCATCGCACAGCAAAAAAGAACAACTCTTATTCGAGCGCAAGAAGAGTAGGAGACACTCTCTTCGTCATCGAAGGCAGGAACAACATCACAAAGATCTTTGACGAAGAGGGCTACGAAAAAGAATCATATACCACCAACCGATTTGGTGCCACAACCAATAGAACGCACCGGGAGAAGTTACCTTATGGTGAATCAGAGGTGACTTCCCTTCATCTTTCCATGGAAGGCGACACGACCGCCATCGAAAAAACACATTACAACGCACAAGGCGACATCACCATAAGAAGTTTCATAAGCCGTGACAAAGAGAGGCAAGACGAGGAGCGATATAGTTACGATAGCCAAGGCAATCTCCTCCAAATAATCAGCAGACAAACGGAGCTGGAGATTACAGAGAGCTTCGAATACAATAGTCAAAACAAAAAGAGCAACCACTACACATGGCGTTGGAATAGGTTTAAACAAGAGGCCCCCTCCCTTACAATGGAGGAACATTATTCCTACGACAAAAAGGGTAATCTATCACGTTACACGAAAGAAGAAAACGGAGAAAAAAACTCGTTCGTAAACATCCGATACGCCTACGACACAGAGGGTAGAATGATCGATCGGAAAGAGATGGACAAAGCGGGAAAAACGAAAGCGCACTACCTATTAAAAAAGAACGAGACGGGCACATTCACCGCCTACGAAGAGCGAGAGGAAACAACAGAAACCATCGCTTACAAATTACACACCACTACCCTCCTCGACCAATGGGGCAATGTGGTGAGAAAAGAGACAAGGAACGTCAGCGATCTCTACGAGTCAACGGAAATCATCTCCGTCGACTACGAATATTATCAACCGTAAAAAGGTTTCTTCATAAACTTTTTGTTATATTCGCGAAGCAAAAAGGAAAAAGAATGGAAGACTTTATCGTATCAGCCAGAAAATACCGTCCGACCACCTTCTTATCGGTAGTCGGCCAAAGCGCATTGACCAATACGCTAAAGAAAGCCATTTCCAACAAACACTTGGCGCACGCTTACCTTTTCTGCGGACCGCGCGGTGTGGGAAAAACCACTTGCGCCAGAATTTTCGCCAAAACCATCAACTGCCTCACACCTACCGCTGACGGAGACGCCTGCAACGAATGTGAGTCATGCAAAGCATTTAACGAACAACGCTCCTACAACATCCACGAATTGGATGCCGCCTCCAACAACTCGGTGGAGGATATCCGTTCCCTCATTGACCAAGTCAGGATATTGCCCCAAATCGGACAATACAGCGTCTATATCATCGATGAGGTCCACATGTTGTCACAAGCCGCGTTCAACGCATTTTTGAAGACCTTGGAAGAGCCACCCGCTCACGCCATCTTCATCCTTGCCACAACAGAGAAGCATAAGATTTTGCCTACTATCCTCTCCAGATGCCAAATCTACGATTTCAACCGTATGGGCATCGAAGACACCATCAAGCATTTGCAAATGGTGGCGGAGAAGGAGAATATCAAGGTGGAGCCAGAAGCTTTGGGCATCATCGCCCAAAAAGCGGACGGTGGTATGCGTGACGCACTCTCCATCTTCGACCAAATAGCAGCCAGCACCGACGGAAACATCACCTATCAAGGTGTTTTGGAAAACCTAAATGTGTTGGATTATGACTACTATTTCAAGCTAGTCAATCTGTTCTTTGAAGGCAAAGTTTCAGAATCGCTACTGATTTTCAACGAGATACTCAACAAAGGATTCGAAGCGCAAAACTTCATCAACGGACTCAGCTCCCACTTGAGGAACCTGATGGTCTGCAAAGATCCACAAACCGTACAACTTTTGGATGTGGGTGCGAACGTGAAGGAACAATACCTGAAACAAGCGCAAAACGAATCTTGCGATAACGAATTCCTCTACAAAGCCTTGATGGTTTGTAACCAATGCGACCTCAACTACAGGGTGAGCAAAAACAAACGGTTACTTGTGGAATTGACACTTATCCGACTTTGCCAATTGTCGGATGAAAAAAAAAAATAATTGGATAGATGAATGGGACGAAAATTGGCTCCCAATCAACATTTTCTTTCCTAGCACGATTAATTTAAGAAAAGGCGGAGCCGTTGCTCAACAACGGACTACCAATGGTGCGCCTATGCCAACCAATGGGCAGGCCAATCCCGCGCAAAGGCCCCAACCTGCCGTCAAACCGCAAACCACTTCCTTCTCCATTAAAGACGCTATGCAGAAAAAGGAGGAGGTGAAAAAGGTGACACAAGAAGAATCCTTTGCGGAGAGCAGCGAAAGAAACGCATTCACGCAAGATGATTTGATCAAGGCTTGGAACAATTATCTACAATTCACCACGGGTCAGCCTGTCCTTCAGCAAACCATCCAACAATGCAAACCGGTACAGGGCACCGACTTCAAAATCATGCTGGCCGTCTACAACTCCGCACAAGAGAGTCTCATGACCAAAGAGAGGGTGAAAATCACCAACTATTTGAGGAAGGAGCTCCACAATGGACAAATTAGCCTTGAGATACGCATCTATGAGATGAACGAAAACATGAAATCGCTCACCCACAAAGAGTTGTTCCTCAAAATGATGGAAAACAATCCAAACTTGAAGAAATTGGCCAAAGAGCTCAACCTTGAATTAACCTAAAAAAAAATGCGCGAAGACCTTCGTTATCTCCGCGCACTTTCCTCACAATTAATTTTCACATCAAGCCATCGGCATTGTGTAATTTGAGTCCTTGCTCAAATCCACAATAAAAGAGCGGGCGAAACTCTTCAGAAACGAGATAGTCTCCTCTGAGGGAGAGTACGAACTCGTTTCGAAAGCGTTGTCACGATTGATGTTTTCTTGGCGGTCATCCGACCATTCGTTTTGTAAAGAGTTTTGAGTAAAGAGTTTTATCATAAGCACTCTGGTTTTAGTTAATATTTTGTCATCTATAAAATGAACGTGACGGCCATTCTTTTATTATAAAGGATATAAAAAAAACGTAGAAATACTTTTCCCAGACTATTCGAACCGAGGTGGAATCATGTGGACAATTTTCGAATTATCCACATATTCCTCAAATTTGTACACATTGGCTTCTCAATAAATATGTAATATTGCAACGAAAAAAAAAGAAACCCTTATTTGTAAACATAAACACTATACAAAAACCTTAATTTAGTACCATTAGAACACATATTTGGGAGGCCGCAGATTATCCGATCCGCGGTCTTTTGTTTTAAAAGACACAAATGATGTGGAGGGTGGCCAGAGAAGCGGAAATCGCGATTTGTCCACAAAAACCAATAAAAAATCCACAAAAAAAAGGCGATTTCATCGTAAAATTGCAATGTAATCGAAAGGGAAAAGTTCCAAGTTAGATTACAAATTTAAATTGACCCTATTATATAAATATACTATATCCGTCTAACCTTACGGAAATTACATGTACCAGTTTGCGACAAGAGCCTAATCAATTGATCAGGCTCTTGTCGTATATATAGGCTTGCTATTTGAAATGATTAGACTATTACACTAGGAGGAACAATACACCCCCACAGATCACGAATGAATTCTTATCACCTCAGGAGAGATTTCCACACCAAACTTTTCCTTCACGGAGGCAGCCACACGCAAGGCTAGATTCCAAACCTCCATACCCGTCGCGCCACCGTAATTCACCAAAACCAACGCTTGCTTTTCGTAGACACCCACATTGCCCTCTCGGAAGCCCTTCCATCCGGCTTGGTCTATCATCCATCCGGCTGGTATCTTTCTCTTATCCCCCACCTCATAGAAAGGCATATTAGGATAATCAACCAAAAGTTTCTCCACAACGGAGCGATCCACCACAGGATTCTTAAAGAAGCTTCCCGCACTGCCAATTACCGATGGATTGGGCAATTTTGAATCTCTCACACGACATACCGCATCTCGGATCTGAGATAAAGCCACCTCTGATTTTTCATCAAAGGAATCTCCCAAAGCAGCACGAAGGTTTCCATAATCCAAACGCAGTTGATGGAAAGGATATTTCGTCAATCTAAAATCCACCGCCACCACCACATAATCCGGATGGGACTTAAAATAACTGTCACGATACCCAAAGGCACAATCTTCATTCAAGAATTCAACCATAGAACCATCCTTCGTATTGAAAAGATGGACACGTTCCACGACATCCTTCGCCTCGACACCATAGGCCCCCACATTCTGAACAGGAGCGGCTCCGACGCCACAAGGGATTGCCGAGAGGTTTTCAACGCCACCCCAACCTTTTGATACCGATAAGGCAATGAAATCATCCAATACCATACCTGCGTCGACACGCACTAGCACCGTCCTTTCCTTTTCCTCCAAGAGAGTCACCTGTCTGGAAACAGGATGAAGGATCGTTCCCTTGTAATCGTCACAAAAAAGAAGGTTCGCGCCACATCCGACCACCATCCAAGGTTGACGGAAGAGGCCATCTTGATACAATTTCTCCAAATCCGCCTCCGCTTCGAACTCCACAAAACGATCGCACAGGGCAGGAATGCCAAAGGTATTATGCGCTTTTAGCTGATATTGTTTGAACTCTCTCATAAAACTTACATTTTTCACAAAAATACGCTTTTCAATGCATAAGAAGGAATATTGTCGAAAAAAAACGCCCGAAAACAAAAAAGGACGATGAATAATCACCGTCCTTTCTTTGCGCAAACAAGTTTAAAATTATTGTCTATTTCTGCGGAAATTACCGCGAGGGCCGTTGTTTGGACGTCTATCCTCACGAGGTTGAGCCTCCTTGATATGGATGGTTCTTCCATCGAATTCCCCGCCTTCTAATTCAGCGATCGCCTTACGGGCAGCCTCATCATCAGGCATCTCCACGAAGCCAAAACCTCTTGACTTCTGTGTCTCTCTGTCTAGAATGACCTTGGCAGAGGAAACTTCCCCAAAACTTTTAAACAAATCACACAAGTCCGCGTCTGTTACCGCGTAACTTAAATTTGAAACAAAAATGTTCATTAAAAAAACTGTAAAAAATAAATAATAAAATCGATAATGGGGAAGAAAAGAAAATAGGTTTGCGGACAAACCTTCATTTATGATTCTAACGGCCAAAATCCAATACAAATATAACTAAATATCCCAAAGAGTTGTTTCCAAATCAAAAAAAAGATTTATAACTTTGTGCGATAAACATAAAGAGGATGAAACACATACACATATACATTAGCTTGGTACACCTAGTGGTCGTGAGATATCGCTAGGAAGAAAGGTGTTTGTATATGAAAACAGATGTGGCACTCTTTCTTCCAAGAAGGAGTTTTTTTTTATA
>JAKSKY010000053.1 GCA_024401515.1 Paludibacteraceae bacterium | reverse complement strand
TCTTAATTCTTAATTATTTAAGTCCACCGCAAAATACACCACCTTGCCTGTTGGCATCATGCCGGAGATAAAGAGCGCTTGTTCATCTTGTTTTTTCAGACTGCTGATGATGCGGTCCACATCAGCACTGCTATTGACGGCTACATTGTTGACTCTCACGATGATATAACCGTTTGGAATGCCAGCTCTATTGAACTTTCCGCCTCTTGTCACTTGGGACACTTCCAATCCATTGGTTAATCCTAGTTGTTGTAACTTTTGGTCGTTGAGTGGTGTCAAAGTGGCGCCAAGCGTGTTGGTGGAGACTTGCTTGATCACTTCCGTATCTCCGTTCATGTTTTTGAGAACAACCTCCGTGCTCTTTTGCTTGCTGCCTCTTAAGAAAATGACAGAGACTTTGTCGCCTGGACGGAAACGGCTGATTTGATCTTGGGTTTCCGCAACGCTCTTGACCTTGTTGCCATTGACGTGGGTGATGATGTCTCCAGCCTCTATGCCAGCCTCTTCCGCTGCGCTCTTAGGACCTACTTCGGCCACGTATGCACCCTCCATCACATCCAATTTCTTCTCTTTGGCCAACTCTGCGTTGATATCTTGTATCTTGACGCCCAATAATGCTCTTTGGACTGTGCCGAACTCTTTCAAATCCGCCACCACTTTACTCATAATACTAGTTGGAATGGCGAAAGAGTAACCAGAGTAGGAGCCTGTTTGCGAGGCGATGGCCGCATTGATACCGACCAACTCTCCACGTGTGTTCACCAAGGCGCCGCCACTGTTTCCTGGGTTGACCGCCGCGTCTGTTTGGATGAAGGACTCGATCTTCATGTCAGAACTTAGAATGTTTATGTTACGAGCCTTCGCACTGACAATTCCGGCGGTGACAGTAGAGGTTAGATTGAATGGATTGCCTACGGCCAATACCCATTCTCCCACCTTTAGATCATCGGAATTTCCTACTCGTAATACGGGCAGATCCGTCGCCTCGATTTTGAGCAAGGCAAGGTCTGTGTTGGGGTCTGTTCCTACGATGGTGGCGTTGAATTCCCGTTTGTCGTTCAAAACAACCTTAACATTGTTGGACCCATCCACCACGTGATTGTTGGTGACGATGTAACCATCCGATGATAAAATCACCCCCGATCCTGAACCCATTTGTTGTTGTCTAGGAGCCTGCCTTTGTTGCCCACGTTCTCCGAAGAAGAATTCTAGGAATGGGTCGTAATTGTTATAGTTAGCTTGTCTTGTCTCGATGATGGTCATGACGTGGACCACCGCGTTAACGGAGGTCTCAGCCGCTTGTGTGAGATCCACCATGCCTCCGTTATTGTAGGAGGTGTATTGGACGGGAGCTTGCTTCTCGATGACGATGGTCTCCTGTGATTTCGCATTTTGGATACAGAAGCAGGAAACGCCTGCGCTCAATGCGGCAACCGCAAGGGTGCCGCCAATCAATTTCAAATGTTTCATGTCTTCAATTTTTATTAGGTTAATTATTTCTTTCCTTGACAAAAAATGTTGGTTAGCCTCTATTTTTCTGACGTACAAATAACGTGCAATGTTTGATTTGTTTTTCTTGTTTTAAACTGATTTAACAAGATGGGCTCTTTTTTAACTTTTGATGATGAAAAATGGAGGGAAAATGTGAAAAATTGTCAGTGTGTAACGGAAAAAATCACTATATTTGCACGTAAGAGTAGGAGGGTTTGTCGCTGGCGGAAACGTCAGAGGAAAGTCCGGGCAACATAGGGCGCCGCGCTTCCTAACGGGAAGTCGTTCGTGAGGGTGAACTATCGCAGAAGAGAATAACCGCCTGTCCGCAGGTAAGGGTGAGAAGGTGGGGTAAGAGCCCACCAGTTCCGTCGGTGACGACGGAGGCTGTGCGAGTCGCGGGTTGTAAGATCGAATATACCGACGCATGTAGGGCTGCCCGCCCGATGTCGGGGGGTAGATTGCTTGAGGCTTATGGTGACATGAGTCCTAGATAAATGACAGACGCCCGTTTCGGCGGGTACAGAACTCGGCTTATACGCCTACTCTTTTTTTATGAAACATCGTCATGCTGTGAGTCGCCTGGTTGTTCATGTGTTCCGCACCATGACATTAAAATATACTTTGGCGTATGAAGAGAATCATACGATTTATTTATGATCAGATCAAATATGTCACCATTGGCATTTGGCGTTTGACGAAGCGAGATGAGGAGGGCGGTTATGGCTTCTTTATCCTCTTTCTGAAAACTATTATCCTTTCCATTAAAAACTTTGTGAAGGGAAGAATGCATGTGAGGGCGTCTGCCTTGTGTTACTACTCCGTGTTTGCGCTTATCCCTATGATGGCCTTTGTCTTTGGATTGGCCAGGGGGTTCGGTTTTGATACTTATGTCATCCAATTGATAGAGGCGCGCTATGCTTCGCACATGGATTTGGTGAAAATATGTAAGGATTTCGTGGAGAATTATTTGAATAATGCGCGGGGCGGTGCCTTTGTCGGAATCGGTATCGGTGTTTTGTTATGGTCCGTCATGAAAGTCTTTTACCAGGTGGAAGCCTCTTTCAACGAAATTTGGTGTGTGAGCAAGAGCCGTAACTATATCCGTCGTTTCACCGACTACATCTCATTGCTTTTAGTCGTTCCATTGTTTGTCTTGATCTCGAATGGTGTCTCATTCTATTTTAACCATATCAGTTCACTCTTCCATGGAACCTATATCATTACGCCGACTTTGAATGTGGTGTTGAAGCTTCTACCGTTGGTAGTGGCCTGGACCATTTTCACGATGGTTTATATGGTGTTGCCCAATACGAAGGTGAATTTTAAATCCGCGATGATCGCCGGTATGTTCTCAACGCTTGCCTTCTTCCTTTTCAAGTACATCTATGTTAGTTTACAGGCGATGATGACATCTTACAACGCGGTGTATGGTAGTTTGGCGGCTATCCCGTTCGCCCTCTTGTTCGTCCAATTCACATGGATGATCGTTCTCTTTGGTGCGGAGATCTCTTTCGCATTGCAGAATGTCCGTAATTTTGAGTATGAGAAGGATGTGGAAAATATGAGTTCCCGTTATATGACATTCTGTATGTTGTCTGTAACCAAAATCATCGCGCAACGATTCCATGATGGTGATAATCCAATTTCCAAGGAGGAGTTGGCTGATAGATACCGTATCCCTATTCGTCTTGTCTCTGAAATTGTCAATCGTTTATGCAAGGCCAAGGTCTTGGTGGAGTCGCATAGTGATGATAAGTTGACTTATATGCCGGCCATGGACATCAATCAATTGACGGTAGCCCGTTTTTTCAATATGGTGGATTGTTCGGGACAAGATGAATTCAATATGCACGCCCGTGATGAGTTCTCCTCCGTGTGGGATTATGTCTTGAAGATGCGTAATGCCCAAATGGGTGATTCCGGTGATATGTTGATTGTAAATTTATGATGAACGGATATAATATGGATTGTTTCAAGCATACAATGAAATGTATAGGTGCCATTGGCCTTATGGGGGCATTGGCCTTATTGTCCGCCTGTCAAGAAAAAGAAAATAGTGAAGTTATGAATGATAATGTGTTTTTGATTTCGGAGTATTCCACTCCCCACGGGACCTTCCCGTTTGACAAGTTGAAGCTGTCTGACTATTTGCCAGCCGTTAAGGAGGGTATTCGCTTGCATGATGCTGAAATCGATGCGATTGTGAAGAATCCTGAAGCGCCTACATTTGAGAATACGATTGTCGCTTTGGAACGTTCTGGAAGCCTATTGTCCAGGGTGCAGTATATTTTCTATAATTTATTGGAGGCGGAGACTTGCGCTGAGATGGATTCCCTTTCCGAGGAGATCTCTCCTTTGGAGACGGAGCATAGCAACAATGTGTCGCTGAACGCGGATCTGTTTAAGCGTGTGAAGGCTGTCTATGAGCAAAAGGATGCGTTGGAGCTTACTCCTGAACAAAATATGCTTTTGGTGAAGACCTATGAGTCTTTCGAGAAAAATGGAGCCAACCTTTCTGATGAGGGCAAGGAGAAGTTTAGGGAGTTGAGTAAGAGATTGTCGTTGTTGACCTTGAAGTATGGTCAAAACGTTTTGAATGCGACCAATGCATACAAGCTTAATGTAAAGGATTCCTCTGATTTGGCGGGTTTGCCTTCCGCCGTTGTAGAGGCTGCCGCAAAGAAGGCGAAGGATAGCCAAATGGAGGGTTGGGTATTTGACCTTACTTATCCTAGTTACGCCCCATTTATGAAGTACGCCCAGAAGCGTGAGTTGCGCGAACAACTCTATATGGCTTATAACACAAAGGCGGCTTCCGGCGAGTTTGACAACCGTCAGGTAGTGAAGGATATTGTCAATACACGTTTGGAATTGTCTAAACTGATGGGTTCCAACGATTACGCGGAGCGTGTCCTCCGTTACCGTATGGCGGAGAATAAGGAGAATGTATACCATTTGTTGAACGAGTTGTTGGAGGCTTACAAACCGACTGCGATGAAGGAGATGGAGGAGGTTCAAGCCTATGCGAAAGCCCATGGCGCCGACTTTGACATAATGCCTTGGGACTGGTCCTTCTACTCTGAAAAATTGCGTGATGAGAAATATAGTATCAACGATGAGTTGCTTCGCCCTTATTTTGAGTTGGAGAATGTGAAGCGTGGCGTCTTTGGCTTGGCGACTAAATTGTATGGTTTGACCTTCCAAAAGAATGATTCCATCCCAGTATACCACGAAGAGGTGGAGGCGTTCGACGTCTTTGACAAGGATGGTTCCTTCTTGGCTGTGTTATATACTGATTTCCACCCTCGTGACGGAAAACGAGGAGGTGCATGGATGACTGAGTTCCTTTGCCAACATGTGGACGAGAAGGGTGTGAATGTACGTCCGCATATTTCGATTGTGATGAATTTCACACGTCCTACAGATTCCCTTCCATCGCTCTTGACCTTTGACGAATTGACAACCTTTATCCATGAGTTTGGTCACTCCATCCATGGTATGGTGGCTAATAGCCATTATGAGAGTTTGGCGGGTACGAATGTATACCGGGATTTTGTGGAGTTGCCTTCCCAAATGTTAGAGAATTGGGCCTTTGAAAAGGAGTATTTGGATGGCTTCGCTGTTCATTATAAGACAGGGGAACCGATCCCTGCTGAATTGATTGAAAAGATCAGACGTGCCGCTAATTTCAATATTGGATATGCCACTTTGAGACAATTGAGCTTCGGTTTGTTGGATATGGGTTGGCATACCATCACAGAACCATTTGAGGGAGACGTCAAAGCATTTGAGTCTAAGGCTTGGAGTGCCGCGCAAACTTTGCCGACGGTGGAGGAGGCTTTGATGAGCACACAGTTCAACCATATTTTCTCCGGTGGTTATTCCGCAGGCTATTACAGCTATAAGTGGGCCGAGGTTTTGGATGCTGATGCTTTCTTTGTTTTTGAGAAGAATGGCATATTTGACCAAGAGACCGCAACCCGTTTCAGGAAGGAAGTTCTGGAACGGGGTGGTAGTGAGCATCCAATGGTTTTATACAAACGTTTCCGTGGGGAGGAGCCGTCTATCCTTCCTTTGTTGAGGAGACATGGTATTCGTAAATAAGAGAGTAAATATTAAAATTTTATATTGATATGGGATTATCAGATTTCTTAAAGAAAAAGAGACAAGCGAAAGAGGAGAAGGTAAAAGAGAAGTTGCAGAACTTCATGACATTGGTGAATGTATATATCCAAGCCTCATCTGCTGCTACATTGGGTATTGTAAATCTACAAGCATTGCCTCAGTTGAAGGTGTTGAAGCAAAAGTTTAAGATTCCTACAGAGGGTGGTCGTCTAGGTTTGGCGGAGAAGAAGTATGTCGCTAAGTTGATGGATACCGAATATAAGTTGAAAGAATCATTCTTCAATGAAATTGATTCTTCTATCAAGAAGAACTGTAAGAAGGTTAATGATCTGCAACCATATGGTATCTGGTTCCAAAGTCTTTTGCAGGATATCATGACAGCTATCTCCTTGGATATGCAGGCGGGTTTACGCCTTCCTATGGTTTTCCGCAAGTGGATGAAGTCTATGATGAAGGATTCCATTCATAAAATTGTATCAGGCGGTGTCATGAAATCAGCTGATTTGATGAAGATGGCGGCCAATGTCCGTACGTATAAGGAAAAGTTGAATTTGTCCGAGGATTGGTTGTTGGAGATTTGTTATGTTTATGTAGTCTTGGCTCGTGGCGCTAAGGTTAAATAATTATTATTTATGACAAATGAACTAAACGATTTATTTGCGAATTGTGAACTGCTTCCCCAAGAGGTAGAGGAGTTGTCTCGTCTGCTAGCGACTGGTAATGAGTTGGTCCAAAAGGCGATTGACATAGTCAAGATCATTCAGCAAGAGGTGGATTTGGGAAAGATGCCCAAGGTAGGCCTCGTCCTATATGAAGCGATTAAGGCTGAATTGACGACGATGGCGTCTGTCGAAGACCTCTTCGGAGAACAGGTGGCTGGCTTTGTGCAATCATTGCTACGTGTTGGCGAGTTGTACCGTAACCATCCAGACGTTCAGTCCGACGCTTTCAGAAAGCTGTTGCTGACGATGGCGGAAGATATTCGCGTGGTAATCGTTTTGATCTGTAGTCATTTGTATTTAATCAGAAAGATTGATTCGTATGAAGAGTCGGAACGTATGCGTATTGCGACGGAGGCATCGTTCTTATATGCCCCTTTGGCGCATCGTTTGGGTCTTTATAAGGTGAAGTCCGAATTGGAGGACCTCTCCTTGAAGCAAACCAACCGTACCATCTACGATGAGATTGTCACTAAGTTGCATGATACGAAGCAACAACGTGACGCCTATATCAAGGCTTTTATCGAACCGGTTCAACGTAAGTTGGAGGCCGCTGGGTTTCAGTTTACGATGAAGGGTCGTACCAAGTCTGTCTATTCCATTTGGAATAAGATAAAAAAGCAGAATACGGTCTTCGAGAATATCTATGATATTTTCGCCATCCGTATCATTTTGGATACCCCATACGAAAAGGAGAAGGCGGATTGTTGGCAAGCCTATTCCATCGTGACCGATATGTATCAACCCAATCCGAAACGATTGCGAGATTGGCTCTCCATCCCTAAATCGAATGGTTATGAGTCTTTGCATACAACCGTGATGGGCCCAGAGGGTAAGTGGGTCGAGGTGCAGATCCGTACCCAACGCATGGATGAAATCGCGGAGAAGGGTTTGGCCGCACACTTCAAATACAAGGGTGTGAAGAGCGAATCCAACTTTGATGATTGGTTGGCTAATGTGCGTGACCTTTTGCACAATCCTTCCGCTGGTATGGAGTATTTGGACGATTTCAAATTGAACCTCTATGACAAGGAGGTCTTCGTCTTTACTCCTTCCGGAGAATTGAAGCAGATGCCGAAGGGTGCCACTTTGTTGGATTTCGCCTTTATGATCCACTCAAATCTGGGTAGCAAATGTATCGGAGGTAGAGTGAATGGTAAGAATGTTCCGATTCGTTACCAATTGAACAATGGTGACCAGGTGGAGATTCAGACCGCCTCTAACCAAACGCCTCATGAGGAGTGGTTGGAGTTCGTACAGACTACCAAGGCGCGTACCCGTATCAAGCAATATGTGCGGGAGCAGGAGAACGCCTATATGGATTTGGGCAAGGAGTTGCTCAAGCGTCGCTTGAAGAACTGGAAATTGGAATATGAGGAGGGTGTAGCCGGCAAATTGGCCAAGAAAATGGGTAGCCCGACTATCCAGGATTTCTATAAGCGTTTGGCGGAAGATAGTGTCGATTTAGCGAAGGTGAAGGATGCCTATATCGCATGTATGGCTCCTGAAACCAAGCCAGATGAGGTGCGAAGTGCCGATGGCTTTGAACATGTTTCTTCTCTCTCTGATTCGAATGTGAAGGAGGATGTGTTGGTCATCGATAACAATCTTCAGGGTATCCAATATAATTTGTCAAAATGTTGCAATCCTATTTATGGTGATGATATTTTCGGCTTCGTCTCTGTCAAGGGCGGAATTAGGATCCATAAAAAGGATTGTCCGAATGCGCCGCAGATGTTGGCCCGTTTCGGCTATCGTTTCATTAAGGCTAGATGGGCCGGCAAATCTGGCTCTCAATATAATTGCACCCTTCGTGTCATCGGTACGGATGATATTGGTATTGTGACCAACATCTCCTCATTGATTCAGAAAGAGAGCAATGTTTCCCTTCGTTCCATGTCGGTGGATTCCTGTGACGGATTGTTCCGTGGAACCTTGACGATTAGCGTATCCGACACGAAAGTGTTGGATGGTATCATCAAAAAAATCAAGGCGGTGAAGGGTGTGAAAAGTGTGGATAGATAAAAATTTAGGAGGAAATAATATGTTTTCAGGAATTGTGGAAACGGCCGCTAAGGTGGTCGCATTGAAAAAGGATCAGGAGAATCTTCATATTACGATGACCTGTCCTTTCGTTTCAGAATTAAAGATCGATCAAAGCGTCGCGCACAATGGTGTTTGTTTGACTGTTGTGGAAAAAACGGCGGATACTTATACTGTCACAGCGATCCAAGAGACTTTGCGTCGTTCTAACCTTGGTTTGTTGAAAGAGGGTAGTTTGGTAAACCTCGAACGTAGTATGGTGATGAACGGTCGTTTGGATGGCCATATCGTGCAAGGCCATGTCGATCAAGTGGCCAAATGTATCGGGAAGAAATCGGAGGATGGTAGCTTCTATTTTACCTTCCAATATGATGTGGATAACGAGATGGTGAAGAAGGGATATGTCACTGTTGAGAAGGGCTCTGTTACCGTTAATGGTGTGAGCTTGACTGTTTGTGATTCCCAAAAAGATCGCTTCTCAGTCGCTATTATTCCTTATACATACGAACATACAAATTTCTGTCAAATAGAGGTAGGAACGGTTGTGAATATCGAATTTGACATTGTCGGCAAGTATATCAGCCGCATGTTGGAATACCGCGGATAATGTGGACTAAATAGGGTGGAGATCTCTATGTTTGCGGAGATCTCCATCTCTTCTATCGTTTGTTTGTTTTATTGAAAAAATTATAATTATGCCTGAATTAAGTAAGATTTTATTTTTAGACATTGAGACGGCTCCATTGACAGCTACATGGTCAGATATGGATCCCAAGTTGGCTCATTTTTGGAATGAGAAGGTTACGTTATTGAGACAAAGGATTCCTGAAAGGTATCCGGAAGAGTCTACGGGAGAGAGTAAATTCCAGGAGGCGGGCATCTTTGCCGAGTTCGGTAGGATTGTTTGTATCTCGGTAGGTTATCTATATGCTTTGGATGGGACGTATCATATCAGGGAGAAGTCTTTTGCGGGCGAAGACGAGTATTCGATTCTCATGGAATTCGCCACGCTCTTGAACCATTCGTATAATACTTCGGATTGTTATCTCTGTGGCCACAATGTGAAGGAGTTCGACCTCCCTTTCATAGCCCGTCGAATGATTATCCACAACATTCCTTTGCCTTCCATATTAAATGTGGCGGGAAGAAAACCTTGGGAGGTTAGGTTCTTGGATACGATGGAGATGTGGAAATTTGGCGACTATAAACATTACACCTCTTTGAACCTATTATGCACAGTGCTGAATATCCCTACCTCGAAGGATGATATGGATGGTAGTCAGGTGGCCAGTGTCTATTACATTGAAAAGGATCTGGAACGTATCGTGACGTATTGTGAGAAGGATGTCTTGGCTACAGCACAGGTCTACTTGCGCCTAATAGGGGAGTCTCTATTGGAAGTTGATGAGTGTTGATGAGGAATCCCTTTCTACTGCTTCTTTTGGCATTTGGGACAGATTCCTTTGACCATATAATTGATGGACTCGATTTCAAAACCATCAGGTAGTTGGACGATAGGCACCTGTATATCGTGAAGGCAAATGGTTTGGTGACAGACTTCACAGTGGAAATGGGTGTGCATATCCGATAGGTCGCACTCCTTTTTATGGTGGCAGACTTCGTATTTGTTAGTCCCTTCATCATCTATTTTATGGGTGACATGATGTTCCATGAATAGATTTAGGGTACGGAAGATACTTGATTTGTCCATGGTGGGCAATAATTCTTCCAGATCAGAAAGAGAAATCGGGTGCTCTGCGGTCAATAAAGACCGCAAAACGAGTACCCGATTCGCTGTTATTTTTACACCTTTATTGGTGAGTAGTTGTTCCGCCTCTTCCATGCTTATTGTTTGATTACCTTACCAATTGCGTCACCGCTCTTTGAGGTCGCATGAACATAATAGATGCCTTGTGGCAATTTGCTCAAATCGATCGCTTCATCGGCGCTCTCCACGAATTGGATGAGTAACATATTGCCTCGTTGGTCGTATACGGTTACTCTCATCTCTTCATCACACTCGCTTAAGTAGATGACGCTTTCTGTTGGATTAGGGTAGAAGGTGAGCGTTCTAGCCTCATTGCTAGTATTATTCTCGCCTGTGTAATCCTCAATGAATAGGGTAGCGGAGATTGCTCCCTTCGGCGTGATGGTGAATTTCTCCTCTTTGGTGGTCTTTGAAAGATATTTGGCCTTAGCGCTTAACGCGAAGGTGAAATCCGAACTTGCCCTGTCCTTTTGGTGGACTTCGACTGCGATGATATTTTCTCCGATCTTCAAGTCTTTGAAGTTTAAGCTAAAAGACTCCACTTCGTCATCATTGTGTGTTGGGGTTGGGGTCTCATAGGTTAATTTGCCTTCATCTAGATTAAACCTTTTGATCTCTTTGCCATTTAGATAGACAGCGGCACCATCGTCGAAGATAAGTTTTGCGGAGATGCTTAGAACCTCGGATGTGTCTACGAGCGTAAATTTATGTCTGAAATAACCTGTTATGAATTTAACGCTATCTCCTTCATCGCCACCCTTTTTGTTGTATGCGAAAGGTGTTGTGTATTGGAATCCTCTGTCTTTATTGCCTTCGTCAAATCCCATGTAACCTTTACCTGTTTTCCAACCTGTCTCATTGTATTTAAGAGCAGTCCAGTCTCCACTTGGTTGGGAATCCGCATAGTGGTATCTCCATTCATCCATATGATGGATAATTGAATCGTAGGATTCAATTGGTGTAGAGAGTTGCCACTTTACAAAGTATGCCTTTTTAGGAAGCACTGGAGATACGGTTAGAGATTTACCCTTTCGGATATAGGTGCTGACCTTGTTAGGTCCTATGACTTTTCCGTTCACATTGTATTGTGCTCTGTCGAAATCGCAAGCCAACGATACTTTGTAGGTGAGGGAATCGATGATCGTCTCGCATTTGTACTTTCCGTTCTCCTCTCCTGGTGTCGCTTCGGAGAATTCCGTATTTTCGCAAGAAGCGAATGTGGCGAATGTTGTGGCGCCATCTTTTGAACGACCATAGCTGTAGTCGTCGTTTTCTTGGCTAGGCATCTTTATTTTGTCTACCAATATGATGGAATCCTTCACTTTCTTGGTCAATGTGATCGTTTCGCCAGTTGAAGTTAATTTGAAATCCAAGTGACGCGCGCCACTTTTTCCTCTGCCGTCTGCCCACAATACCAAGTGACCCTTTGGTGGAATGTTGGTTATTTCATATCCTTTCGCGATTTGAACGGTGGTATCGTTGTCGCTCAAATAGAAACCTGCGACGTCCACGTACTCTTTCTCGCTTGTGTTGTAGAGTTCAATCCAGTCGGATGGCTCTTGAGAGTCAGGCTCAATGAAGTTACTGCTCTTAGCGCAAAGTTCATTGATGACGATGGATGGTTTGTCATAGCTATCCTCTACAATATAAGCCTCCACTTTGACTGATTTGCCACTCATTTTCACGTCGAGTGTCTGGGTTGATTTGTATTCAACCGTGTCCTCTGTTGTATAGACGATCCATTTTCTAACTATATAACCTTCGGATATGATTGGTCTGATCTTCAAGTTCATACCAGTGAGCATGTCAATGGTATCCCTGTTACCCATGATGGTCGCGTAATTGACACGGAATCCTGTTACCTCGTCCTTGTCGTCTCCTCTGCTGACGAGCTTTAGATTGGTCTTCTTGGAAACGTCAAGTTTACAATATTCAGCCAAGTCATTCTTGTAGATGCTGTTTCTCTCCTTGGCGAAGGATACGCAATGCTTTAAATGGGTGGCATCTATTTTAGAACGGTCATCGCCTCTGTCTTCCACGTTCTTGTTGAGACAGTGCTCCTTCTCTACAGTTGGGAGGAATTCCTCATAAACTTTGTCGATGGCGCTAGGGGAGAGAGGCCCATCCAATAGGATGAGCGCTTGGGTCAAGAATATATTTCTAAAACCTTGGTTCTTCATCAAGCATCTGAAAAACTTGGTCTTCCATTCATATTCTTGTGTAGCCCAGTTGGACTCGCTACTTTCTCCGGTACACCATTTAACGGTGTTAAGTGATTTATTCGTATAGTTAGGTCCCCAACCTTCGAATCTACCCAAGCCGAAATCGGTATCATATAGAATCCATCTGAATTTACCACCAACGTGTTTTCTCCACGCTTTTTGGTTGTTTCCTGGCCAGTCAGTATTGACGATGAATTGTTCAAGAATCATGTAGTTCACATATTCCTCGACATCCATGTAGTTGTCCAAAAGGGAGACGAAGTTCTCCTTTTTGTAGTTGGCGCTATCGGTGACGAATTCATACATTTCATTGTAGGCGTTCAAATCACCGCATCCTGCCTCGATCTTTTGTTCGGAAAACTCTACTATATCGATTTTGTCCTCATCCAATCCATAATTGGACTTGACGTAAGAGGCGTTCGTGCGTTCGCGAAGACCCATCATGCCTTTGTATTTGCCATTGTAGTAATAGCTGACAGGAATATAGGCTTGATAGTCTATGTTGCCGATGCCTTTGGCTATGTTTTGGATGAATCCATCACGGCATAGCAACTCTTCGTAACCATTTCCTCCATTTCTTAATTGAAAACTAGAATAGATGTTATCTTTTTTAGTGCTTTCGTTTTTAAATACTTTGTAATCGAAAGTCTCTTTACCAGTTCGCTTGTTGGTATTGATTTTTAGGGACTTTATAGTGTAGCTCGTTTTGCGTGAACAACCGCCCATCACACCGGCGAGGGCCTCTTGGCATATCTTTTGGTCTCCCTTTTCGAAATACTCGAAGTTGATGCCTCGTTGCCAATCTCTGTTGTAATTGGCTTTGTCTATTATACAGGTTTTAGGCCCTGAGATTGGCATGCCTGTACTCTCATTACCAACTACACACATACCGTATTCGTTACTGTGGAAGAAGTCGTCATTAGTGACAATGGATACAACTGCGGGATCTTCTCCGCTGCAATCGTTTCTACTGCTGCTGTAGATAATAAAGGAACCAGTCAAAACATCGCTAGGCAACTTGCCTGATTTATAAGCTCTTGCCCTAATGACGCGAGTTTCATTGAGTTTTATCGCGGAATCCGCTTTTAAAACATTGCTTTTTTCGGTAGGGATAGTTCCGTCTAATGTATATCGGATGGTCACGCCTGAAGTGGCGGATGATAGGGTAATCTTTTTCCCGCTCTCTTTGGTGGAATTTGGGAAAACACCAGGTTTGACATCTCCGAAAGTCGGTGTCGCGCATTGGTCGCTTAATGTCTTAAATGCGGTGGTGTTGGCCTCTTTCGGGGTTGGTACCATATATCCGTTTACGCCCTCCTCATCCGTTCCGTATGAGAAGTGTGGCTTCATCTTAGGATATTTAAGGGTGTATTCGTAGGACTTACCGTCTGAGAGTTCAAGCGACCCGCCATCCGCATCTACTTTGTAAGGTGCATGTATCTCTTCCTTAGGTGTGTATTTCTCCTCTGGTTGGTAGGCGTCGAATGGAATGACCTTGTATTTGCCCGCGGCGATGGTGATATCTTGATTGACCGTCCAGCTCCATTTCACTTTCTCCGTGGAGGTGGTCGCCTTTAGGTTGTAGTTTGTAAAGGTCCAACCCTTTAGATTTATATCCTTGGAGCCGTCATTGTACAATTCCACCCAACCTGTGAGATCGTGTTCTTTGTTGAAATAGGTTGCTATGTTACAAGGCATGACCTCATTGATGATCACGTCTGAATATGCTGATGATGAAGACATTAGCGCAAATAGGGCCAATGTATAAGCTTTAAGTTTTTTACCCATTATCTGTTCTTTTTATTCCAATATAACACACATCATATAAAAGATGTTTGTTTTTCATGGTTTGCTACATTTAAACCGCTAAATTATTGTTTGTTGATGAGATTTCAAAATTATTTGTCGATTTGTTGTGAGAATATTAGATGGAGAATGCATGAATTTTATCATAGGGTGTGGAAACAAAGAACGAGCTGAATACAACGTATCCAGCTCGTCTGAAATATTGAACGATTTCAATTACTTGATCAAGCACTTTCCTGTCATCTCCTTAGGTTGCTCCAAACCAAGGATGTGCAAGATAGATGGTGCGACGTCTGCCAACTTACCATCCTCAACCTTAGCCTCTGGCTTATCGCTTACGTAAACGAAAGGAACAGGGTTCAAAGAGTGAGCGGTGTTTGGTGTGCCGTCAGCGTTGATGGCGTTGTCCGCGTTACCGTGGTCAGCGATGATGATGACATCGTAACCATTGCCCTTGGCAGCCTCAACGGTATCCTTTACGCAGTTGTCGATGGCAACAACAGCCTTCTCGATTGCCTCGTAGATTCCAGTGTGTCCTACCATATCACCATTTGCGAAGTTTACAACGATGAAGTCGTTCTTTTGGGTCTTGATTGCCTCAACCAACTTGTCCTTCACCTCGTATGCGCTCATTTCTGGCTTCAAATCGTAGGTAGCTACCTTTGGAGAAGGAACCAAGATACGCTCCTCACCTGGGAACTCAGCCTCACGACCACCATTCAAGAAGAAGGTTACGTGAGCGAATTTCTCTGTCTCTGCGGTGTGCAATTGCTTCATGCCCTTGTTGCTAAGGTACTCAGCCAATGTGTTGACAACATTCTCCTTAGGGAAGAGGATGTGAACGCCTGTGAATGAAGCGTCGTATGGAGTCATACAGTAGAATTGGATATTCTTGATGGTGTTCATACCAGCCTCTGGCATATCTTGTTGTGACAATACAACTGTCAACTCCTTAGCGCGGTCGTTACGGTAGTTGAAGAAGATCACTACGTCTCCCTCCTTGATTCTACCATCCACGTTAGCGTTTACGATAGGTTTGATGAACTCGTCGGTTACGCCCTCGTCATAAGACTCTTGCATAGCCTTTACCATATCGTTAGCCTTCTTACCAACACCGTTTACCAACAAATCATATGCCTCTTTCACACGCTCCCAACGTTTGTCACGGTCCATTGCGTAGAAACGTCCGATGATAGAAGCGATCTTACCTGCGGATTTAGCAGTGTGGGCAGACAATTGCTCGATGAATCCTTTACCGCTCTTAGGGTCTGTGTCACGACCATCCATGAAACAGTGGATGAAGGTGTTCTCGATGCCGTAAGCCTTAGAGATATCGCACAATTTGAACAAGTGGTCCAATGAAGAGTGAACACCTCCGTTAGAGGTCAATCCCATGAAGTGGATGTTCTTGCCATTCTCTTTTGCGTATGAGAATGCGCTCTTGATCTCTGGGTTTTCCATGATGGTGTTTTCGCGGCAAGCGATGTTGATCTTTACCAAGTCTTGGTAAACGATACGTCCCGCACCGATGTTCAAGTGACCTACCTCTGAGTTACCCATTTGACCATCTGGCAATCCTACGAACTCGCCAGAAGCTTGCAATTGTGAGTAAGGATAGTTCTTCAACAATGAATCCCAGTATGGGGTAGGGGTTGAAGCGATTACGTCAGACTTACTCTTGTTACCAAATCCCCAACCATCGAGGATCATCAATAAAACTTTCTTGTTCATTTTTATATGTATTAAACTTATTGTTCGTTATTGTTTTTTACCTCTTCGTATTCAATGGTCTCTGCAGAGTCCTTCATCTTTTTGATCCTGCGTAGTCCATCTTCTGTGCGGATCTCCAGCTTGGTATCTTCCTCTTCATTATTTCTTTGGATATCCTCTTTCCAAGAAGGACGCTCTTTTTCAATTCTGTCGTTCCCATTCCCCAATCCGAAAATGCTCAAAATGCCCCGTACACCTTTGCCCAACAAAGAAAGGACAATGGATACGCCGGAAACACCTACGATCAGGAAAAATATGATGAGGAATAAAATAAACGACATAGGCCTTGTTTAAAAGACTTGCTTAGCGATCTCCTTGACACTCTTTGCGGTTGACATCGTGTAGAAGTGGATGTTAGGCACATTCTTTGCGATCAGCTCTTTCGCTTGCATAGTGCACCATTCGATGCCCACTTGCTTCGCATCCTCGTCATTGTTGCATTTGCGTAGCGCTGCGGCCAAATCCTCTGGAAGATCCACATGGAAGGTCTTAGGAAGAATGGTCTGCTGCTTCAAAGTGGTGATGGGTTTCAATCCCGGAACGATAGGCACTGTAATGCCTTCCGCTCTGCATCGCTCTACAAAATCAAAGTATTTTTGGTTGTCGAAGAACATTTGGGTCACGATGTAATCCGCACCGTTCTCCACCTTTTTCTTCAACCAGTATATGTCCGAATTGAAGTTGGGTGCCTCTTCGTGCTTCTCTGGATAACCAGCCACACCGTAAGAGAACTTCACCTTCATTTCTTGCTTTTGCTTGGTGCCGTCCACGAAATAACCTTCGTTGTAACGGTTGATTTGCTCCTGTAATTCCAATGCGTGAGCATAACCCTCTTCGCTTGGCATCACCGCATTCTCCACCTTCGCCCTGTCGCCGCGTAGCAACAAGAGGTCGTGGATGCCGAGGAAGTCCAAATCGATGAGTACATATTCAGTCTCCTCCTTGGAAAATCCGCTGCAAAGAATGTGAGGGACCACCTCGATGTTGTATTTTGTCTTGATGGCCGCCGCGATAGCAACTGTGCCAGGACGTTGACGCACTCTCTCACATTGATATAATCCATTGCCCGCATCCTTGTAGACCAATTGGCTGCGGTGGGTGGTAATGTCAATGTATTTTGGATCAAACTCGCGGAGTTGATCGATTGTGTTGTAGATAGCCTCAATGCTATTGCCCTTTAAAGGAGGTAATATCTCAATGGAGAAGGCTGTCTTATTTTTGTTTAAGATTAGATCCTTTACGCTCATAATTACTCTTCGTACAATCTGCTGGATGCGACGGCACCCTCTGTCATATTACCATTCTCAAAATGTAGGATTCTTGCACCTGGTGTGCTTTCCGCAATTTGGGTTCTGTGGGTAGCCATGATCACGGCGGTCTTTTCGTTGGCGATTTGTCTGAACAGCTGCATCAATTCATTAGCGGTTACAGGATCCAAATTACCGGTTGGCTCGTCGGCCAAGATGATTTTAGGCTCGTTGAGTAGGGCTCTGGCGATGACGATACGTTGTTGCTCTCCTCCGGAAAGTTCATGTGGCATACGGTATCCCTTGTTGGTCATGCCTACATAGTTGAGCACCTCTGAAATTCTACTCTCGATCTCACCTCTGGTACGATTGCCGGTCGCTTTCAATACGAATTCGAGATTGGCGTGGACGTTTCGGTCCGATAGTAGTTGGAAATCTTGGAATACAATGCCGAGTTGTCTTCTGAGCATAGGGATTTGTTTCATCTTCATCTCACGAAGATTGAAGTCCAAAACTCTTGCTTCGCCTGATGCGATGATGGCTTCGTAATAGAGCGATTTGAGGAAGGTGGTCTTTCCACTACCTACACGTCCTAATAAGAAGATGAGATCTCCTTCATCCACGGTCAAATTGACATCTTTCAGAACGGGTTGTTCCTGTCTATTGACACACACTTTTTTGTATTCGATGACTGACATACTATCTCTGTTATTCGTTATTTATTGATCTCTCCCCAGCAAGTGTCTGTGCCGGTGTGGCAAACTGGTCCGATTGGGTGAACCTTTACGAGAAGGGTGTCGCGGTCGCAATCCTCCTTCATGGATACCAAGTTGAGGAAGTGTCCGCTGGTCTCTCCTTTGGTCCAAAGGCATTGGCGGGTACGGCTGTAAAAGGTGACTTTCCCTGTTTCAATCGTCTTTTTGAGGGCCTCTACATTCATGTAACCCAACATCAACACGACACGGGTATCCGCATCTTGAACTATTGCGGGAATCAAGCCTCCGCATTTCTCGAAATCCAGTTTTTCTATTAATTCTTGCATGCTATGAGAGTTTTTGCAAATATAGCAATTTTAATTAAGAGTTAAGAATTAAGAGTTAAGAAACTTTAGTTCGACGAAATCAATTAAGAGTTAGATTTCTTGTGGCGCTGTTTCGCAAATAAACTTTCCAATCTCGCGGATAACCGCGATGCGACGACCCAACAATCCATGTTCTGTAGGTAATTCAATGCATCTTTGAACCGCTATACCTGCTCTCTGAGAACGGTAAGCCTCGATTTGTCGCCATAGGGGGTAGACCATCTCTTCGAGGGGCGAAACGGAGTCGTGGATGGCTGCAAAAGCCAGCAAGTTCCTCTCTTTCACCTGCTCAAAGGCATTCGCATGGCTGATTTGTTCCTTGTGTTGGACAACATCCTCGTATATGGCGTCGATGCCATCCGATTGCAGGATCTTTCCCTCTTGCAGCAAAGAGTGGAAATAGGCCTCTTTGTCTCCGTTCAAATAGCGGGTGGGGTCGTAAGGGGTTAGCATGATGATTCCCTTTACCCAAGGTAATTGTCGTCCTGCATTGAGCGCCGAGGTAGCACCCATGCTATGCCCTAATAGGTAGATTGCGGAGGAGTCGACGTTGTATTGACGGACAAAATCTTCCGAATGGGCATGTTCCGCTAAGTTTTTCGCATCGTCTATACAGTTGGATATTAGATATTTACCTTGACTTCCCCAAGCTCCTCTGTGGTGGGGCACAAGCACTACGCACCCCATACGGCACAAGGCATGGCTGATATCGTCGTTTCTTGCGCTACCGGGAAATCCATGGAGCATGATGACGCAGGGACGTGGCTCCTTCAAATTGGCTGTTGGCCACATGATTTCGCCATAGAGATGATTCCCTCCGCTGACAAAGTCAAGTGTCGTATAGTCGGGCAATGCTTGCGGGTCCAATTGTTCCGGATCTTCGAAAAGAAGGTCCATATTAAGTTTGGGCATAATCTTTTGATTTTGAATTATGGGGCGAATTTACAACAATTTAATAACCTACCAAAATGGTATGGTATTTGTTGTCGGAGAACCCTACAGAAGTGTACAATTATCCCTTGCATTTCCCTTCTAATGGGCAACCCGCACAATTCTTCTTGGAATGAGGTGCGCCACATTCCTCCTTCCCACACCCGCAGCTCTTGTCGTGAGTGAAAAATAGTCTTTTTACTGTCCAGGCGATAGCCAAGACAAGGATGATGGCTACAATGATGTTTTGCGCTACCTCTCCCATACGCTATATCCTATTTAGAATAAACTTCCCACTTGATAAACGATGAATGTCACAATCCATGCCACCGTGGTGGTGTAGAGAATGGAGAATCCCGCCCATTTCCAGTTGGATTCCTTGGCGATGGCTGTCACCGCTGCCATACAAGGGAAGTAGAGTAGCACAAATAGCATGAAACAGAAGGCTACCAAAGGCGTGATAGGCGTCTCTGTGTCATCCTTGTGGTTTTGTAGTGCTGTTTTCAAACCGTCGGAGTTTTCATCTGCATTGAGGTCCGCATGGTAAAGGACACCCATGGAGGAGACGATGATCTCCTTGGCGGCGGCGCCGGTTAGGATGCTGACACCCATTTTCCA
>JAKSKY010000052.1 GCA_024401515.1 Paludibacteraceae bacterium | reverse complement strand
AAACAAATAATATAAAAAGATGAAACACGAATTAAGAAGCGCATTCAGCACTCAAGGTAGAAGAATGGCCGGAGCCAGAGCCCTTTGGCGCGCTAACGGCATGAAGGAAGACCAAATCGGCAAACCGATTATCGCAATCGCCAACTCATTCACTCAATTTGTCCCAGGACATGTGCATTTGCACGAGATCGGACAACGCGTGAAGGAGGAAATTGAGAAGCTAGGATGTTTCGCTGCTGAATTCAACACCATCGCCATCGACGACGGTATCGCAATGGGACACGACGGAATGTTGTACTCCTTGCCTTCCAGAGATTTGATCGCCGACAGCGTGGAATACATGGTGAACGCGCACAAGGCTGACGCATTGGTCTGCATCAGTAACTGTGACAAGATCACCCCAGGTATGCTTTTGGCTACCATGCGTTTGAACATCCCTACCATCTTCGTTTCAGGAGGTGCCATGGAGGCTGGTAAATTGGAAGGCAGCCACGATCTTGACCTTATCGACGCCATGATTCAAAGCGCCGACGAGTCAGTTTCCGACGAGCAAGTTACCAAAATAGAAAGAGCGGCTTGTCCTGGTTGCGGTTGTTGTTCAGGTATCTTCACCGCCAACTCAATGAACTGTTTGAACGAGGTGCTTGGTTTCGCTTTGCCAGGAAACGGTACCATCGTCGCAACCCACAAGAACAGAGAGCAACTCTTTGTTGACGCGGCCAAGAAGATTGTCGAGAACGCTTACAAATATTACAGAGATGGCGACGAGAGCGTATTGCCTTTGAACATCGCCACCAGAGAGGCCTTCTTGAATGCCATGACCCTTGACATCGCAATGGGTGGTTCCACCAACACCGTGCTTCACCTTTTGGCAGTTGCCAACGAGGCAGGCGTGAACTTCACCATGGATGACATCGACATGCTTTCTAAAAAGACGCCTTGCTTGTGCAAAGTCGCTCCTAATACACAAAAGTACCACATCCAGGATTTGAACAGAGCTGGTGGTATCCTTTCCATCATGAACGAGCTTGACAAGGCTGGTTTGGTTGATAGAAGCGTTAAGCGAGTGGACGGATTGACCATGGGTGAGGCGATCGACCAATACGCGATCACAAGTCCTAAGTGTTGCGCCCAAGCGGAAAAGATTTACAAGAGTACCGCAGCCAACAAGTTCTCTATCAAGATGGCTTCTCAGGAGACCTACTGGGACTCTTTCGACACGGACCGCGCCAACGGTTGCATCCGTGATGTCGAGCACGCCTACTCAAAGGATGGCGGTATGGCTATCTTGAAGGGTAACATCGCACTAGATGGTTGCGTCGTTAAGACCGCAGGTGTGGACGAGAGCATTTGGAAGTTCAGTGGTCCTGCCAAGGTATTCCAATCACAAGATGACGCTTGCAACGGTATCCTAGGCGGCAAGATCGTTTCAGGAGATGTTGTGGTGATCACACACGAGGGTCCTAAGGGTGGTCCAGGTATGCAAGAGATGCTCTACCCTACCTCATACATCAAGTCTAAGCACCTTGGTAAGGAGTGCGCCCTAATCACTGACGGACGTTTCTCAGGAGGAACATCTGGTCTTTCTATCGGCCACATCTCTCCAGAGGCTGCTTCAGGCGGTAACATCGGATTGGTTCGTGACGGTGACATCATCGAGATCGACATTCCAAACCGTACCATCAATGTGAAACTTTCCGACGCTGAATTGGCGGAGCGCCGCAAGGCAGAGGAGGCAAAAGGCAAGGATGCTTGGCAACCTAAGAGAGACCGTGTGGTTTCCAAGGCGTTGAGAGCATATGGCAAGATGGTTGCTTCTGCCGACAAGGGTGGTATCCGTATCGTAGAATAATCAAAAGAAGTCAGTTATGAGTAATCAGATGAAAGGTGCATACATTCTTATGGAGAGTCTCCTTAAAGAGAATGTCGACACTATTTTTGGCTATCCCGGAGGCAGCATCATGCCTACGTTCGATGCTCTGTACGACTATATGGACAAATTCAACTATGTCCTAACCCGTCATGAGCAAGGTGCATCACACGCAGCACAGGGATACGCGCGAGTCAGCGGAAAGACGGGAGTTTGCTTAGTGACTTCAGGACCAGGCGCGACCAATACCATCACCGGTATCGCGGACGCAATGATGGACTCCACCCCTCTTGTTGTGATTGCGGGCCAAGCGGGATCTGCATTCCTTGGCACAGACGCATTCCAAGAGGTTGATTTGATTGGATGCACACTTCCAATCACCAAATGGTCTTACCAAATACGTTCGGCAGCGGACATCGCACCAGCAGTGGCAAAGGCTTTCCATATCGCCAACTCAGGAAGAAAAGGACCAGTTGTGCTTGACTTCACAAAGAACGCGCAAGCGGAGATGGCGGAGTTCAACTATCAAAAATGCACTTTCACCCGTGGATACATTCCTTATACATCCATCAACCCTTCGCAAATCGATGCGGCTGCAGAGATCATCAACAAGGCGGAGAAACCCCTTGCATTGGTGGGCCAAGGAGTTATCCTTGCCAATGCGGAGGTTGAGTTGAAGGAGTTCTTGGAGAAGGCCGACATCCCCGCAGGAAACACACTTCTTGGATTGTCAGCGCTACCTTCAGACCACCGTCTAAACAAGGGTATGCTTGGTATGCACGGAAATGTGGGACCAAACATCAAAACGAACGAAGCTGACGTAATCATCGCCATCGGCATGCGATTCGACGACCGTGTGACAGGTGATCTTAAGACATACGCCAAGCAAGCAAAAATCGTTCATTTGGACATAGACACGGCCGAAATGGACAAGAACGTCAAAGTTACGGCCAAGGTGCTTGGCGACGTGAAGGACTCCCTTCCAGAACTTACGCGTAGACTTAAGGAGGCGAAACACTCGAAGTGGATTGAGAGCTTCAACGAGCACGAGGAGAAGGAGAACGAGAAGGTCATCCGCCCAGAGGTTTATCCGACGGAAGGTCCACTGAAGATGGGTGAGGTTGTCCGCAAGATTTCCGAGGCGACAAACAACGAGGCTGTCCTTGTTACAGACGTAGGTCAGAATCAGATCATGGCGGCCCGTTACTTCAAATACACCCAATCACGCAGTGTTGTGACAAGTGGAGGACTTGGCACGATGGGATTCGGTATTCCAGCCGCAATCGGCGCCAAAATCGGTGCACCAGAACGTACGGTATGTATGTTTGCTGGCGACGGAGGATTCCAGATGACCATCCAAGAGTTGGGAACAATCATGGAGAAGCAGATTGGCGTCAAGATGATCATTCTTAACAACAACTATCTTGGAATGGTACGTCAGTGGCAAGAGTTGTTCTTCAAGGAGAGATACTCATCCACACCAATGACCAATCCTAAGTTCAACACCATCGCCGACGCATACGGAATCAAGAACAAAGAAGTCTGCACACGTGAAGAGCTTGACGCAGCGATCAAAGAGATGTTTGCGGACGACAAACCATACCTATTGGTAGCCAACTGCGAAGAGAAGGGAATGGTTTATCCGATGGTTCCCGCAGGTGAGACTGTCACAAACATTCTTTTGGGTTAAAAATTAGTTTATATAAGAGTTAGAAGTAGGAGTTTTTCAACTTTCAATTGACTTCATAGAACTCGATTGTCTCCGACAATCTTCGTTTCTTAATTCTTAACTCTTAATTCTTAATTAAATTAGTATGGCAGATAATTTTAAGGCAACGCAATGCGGCAAGGATTGCCAGAAATGCAATCCAGCGGAATGCAATGATGGAAAGAAGCTGTACACAGTAACAGTATTCTCCGAGAATCAGGTGGGCTTGCTCAACCAGATTTCCATCATCTTCACACGCCGTCGTCTAAACATAGAGAGCTTGAGTGTGTCTCAGTCGGCTCTACCAGGAATCCACAAGTTCACCATCACCACCTTCACAGATGAGGACACCATCGAGAAGGTAGTGAAGCAAATCGACAAGCGTGTGGATATCATCAAATCCTTTTACCACACGGATGAGGACGTGGTTTACCAAGAAATCGCACTATATAAGGTGTCAACTGAACAATTTTTAGGATTAGGATCCATTGAGGACTTGATTCGTAAATATAATATTCGTATATTAGAGATGTCAGAGAACTGCGTAGTCATGGAGAAGACCGGTCACTACGAGGAGACACAAGGTTTGTTCCAAGAGTTGAGCACAAAATTGACCGTACTCCAATTTGTCCGCTCAGGCCGTATCTCCATCACCCGTTCCAAGATTGAGCGACTTTCTGACATGTTGGCGAAGTTAGAGGCGATAAAGCAACAATAGGATGAATCCAGTAGAAGAATACCCTTTCACCGTCCAACCGTTCGAAGTGGACTTCAGAGGCAAATTAACATTTCCTCTATTGGTCAACAAACTTTTGAACGCGGCCGGACATCACGCCGACAACAGAGGTTTCGGAATGCGGGACATCAACAAGGTCAACCGATCTTGGGTGTTGTTCAGGATATCTTTAGACCTCACCCGCTGCCCCAAGGAGCGAGAAGAGATCAAGGTGGAGACCTGGATCGAAGGACTGCTCAGAACCTTCACGCAACGTAATTTCGCCATCTCCGACAAGGAGGGCAATGCGTTGGGTTATGCGAGGACAGTATGGGCTATGATTGACACGGAGAGCAGAAGGCCCGTCAATTTGATGGAGTACGGCATAGACCAATACATTCATCAAAAGGAGTGTCCGGTTGACAAAGGAGGGAAAATCGCGCTCATCGACGATGTGGAGGCGCAAGAATCGTTCACCATCAAATACAGTGATGTGGACATCAACCAACACCTCAACAGCGCCAAATATGTGGAGCACATTTTCGACGCCTTCACATTGGACGAAATTCAAAAGCACAACCTCATCAAGCGCTTTGAAATAGAGTACGTGGAGGAGTGCAGGTATGGTGACGTGGTTTCCATCTACAAGAAAGAGGTGGAGCCCCACGATTTCATCATCATACTGAAGAAAGAAAATGGTGCGGTCGCCTGCAAGAGTAGAATACTTTTTTCGGAATAATAACTTAAGAATTAGGTAATATGAATTTTGATCAAATTGTTTTTTACGGTGCCATCATCGTTTCAGTCATTTTCATCATCCAATTCGTGATGTCCTTTTTCGCGGACATGGATGTAGATGCGGACTTTGATGCGGATGGAGGTATGGACTCATCGGACTTTATCTCCTTCAAAGGTGTTCTCCACTTCCTATTGGGATTTTGCTGGACTTGCGTCATCTACGGAACAGACCATCCTTGGAAAATCGCTTTGGCGGTTGTCATCGGTATCATATTTTTGGTATCATTGGTATACGTGTACAAAAAGATCTACTCTTTGGCACAGGAGAAGAAATTCCAAAATCCTAGGGAGATGATCGGTACGGAAGCGGAAATCAATACTTTCTACAACGGAATGGGTACCATAAGCCTCTCCTTCGACGGAAGAAGAAGCGAGGTCAATGTACGCTGCAACCAACCCCTCAAATCAGGAGACATTGTCCGTATAGTGGATTATGAGAACCACACTTTCATTGTCGAACCTAAGTAATTCATTTTTCTATTTAACATTTAAATTTTAATGCTTTTATGAATCAATTAATTGCAATTTTAGTAGTCGTAGTACTATTAACAATCGTAGGTTTGCTTTCCCGTTACAAGAAATGTAAGCCAGACGAGATCATGGTCATCTATGGTAAGACCGGTAATAAAGAGAAGAGCGCGAGATTGATCCACGGTGGTGGCGCATTCATTCTTCCAGTAATCCAAGGTGTGGAATATTTGTCACTTCGTCCATTCCAAGTGGACTGTTTCTTGAAGGGAGCCATCTCCGCACAAAACATCCGTGTAAACGTTCCTAC
The DNA here is from genome assembly GCA_024401515.1 of Paludibacteraceae bacterium. GTDB lineage: Bacteria > Bacteroidota > Bacteroidia > Bacteroidales > Paludibacteraceae > UBA1181. The sequence goes on along the minus strand of JAKSKY010000052.1, from coordinate 14,010 downwards.
CATCATTACCGTTGCGATTTCAACCGACAACGATGTAATGCAAAATGCGGCGGAGAGATTGTTGGGTCGTCCTCACAGTGAAATCGAGGCGGACGTAAAGGATTTGGCTTATGGTCAAATGCGTGCCATCATCTCCGACATGACCATCGAGGGTTTGAACAATGACCGTGACAAGTTCGTGGACATGATCCGTAAGAACTTGGCCAACGAGTTGAACAAGCTAGGTTTGGACATCATCAACGTGAACATCGCCGACATCGTGGATGAGGCCAACTACATCGTCAACTTGGGTAAGGAATCCGCTTCACGCGCCAAGAACCAAGCAGAGGCAAACATCGAGGAGCAAACTAAGTTGGGACAAATCAAGATCGCCGAGCAAATCCGCGAAAGAGAGACTTCCATCGCTACCATCGATCAAGAGCGTGCTACTAAGGTGGCTGAGGCTAACCGTATCAAGGAGGCATCTGTGGCTGAGTCTAAAGCACAACAAGAGTCCGCTATCGCAGAGTCTCAATCCAAGAAGGACATCAACATCGCTGAGGCGGACAAGCAAGCTAAAATCGGACAGAACGAGGCCAGCAAGGCAATCGCCGAGTCTAACGCTGAACTTCGCGTGATCCAAGCTGAGGCAGACAGAAAGTCTGGAGAGGCTGAGGTTAAGTCTAATGCGGACATCCAAATCCAACGAGAGTTGAAGAACCAACAAATCGAGGAGACCAGAGCGAAACGTGTCGAGACCCAATTGATGGCTGATCGTATCGTCCCTGCGGAGATGAGCAAGAAGGAGACCATCTTGAACGCGCAAGCTGAGTCTGAGCGTCGTATCATCCAAGCCGAGGCTGAGGCTGAGGCTAAGTTGAGAGTCGCAAGAGCTGAGGCAGAGGCAATCCGTTTGAAGGCATTGGCAGAGGCTGAGGGTAAGCAAAAATACTTGGAGGCTGAGGCAGAAGGATTCCGCAAGATGATGGAGGCCGCAGACAAGAACCCAGATATCGCGGTGAAGTATAAGTTCATCAACGAGTGTAAGGAGATCGCCGGCGTACAAGTGAAGGCATTCGAGCACATGAACTTCGGTAATGTACAAGTTTGGGATTCAGGTAACGGTACCACTTCCCGCTTCATGGAGAGCATCATCAAGACTGCCGCTCCTGCCTTGAACATTATGAAGGAGATGAACATCCCTATGATCAGCGACAAGTTGAAGGGAGAGAAAGCTGAAGAGTCAAAATCAGAAGATTCTGAGATCGAAGAGATAAAGGATTAACACGCCTTTTCTCATAAGCCAAGGGCACTGTGTTGAAAAATGCAGTGCCCTTTTTGTGTGGATAATTTTATTAGAAACCAAAGTCGATTTCCACCATTTTTTTGTATTTTTGCAACTTTGGAAGATTAGATTTGGAATAAAAGGACTATACAAAATCAAATAGTTATGAAATACGGATTTGATAACGACAGGTATCTAAAGATTCAATCGGAGCACATTAAGGAGAGAATCGGAAAATTCGGAGACAAACTCTACATGGAGTTTGGAGGAAAGTTATTCGACGATTACCACGCCAGCAGAGTATTGCCAGGTTTCCAACCTGACAGTAAGTTGAGAATGTTGATGCAACTAAAGGATTATGCGGAGATCGTCATCGTCATCAGCGCCGTAGACATTGAAAAGAACAAAGTGAGAGGCGACCTCGGCATCACCTACGACATGGACGTGCTTCGTCTTCGCGACGAGTTCCAAAGCAGAGGCTTGATGGTCGGCTCTGTGGTCATCACCCACTACAAGGGACAAGAGAGCGCCAAGGCATTCAGCAAAAAGTTGAAACGCCTCAATATCAAGAGTTATTACCACTATACCATCGAAGGATACCCTTCCAATGTGGCATTGATCGATTCTGACGAAGGTTTCGGAAAGAACGATTACGTGGAGACAAGCCGTCCACTCGTGGTCATCACAGCCCCAGGCCCAGGTAGCGGTAAGATGGCGGTTTGTTTGAGCCAATTGTACCAAGAGAACAAGCGAGGCATCAAGGCCGGATATGCGAAGTTCGAGACCTTCCCTATCTGGAATTTGCCTTTGAAACACCCAGTGAACATCGCCTATGAGGCTGCCACCGCAGACTTGAACGACGTGAACATGATCGACCCATTCCACTTGGAGGCTTATGGAAAGACAACGGTCAATTACAACAGAGACATCGAGATCTTCCCTGTATTGAACGCCATCTTCGAAGGCATCTACAAGGAGAACCCATACAAATCACCTACTGACATGGGTGTTAACATGGCGGGTAACTGCATCTATGACGACGAGGCTTGTCAATATGCCTCCAAGCAAGAGATCATCCGTCGTTACTACACCGCCCTCAACAATGCGGCGGAAGGCAAATGCGACGAATCGGAGGCGAACAAGATCGCCCTTCTTATGCAACAAGTAAAGGTGACCATCGACGACCGCAAGGTAACAGTCGCAGCGAAGGCAAGAGCGAAAAAATCGGAGGCGCCTACCGCAGCCATCGAATTGGCAGACGGCACCATCATCACCTCAGAGACCACCTCTTTGTTGGGAACTTGCGCGGCACTTCTATTGAACGCGACCAAACATTTGGCAGGCATCGACCACAAGGTGAAATTGATTCCTTCCGACATGATCGAACCTATCCAAAGCATGAAGGTGAATTGCCTCAAAGGCAAGAATCCTCGCCTACACACCGATGAGGTCTTGGTTGCGCTCGCCATGCTCAGCAAAAGCGACGAAAACTGTAAAAAAGCCTTGGATCAACTACCAAACCTTCAAGGTTGCCAAGTCCACACCACTGTCATGATCAGTGAAGTGGATAGAAAAATCTTCAAGAAGCTTGGAGTTGACTTCACCTGCGAACCAATCAAGAAAAGATAATTGGCATGATTATATTTGACGCAATAGAAAAGACGGGATCCTATGCCGCTCTAATGTATCGGGTCTTCACGAAGCCGGACAGATGGCGCATATTTTTCCGTCAATACAAGGAAGAACTAAAGAAACAGGGTATCGATTCATTGGCAATCGACGCCATCATCTCCGTATTCATCGGAGCGGTGATTACCATTCAGATGATCAAAAACATGGAGAACCCATTGCTTCCCAACAACCTGATCGGTTTGGCCACAAGAGAGATCCTCCTTTTGGAGTTTTCTTCCGCTATCCTATGCTTGATCCTGGCGGGAAAGGTTGGCTCCAACATCGCCTCCGAAATCGGAACGATGCGCATCACGGAACAGATCGACGCCTTGGACATCATGGGCGTCAATTCCGCCAATTATCTGATATTGCCTAAAATCATCGCCTTCATCACCATAATTCCGTTCCTCGTACTGAGCAGTATGTTCGTAGGAATCATCGGTGGTTATTGTGTGGCGATATTTACGGATCTGATTACCGTGACGGCCTTTGAAGCGGGTATCCAATACGCATTTAACCCCTACTTCATCACCTACTCCATCATCAAGAGTATCATCTTCGCCTTCATCATCTCATCCGTAGCCTCTTTCTATGGCTATACAGTCAAGGGAGGAGCCTTGGAGGTGGGTAAGGCAAGTACCGACGCCGTGGTGAACAGTAGTATATTGATTCTATTATTCGACATCATGTTAACCAAATTGTTGTTATGATCGAGGTAAAACACGCCATAAAATCATTCGACGGGAACACCGTCTTGAAAGATGTCTCCACCGTATTCGAGACAGGCAAAACCAATCTTATCATTGGACAAAGTGGTTCGGGAAAGACGGTGTTGATGAAGAGTGTCGTAGGCATTCATAGGATTGATTCAGGAGAAATCGTCTACGACGGAAGAGACATCACGCAAATGAAGCGTACAGAGCTCAATTTGCTACGCAGAGAGATCGGTATGCTCTTCCAAGGCTCCGCATTGTTCGATTCCATGTCGGTATTGGAGAATGTGAAATTCCCCTTGGACATGTTTTCCGACATGAGCGAGGAGGAGAAAATAGAAAGGGCGAAATTCTGTTTGGAACGTGTGGAATTGAGCCATGCGATCAACCTAGCGCCATCCGAGATCAGTGGTGGTATGCAAAAGCGCGCGGCCATCGCCAGAGCGATTGTATTGAACCCTAAATATCTATTTTGCGACGAGCCCAACTCAGGATTGGACCCCAAAACCTCGTTGTTGATAGACCAATTGATTCAAGACATCACCCACGAATTCAACATCACCACCATCGTCAACACGCACGATATGAACTCCGTGATGGAGATCGGAGAGAACATTGCCTTCATCTGCAAAGGTGAAAAGGCATGGCAAGGAACCAAGGATGATATTTTCGACACGGGCTGCGAACCATTGGAGGACTTCATTTTCGCCTCTAACTTGTTCAAGCAAGTAAAAAAGGCGCACCATATATTTAAAGACGAAAAGAAAAAATAAAGGAGGAACGATATGGCCATATTTAACTTTCTAAAAACACCTCAGATCAGAAGGTATCACGTTGATTACGTCTACTACGACCCCAAAAAAGAGGAACGCAAAGAGCGTGAGGAACGTATCAGAAGGAAAAAAGAGGCGGAAGAGAAGGGTGAATTATATGTCGCTCCACTAAGACAAGGTGTTTTCACTTCCCAGTTAAAGCACAAGCAATCCAGCAGCGGTAATAGAATGAAACTATACATCTCCGTTGTCACAATTGCCATACTAGTCTACATGTTATCACGATAAAAGGGCCATCCATGAGTGACATCATACACGTTTTACCTGATCACGTCGCCAATCAAATCGCGGCGGGCGAGGTCATTCAACGACCAGCCTCCGTCATCAAAGAGTTGGTGGAGAACTCCATCGACGCGGGAGCGGATTCCATTCAAGTGGTCATCAAGGATGCGGGCAGGACGCTCATTCAAGTCATCGATAATGGCAAAGGAATGAGCGAATCGGACGCGCGCATCGCCTTCGAACGTCATGCGACCTCTAAGATTAAATCAGCCGACGACCTATTTGCGCTGCACACCATGGGATTCCGTGGAGAGGCGCTCGCCTCCATCGCGGCCATCGCCCAAGTGGAACTTCGTACCCGAAGGGAAGAGGATGAAGTGGGAACACTCGTGGAAATAGCGGGAAGTAAGATTGAGAACCAAACAACTGTCTCCTGTCCGGTCGGCACCAATTTCGCCATTAAAAATATATTTTTCAACGTACCAGCCAGAAGAAAATTTCTCAAATCGAACACGGCCGAATTCGCCAAGATAGAGAGCGAATTCAATCGTATCGCATTAGTCTACCCACAAATCGAGTTCGAACTCATCCACAACGGACAGATTTGCATGTCATTGAAGAAAGGAACCTACAAAGAGAGGATCAATAGCGTATTCAAGAACATCAAAGGGTTCGGCAGCCAACTATTCAGCATAAACGTAGACTCTTCACTTGCCAAGATATACGGTTTCGCGGGCAAACCAGAGACGGCGAAGAAGAAGAACGACCGACAATATTTCTTCGTGAACGGAAGATTCATGAAGCATAGTTATTTCCATAGTGCGGTGATCCAAGCCTATGGAACGATGCTCCAACCAGGCACTTCTCCTGATTACTTCATCTACTTCGAAATAGATCCGGAGAGCATCGATGTGAATATCCACCCGACCAAGACTGAGATTAAATTCGAAAACGAGCAAAGCATTTGGCCACTCGTCATGTCAGGCGTCAGAGAGGGACTTGGCAAATTCAACATTGCGCCAAGCATTGATTTTGACAGGGAAGGAGCGGACGATATACCCGTATTCTCCCCTCGAGGCAACCATTCCATCCATGCGCCACAGGTTGAAATAGACCCAACCTACAATCCATTTGAGCAAGAAAACGACCACAGCGCTAGCCACAGTGGTTCTACGCCAAGCTACCAACCAAGAAAGAAGAGTTCCATTGGTTGGGAAAATTTATACGAGGGATTTGAATCCAGTTCATGGAGACCATCTGAATCAGAAGATTTCACCAATGGTGACAACGATTTTTTCGTGGGACAAGGAGATGTGGAGATAGAGCCCTCCTTCGTCACAGAAGAGGAACCAGAGGCCATCCAGGGAACGATGGAGATGAAGAGCCATACGGAAGAGGCCCATCAAGAGTATTTGCAATTAAAAAACAAATACATCCTCACACCCGTCAAGTCTGGCTTGATGTGCATAGACCAACACCGCGCCCATACCAGAATATTATACGATCAATATATCAGCCGCATCTCACAAAAACAGAGTGCGACACAGCAGTTGCTCTTCCCTGAAATCATTGAACTTAGCGAGGCGGAGTCCATGCTATTGGAAGATGCGATGGAGGACCTACAATACATCGGTTTCGACCTGGCAGCCTTAGGTAAAAACACCTATAGCATCAACGGCACCCCCGCCAACTTGGAGGGAGGTTCCCCTAAGGAATATATCACCAACATCATCACCACGCTCAAGGAATCCCGGTTGGATTTCAAATCACAAGTCACCCAACAAGTGGCGCTTTCCATGGCTAAATTAGCAGCCACCCCTTACGGAAGAACGCTTGACAGCAAAGAGATGATGTATTTGGTCAGCAATCTATTTATGTCAGCGGAACCTAATTTCACGCCCGACAATAAATTGATCATCAAAATATTTTCAACCGACGATATCGAAAAAGGATTTAAATAATGGGAAAGGAAGCGAAAGAAGAGGTACGTATCGACAAATGGATGTGGGCGGTACGTTTGTTCAAGACGAGAACCATCGCCGCCGACGCTTGTAAAAAGGGACGCGTCATGATGGGAGGTAGTAACGTGAAAGCTTCCAAGATGATTCGTCTGAATGATATCGTTCAAATCAAACGTCCACCTATCACCTACTCTTTCAAAGTGTTAGGTTTGACAGAAAATCGAATGGGAGCCAAACTCGTTCCCGAATTCATGGAGAATGTCACCACTGCGGACCAACTGCAGATATTGGAACTTAGTAAATTCAGTTCAACAGGAAGACGTGACCGTGGAACGGGTCGTCCTACGAAGAAAGAGCGTAGGGATTTGGAGGAATACATAGAGCCAAGCTATGGTTTCGATGACGATTTCCTTTTCGATTTTTCAGAGGATGACGACGAGGATTAAAAAAAGAAGGAATTATGTTAATCGCCAAGCAAAAGAAAGAAGAGAATATCGCGGAGTATGTCATCTACATGTGGCAATTGGAGGACTTGTTAAGGGCCAACCAATTGGACATCGAGAAGATACAAGCTCTCATCATCAACCCTTACCAAGTCTCCGACGAGGTGAAAAAGGAGATGAGGGAGTGGTATGACAATTTGATTATAATGATGAAGATGGAACACTTGGAAGAGAAAGGACATCTTCAGATCCTAAGAAACACCGTGGACGATATCAATGACCTCCATATGGAACTACTCCAAAAGCCTAAAGAGGTTCAGTACAACGCACTTTTCTTCAAGACCCTCCCCTTCTTGGTGGAACTACGCAAAAAGGTCGGTGCGGGTGAGGAGATGAACGATATCGAATTGGCGCTTCAATCCCTATATGGTGTGCTATTACTTAGATTACAGAAAAAAGAGATCACCCCGGAAACCTTAGTGGCCATCAAACAAATCAGCCAACTATTAGCCGTTTTGTCTCAAAAATACAAGACATGGTTATGTGAGGAACCAGAGGACTAAATAGTGGAATAGGCTACCCAAATAGACGAACACATGCCAGATGGAGTGGTAGTAGGTATGTGATTTATCTTTCCAATAGAAATAGGTTCCCAACGTAAAAGAGAGCCCTTCGCCCAACAAAAGCCAAAGGCACAATGCCGGGAAAGCGTCATACACAGGTTTGGCCACAAAAAGCACCATCCACCCCATGGCCAAATATAAACCCAGTGAAAATTTAGGGAATTTCCCCAAGAAAAATATCTTGTAAAGAATGCCCAATAAGGCAATCGACCAGATTACTATGAAACAAGCCATGCCCAGCGTGCCGCCGATCACCCAAAGGAATATAGGGGAATACGATCCCGCAATGGAGATATAAATCGCACTATGGTCAAAATAGCGGAGGATCCGCTTCGCCTTCTCATTCGTGACAATATGATAAATCGTGGAGGAGAAAAACATCAGCATCTCCCCTATCACAAACAACGTCAGCCCCACGTTCAAAGGGAAAGAATCATGCTTAGCGCCCCTCATCAAAAGGAAGACCGCCATCACACAAAAAGCGACAAAACCAGCCCCATGCGTCCAAGAGTTCGCAATTTCGGCTCTTCTCTTATTAAACATATATCAGTAGAAATTAATACAAAAGAACAGTACGGACATTTTCCTTGACCAAAGCGACGCCCTCACCCTTCGCCTCATCCAACCCATTTATGAAAGAGGTGACGGACGCTGGATCGCTCTCCGCATAAATACGCAAAAGACGAGAGACAGCGGTATAAACCACATATGACGAAGCGTAAACATCGCTCTTCATCGATTCATCGCAGGCCCCCTTCGCCCTTTCAGACAAATTTCCACCTCGCAACAAGAATCCGGCGAGCACATAGGCGGTAGCCTTCGCATAAGAGTCCTCTGCCTTCAAAAGGGATTCAACCAAATCGTTTTTAAAATCCAACTTACGGAATAGATTAAAGCTGAGTTGCTCCACCAACTCCATGTTGTGGCAACATGACACCCATTTAAGCGCCTCCTTCTCATCCATGGACTCAACCGGGCATACCAATGTAGCCATGATCATCATTTCACGGCAATTGGAATACCAGAGACGCTGCGCCAAAGGGAAACTCTTATCCAACTCGGAAGCCAACTCCTTGATTCGAGGCAACAACACACCATAATTCAACTTATAATCCAAAGAGGACATGCTCTCAGATACCACACCATTCATGGAAAGATGAAGCATTTTCTTCACCTTGTTGATCTGATTCTCCACCGCCTCATCATATCTGAACATTGTTTCCATACCGTAAAATGTCTTTATTTTGCAAAATTAGCAAATAAATCGAGAAGTGTTTCCTTCTTATCAACAAAGATAGTAGGCTGATTGTCGTATATAATATTCTAATAATCAATAACAAAGAAAAATATTCGTATTTACACGTAAAAAAGGGACTCCAACTATTGCGGAAATAAAAAAAAGCCCGTATCTTTGCATTGCAAATTTGATGGTGGGAATAGCTCAGTTGGTTAGAGTATCAGATTGTGGTCCTGAGGGTCGTGGGTTCGATCCCCATTTCCCACCCAAAGAAAGGCGAGAGCCGCATTCGAAAGGATGCGGCTCTTTTTTGTTTGAAGGATAAACAATGGCAAAAACTACAATAGAGCAAGTATATGATGGACTACCCATGCCGCAAAGGATATTCGCGATTTTGACCGTATCCATAGGCGTGGCGATGGCTGTGATGGATGTGACCATCACCAATGTGGCCCTCCCCTCCATGGCAAAGGCGCTTCAATTAAGCAATGCGGATAGTATCTGGATTGTCAACAGCTATCAGTTAGCCATTATTATGTTTCTGTTGGCGATGTCTTCCATCGGAGAAATCTACTCCTACCGAAAAACCTATATGTTCGGACTCTCCGTATTTACATTAGCGTCACTTTGTTGTGGCCTCTCCAACGGATTCTATTCTCTTGTCATCAGCAGACTTTTACAAGGACTAGGAGCATCTGCCATGATGTCCATCAACATGACCTTGCTACGCCTCTCCTACCCCAAGAGACATCTAGGGAAAGGCATCGGATTTAACGCCACGCTCGTGGCGATCGCCACCGTAATCGCCCCCTCATTGGCAGCCGGTATCCTAGCCATAACATCGTGGAGATGGCTGTTCCTTATCAACATACCGCTCGGCATCATAGCGATCATCATGGGCTATTTCGCCCTTCCGAAAAACATTGTACAACTGAACGAGAGGAAATTCCCCAAGGGAGACATCATCCTAAACGCAATCTTTTTCGGCACACTGATCCTGACAATCGAAGGCATCACCCATGACTTCAGCGGCACATTCGTCATTGGATTAGCGATTGCATCCTTCACAGTAGGCTTTTTCTACATCAAGAAAGAACTGAGGATGCCCTATCCGCTTCTGCCGATTGACTTGATGAAAATTCCACTCTTCAGCATGTCTGTACTGACCAGCATCGCATCTTTCACCGCCCAGATGCTTGCCATGGTATCACTCCCCTTCTTCTTCCAGAACACCATGCATCTTTCCGAATCCGAATCAGGCCTACTCTTTACCGCATGGCCCTTTGCCATTATCTTCGCGGCGCCTTTGGCAGGATCACTGATCGGTAAAATACACGCAGGCATATTGGGAGGAATCGGTTTGGGACTCCTCACCACAGGCATCGCCCTGCTGGCTTTCCTTCCAGAGGATGCCAGCCATCTCAACGTGGCATGGCGTATGATGATTTGCGGAGCGGGATTTGGCCTATTCCAATCACCTAACAACAATATTCTTATCACCTCCGCCCCTCCTAGCCGTAGCGGAAGCGCCAGCGGCATGCTGGCAATGGCTCGCTTAATTGGTCAAATGACTGGAGCCACCTTGGTTGCGCTCATGTTCCACCTATTCAACGAAAGTGCCCCTCGAATAGCCCTAGGCGTAGGCGCATGTGTCGCTTGGGTCGCTTGCTTGGTAAGTTTATCTAGATTGGGGTTGAAAAACGGGAAGGAATAATCTATTCTAAACAGAAATACAGTATATTTGTTTAATTAAAACAAATTGCAAAACAATGCATACAAGAATAAAAATTTGGGCGATTGCTTTAGTAACAAGCCTCACCGCTTGTTCGCAAGAGCCTTCGCTCACAGAAAAATTTGAGCAAAAAAAACAAACCATCAGTTGCGCTGAATTAGGATCCATAGAGTGTGTAGTCCGCAAAATCGTCAAAGCAGACGACAAAGCGACTTGGTATAAATTCGGAGATAGAAAAATTCTATTCGAATGCAAAGGAACTATCAAGGCAGGTATAGACTTAAGTAGTCCGTGCAGCATTCAAGCGGATATTAATGAGGAGAATAAATCCATCACACTAACACTGCCAGCAGCTAAAATCCTCTCTCTCAATCTTAATCCAGAAGATACAAAATTAGTCTACGAAAAAGTATCGTTAACTCGCTTCGATTTTAAAAGCGTAGAACGAAATGCATTACTTAAGCAAGGAGAAGCGTCTATTTTGGAAGATTTCCAAAAAGAGAACAGCATCCTGAAAGAGGCAGAAAAAAACTGCGCATCTTTCTTTTCCACGATGCTTAGACAAGTAGGATTTATAAATATTAATGTAAACTTCAAGGAATAAAGCGATGTTAAAGAGTATAAAAGCTATATTGATCTGTGTATTACTGATCATCATATTTGCGGTATTCGCCTATCTACAAATCCGCTATGACATTCTTGGATTAGGAAAATCAGAAGACGAACTTCGTATTGAAAAAACAGCGTTAGCAATAGAGGAAACAAAAAAAATATCAGAATTCACCGCCATTCATTTTTCTGAAGATGTTGTAGTAAAAAAAGAAAGAGTGGACAAAGGCAAAATATTCAACAGCAAAAATGAAATGGTGCTTATTGCCCATGGGAAAGTACGTGCAGGCGTAAACCTAGCAGACATAAAAGAAGAGGAATACTTCTCCCACGGGGATACACTTAGTCTAAAGCTTCCTCAAGCACAAATTTTCGACATCATCATCAACCCTTCGAATTATGAAATATTTGTGGAAGACGGTAAATGGAGTCACGAGGAAGTGACCGCAGCCCTAGTTGATGCGAAAAAGCATATAGAAGAAGACGCTTTAAAAAGCGGCATAATAGAGAAAGCTAAAAAATCAAGTATTGAAAAACTTACAGAGCTTTATAAAGCACTAGGATTTAATACGGTGGAAATACAATAATAGACAGTACTGGGGAAGAAAAGGGAAGGTGTGAAGATTGAACTTCACACCTTCCCTTTTCTATATTCATACTTAGGCCAACGTCGCCAAGAACTCCTCATAAGACATCAACTTGGTTCCATTCTTCGCAGCCTTCTGCAACTTTGAACTACCTGAGTTCGGATCCGCACAAACCAATATATCCAAATCCTTGGTCACAGCATCCTTGATAGTATACTTGGCACTGGCCATCGCACTCAACTCGCCTCTCGAATAACCAGGGCAGGCACCTGTGAAGCAAACGCTTGGACCACCTGCGACAGTTGTCTCCTCCATATCCTCCACAGCCTTGAAAATAAAATATTTCCTAAGTGCGGTAATCTCATCAGAATAAGACGACAAGAAATCAAGCAATGCATTAGCCGTAGTATCCGCAAAACCATCAATGGCAATGATTTCGTCATATTTCAAGGAGAGGATATCATCCAAAGATTTACGTCCTAACTGATTCAGTTTCTTTTCGTCGAATAATTTCAAGTCAAAAGTGGCCAAGAATTGCGCAGCCGTAATAGGTTGAGCCAAAGCATCACGCATTTGAGCATATATCTTCTCTCCATTGATGCCGCCAGCATATTGGTTGAGGACAGTTGAGTCATCGCCCATACACATGGACAAGAAATCCTCGACTGGCAAACTAATATCCTCTAAATTCTTTAAGAATGCCTCACCGGCACCCTTCACATCAAATACCTTAAAGAATCTAGCATATCTATGACCAACTTTTTTAGGGCATAAAGGATTCATGCAAACGGGGATACCGGAATCATTGACAACAACATCGCCGCCGCAGACAGGACATACGGTAGGAATTTCAAAGGCATTCTTTTTCGGATGTAGCACCTTATCAACTTGAGGAATGATAAGGCCATGCTTAGTCATAATAACCTCAGCCCCCTCATAGACGCCTAATTCATTCATGATATTCACATTGGATAAGCTAGCCCTAGAAACAGTCGTTCCTTCCAATTCAACGGGATCCACTTCAGCGACAGGTCCAAAGTACTTTCCTCTTAATTGCCAAATAATCTTTTGAATAGTGGTTACCGCTGATTGACAGTTAGGTTTATACGCTACGTTATTAAGTGGCGTGTGACGCATCAGATCCTCTTTGTTAACCTTATTTTGTTTGATGACAATACCATCACAAGGAATTTCTCCATTAGGTTCTAGGCTGTCCTTCCATTGTTTCAGGCCTTCCAGTGTAGGATGTAATTCATAACGAGGAATTTGGAAGCCACACTTTTGGATAAATTCTAGTTTAGACGCTTCCGAGACATCGAATTTATTATCGTTATCAAAAAGGTCATACGCTATAAAGTTCAATTTATCGCAATCAGAACCGTCCAAACGTTTAATGATACCGGCAGCCATATTACGAGGATTCTTTCCTTCGCTGAAAAACTTTTCAAATGTAGAACGGAACATCACGACCTCACCACGGACGCTACCATTGAAATCCACCCCCAAATCAGAAGGAACACCCTGAACTTTTGTAACGTTAGAAGTAGTATCATCACCATATTCACCATCTCCACGGGAACGAACATAAGCTAACTTTCCATTCCTATAAGTTAACAGTTGCCCATTACCATCTATTTTCAATTCAGCGATCAAATCGTTATGAGGATGTTTATTCCACCACTCAGCCATCTCTTCATCCGTGTTGCATTTTTCCAAGGTACCCATGGTTGCATCCAACTTGTACTTAGAAGATACACCCTTCAAATCGCTTCCAATCACCTTGGACAATAATTCAGACCCAGGTTGTTCCTTTTTTAATTTTGCGATTAAAGCGTCATAATCAGAGTCACTAATCAGCTCATTTCCTTGATAGTATGCATCGGCATACTTTTTTATCTCTAATTCTAATTCAGTCATAATATTCTCTTAAACACTCTGCAAGGTATGAAAATTTAGCGATGTGAAGAAATAAAGGGAGATAGAATTTGCAGATAGGATGGATGATTCATATAATCTTAAACGAAACGGGAACGGCAGCATTTTATTCTGCAAGGCCAAATAAAAAAGGGGACGTTCCGTTAGGAACATCCCCTTCAAGACGGCGGCTACCTACTC
>JAKSKY010000051.1 GCA_024401515.1 Paludibacteraceae bacterium | reverse complement strand
GGGTATGCATAGACATGCTCATAGCCATATAGCAGACCCATCCTCCTCATATCCTGTAGCGCTCTGTATCCCCCGCACATCTCACTACACTATCGCATAGCATCCGCTACTTCACGTACAGCCCCGCACATCTCGCTGCGCTCTGATGTACGGGGTTATGGAGAGTAGCGTCCTACGGACGCTGTGATTATTGGTTAGAGCTCTTCAGTCTAGGATACCTCGTCAATATTGCGATCACCGCAATGATTCCAATCAAAATAGGGTAGTAGATATATGCGGCTATTTCGTTAGGTTTGATGCCCGCTAAACCAGCAGCGATCAGCATTTGCGCACCATAGGGGATGATGCCCTGCGCAAAACAGGAGAAGGTATCTAGAATACTGGCGGAACGGCGTGGATCCACGCCATATTTCTCAGATAAGTCCTTCGCGATCGGTCCCGTGGTGATGATGGCTACCGTATTATTGGCGGTGCATAGATCGCTTAAAAAGACCAATAGCGCGATGCAAAGTTCACAGCCCCGTTTCCCCTTTACCCGTTTCGTTAATTTCTCGGTAATAAAAGCCAAACCGCCATTGTGACGAATCAATTCCAACATACCGCCAGCCAATAATGTGACGATAATCAGTTCGCTCATACCCATAATGCCTTCGCCCATGGCTGCGAACCATCCGAAAAGGTCGTAGGATTGCGTGGCGATGCCTATTGCGCCACAGAGTAGCAAACCGATGGCAAGAACCATCAACACATCCAATCCGATAATTGCAGTCACCAGTACCACAATATAGGGAACAATCTTAATCCATTCCACTTTCCTCGCCTCCTCGACAAGGCAGACGTCTTGTCCTAGCATCACATAGTAAATCAACATGATGATGGCGGCAGGCGCCACGATAAAGATATTGACCTTGAATTTGTCACTCATCTTGCATCCTTGGCTCTTGGTGGCGATGATGGTGGTGTCTGATATGAAGGAGAGGTTATCTCCGAAATAGGCGCCACCCACAATAATGCCTACAACTAACGCTAATGGGGTATTCATATCTTGCGCGATACCGACTGCCACAGGTGTCAGCGCCGCAATGGTGCCAACGGATGTGCCAATGGATAGGGAGATGAAACATGCCGCCAAAAATAATCCGGGTAGGATGAAATTGGCAGGTAGGATATTAAGTGTCAGATTCACAGTTGATTCCACGGCTCCCATCTCTTTCGCACTCTTTGCGAATGCCCCTGCCAAAATAAAAATCCAGACCATTAGCAGTAATGTCTTGTCTCCTGCGCCTTTGCTGAATAGGTTGATTCGCTCCTCCAACTTAACGCCACGAGTAATGAGTATCGCATAGAGTGACGAGACTGCAAATGCCACGGTGATAGGCACTTTGTAAAAGTCATTGAGAAGGAGAGAGGTTCCCAAATAAAGTACTAAAAATAGGATAAGTGGCGTGAGTGCCATAAAATTGGGTTTGTGATTCAACTGATTATTCTCCATCGTTTGAAAGTTTTAACAAAATCCCAAGCGTAGGTGCGCAAGCCCTACGCAACCGGTATGAAATTTTGGCAAAGATACGAACTTATGGGGAGTCTTAGGGGAATAATGAAGGGATATATTGTTTAAATTTGCATTGAAATAAACAAACTGAAACGATGAAGATTTTAGAATCCATGCAGAAGGCGAGCAAAATACTCGCTACATATACATCCCCTTTTATCATTGCGATTGCCATATTGACCTTTTTCTTCCCCTCACTCTTCGCTTGGGTGTCCGGTTATCGACAAACGGCCATCTTGGGATTGATCATGCTCTCCATGGGTATGACTCTTACCACACAAGATTTCAAGATCTTAGCCTCTCGTCCTACGGATATATTGATTGGAACGGTGGCTCAATATACCATTATGCCTTGTATTGCTTGGAGTTTGTGTAAGATCTTCCATTTGGATGAGGCGCTCGCCATTGGAATCATCTTGGTGGGATGTTGTCCTGGCGGAGTCTCCAGTAACATCATGAGCTATCTCTGCAAGGGGGATGTGGCATTCTCCATCGGTATGACGACCGTCTCCACGATTTTGGCCCCTTTTGTGACGCCTTTGTTGGTCTTATTATTAGCCAATAAGACAGTCAATGTGGATGCGGTGGGTATGTTCCTCAATATCTTGATTGTCACGATTATACCAATCCTAAATGGTTTCTTATTGAATTATAAGTTTGGTAGTAGCAAATCTTTTCCATCGATTCAAAGCATTATGCCAGGTTTTGGTGTGATATGCTTGGCCTGCATCGTGGGTGGCGTTATCAGCAGTGTCCATGGTTATCTGGTTGATAATGGCATCATGCTCTTCTTATGGACCTTCTGCGTGGTCTTCTGCCACAATAGTCTAGGTTATGTGATTGGCTATATGGCTGGTCAATTGTTCCATTTCGGCAAGGCGCAGAATAGGACCATCAGTATAGAAGTGGGTATGCAGAACGCTGGACTAGCCACCAATCTCTCCACCAATTTCTTTATGGCCACCTTGCCGTTGGCGGTTGTGCCATGCGCCATCTCTTGTGTATGGCACTCCATCTCAGGTACGCTGTTGGCGGCGTTCTTTATGTGGAGGGAGAAGCGTGGTTCTTCTCCCGTGAAATAATCGGTTAAGCTCGCTTCTCCGCAAAAAATTTGATCATTGTATTGGCCACTAAGACGCTTTGAGGCTCCTCTTTGCTCATGGTTTGCAATGCTTCCCGTTTTACGTCTTCCGACTCTCCGTCATTAGGGAAGTCTGTGAGTAGATGGGTTTCGTATTGCTCGGAAAACTCTGGATGACCTTGAAGGGAGATAATGTTCGTGCCGATGCGGTAAGCTTCATTCGGACAGAAATCGCTTGTGGCGATGAGTGTAGCGTCGGATGGAAGTTTCGTTACCTGATCGTGGTGGTTGTAGAGCAGACGCATTTTTGCGTTAGGGAAGCTTGTCGCGAACATTTTGTCGACAATCTTGGATGTGCGTATTCCAACGCCCCATCCCTTTTTAGCCTTTTCAACCTTTCCGCCCAAGGCCTCCGCAATGATTTGATGGCCGAAACAGATGCCCATTATTTTGACATTTTGTTGTTTAGCCTCCACGATCCACTTTTTCAATCCATTTACCCATGCTATATTGTCGTATGCGCTGACATTTGATCCTGTGATGAGATAGATGTCGTCAGAAGAAAATTCCGTAGGTAATTGTTCGTTGTAAACTTCGAATATACGGTAGGTTATATCTCCTCTGACTTTGTTGAACAGGGAGGTGAACATCCATTCGTAAGAGGGGATATTTTCAGGTAATAATCCTGGAAATGTGTCGCAAAGTAAAATGTTTAATTTCATAGGCTGTATTTCTTTTTGTGCAAAATTAGCCTATGTATAGATATATTTGGTGTGTTTTTGGTTGTTTTTGTGTCAAAAAGATAATGGAATTATAATTTTGTTTTACAAAATAATAGTTCCTTACTGTTTTTGCTTTATTGTATGCTATTTGTTTGAGATTGGTAGTGGGAATGGACAATCCCATCCTTATTTTACCAATACCTTCTCCCCATTTACCAAATAGATGCCAGGTGCGAGTGTTTGGGTGGATGAGAGGTGGGGTTGTTGGTAAAATTGGCTCACTAACTCTCCTTTTACGGTATGGATGGTCATCCATTGTCCCTTGTCGAATGTCTCGATGGTAATGCCGTTCTCTGTGTGATAGACTATGTAATGGTGGTTGTTGGCCTCGGTTTGGTCGATTGCGGTAAAATCACCCGATAGCGCCCTGACCTCCGCCTTTGAGAGGATCACCCACCGTTGCTGCGTTGCGCTGTTTTGGTGGTTGAAACGGCTGGCAGAAGCCATGTTTCCATTGGCGGTCAATGCTAAGGGTTGGTTGGAACCGTCCGCGAATACCATCCAGTAAGATTTGAGGTTGAAATAGCTGTTAGAGATATTTTGGCGGGAACCCATCAGTTGGATTTGAAAATTCTCGGAATCCACCAATGCCAATTTCCCATTGTGAGATAATGCCTTCTCTGTTGCCTCGTTGCGGACCTCATATAGTTGCGTTGTCGGATTGAATTTAACTTTCCATCCATATTCCTCCTCTTTAAGCGCATCTCGCCAGTCGCACGATTTCAAACTGAAGTTACCATTGTCCATTCTTAGCATGGTCGGCATGGAGAGCGCGTCATTTGCTGACAGGATGTAGTAAGTTTCGTAATCCTCTTGCACGAAGGTATAGGCCGGAGAGGCGAACGCCCCCGCTAACGGAGGCAAATTATCCTCGCCCAATGCTTGGATAATAAGCGCATTCGCATAATACAACATGCGTGAACCATCATCTTCGTGTGCGCCATTGATACCATAAGGCCAGAAATGGGTATTGTCACCCTTCAATTGCGCGGTATTATTGTTCTCCAGGAAGTGGAGGATTTGATCCGTTCTTTCGCCCAACCAGAAGCCCTTGCTGGTCTCTTGCCGATAGATGGCGGAATTGTTCCAAGTATCGGTGGTTCCGACACCGGCGGCGTGGCACATCTCATGTTGGATCGTTCCGGTGCGTTGGTAGCTGGCATTAGGTCCAACACGCATCCAACCTCCGTAACTGCAATCAGCGGTTGGGGTGTTAGCACCATAATTGACGGTTAGATGTAGGCCTCTGATGCTGGTAATGTTGTTCCATATATCACAAGCGTCTTTCACAGCGCTGTTGATTCGTTTGTTTTCCTCGTCGGATCCACCGTTGTTGTAGCTCCATGTGACTTCTCCCTTCGGCAAGGTGCAAATTTTAATGCAGTTGCCATAACCAATTGTGTTAGATTTACTAATTGCGTAAGGACGGATATAATAGATGGTGGCAGGAGTTAGGTTGGACAATACATAGATATCGCCGTTGTTGCTATAGGATAGGGTGGAACGGTTGTCCAATACGGTCGGATTGGATTGGTTGGACCAGCAGAATCCCTTCTCTATGATGTCGCTACCTGAGAATGTCGCCCTTCCGAAAGCTAGGGTGGCGCCAGTGGCATGACGGGGATCTGTCGTCACGGTAGGAGCGGTACCGGAAGCGTTAGCCACCTGGAAGGCAAAAATTGCCTCCTCCATTTTGTGGATATATAAATTCACCTCATCGACATTGAATGATTCATGTGATTCAACGTATTTAGCCTGCTCTGTCACCTCTTTCAACTGCTCGCTTTTGGGGGTATTCTCTTGGTAAATCGATTCCGCTTGGAGAATAGTTTGGCTAAGTCTTTGGAAAGCGTTGGCGGAATTCTGTGCGGTGGCGGTTGCCTTATTCAATGTGGCTATCGCCTCGAAATCAGCCGTGTTCGGTTGTTCTATCCATACTTCGGCCTTTTCTATCGCATCCATTAGCATGGAACGGTGCGCTTCGTAAAGGGTTGATTCCAACAACTTTTGCGCCACATCCACATTCTTCTTTAATTGTGTGGTAAGATTCGAGATAAGTGCGCTATTGTCACCTACCATGATGATTTTCACATAATCGACTACCACTTTGGCGGAATTGGCGGAACCATTCGCAACGCCCATGAAACCTATTTGTATCTTTCCCTCTTGAGAAGAAGACAATGTGAAAGAAACTTCATCCAAACTCCAATTCATTGGGAATGACTGTAGGGTAGAGAGATGGGCATTCCCTTGGATAGGTATCCATCCCAAAAGGCTATATCCATTGGTGCTATTGCTTCCATTGAAGAAGGGAGCCTGGATTTTATAGGAACCTGCTGGTAGGGTGATTTTTTGATAGAATTTCAAACTTTGGTCCCAACCGGTGCTAAGAGCCAAGCAGCCACCTTTTGATCCTTGGTAGCCAGCAGTTGGTACGGTGCCACTGGTGTTAAATGTCTTTTTTGTGCCATATTCATAGACACCAGTTATGGTGTAATCCACACTGATTTCCTTGTTCCAACCATAAACGGGGAGTATCTCCTGCGCCACGTTGCCAGTTTGGTTGGCTCTATAGTCGAAGTGTTCCGAATCATCAAATCCAGCGTTTTGTAGGTATAATTCAGTGACATCTATGTCTGCCCATGCATTGAAAGAGAGCATGGAAAGCAACATTAAAATTGATTTGAAACCTTTTTTCATGGTAATATTGTATAACAATGGTAACAATTGCAAATGTATGAAATGGAATTGATATTTAAATGATTAGAGAAACAATTGTTTGAACGTACCCATAAAAAAAGCGCCATAACCCATGTTACGGCGCCTCTATGATTCTGTGATTTAGTTTTAGATAAACAATCCTTGCTTGGACTTGATGCGGCAAAGCGTCTCTTGTGTCACACCGATGTAGGATGCGATGTTGATAGCGCTTACCCTGGAGGTCAAGCCAGGAATGCGATGCTCCAAATTAGCATACTTTTGTTCAGCAGTCTCATGAAGGATTGAGTTCAAACGCTCACTGGAACTTTTGATCGCATGCTTCATGATTTTTCTGTGAAGTGAATCGATTTTGAGGTCCAAATCGCTCATTTCTACAAATTTAGACTTCGGAATCTTCGCATAAACAGTTGGTTCCAAAGCTTCGATATAGGATTTGCTTGGCTCACCTGTTATATAACTGTTCACCTCAAAGAATCCATATCCTTCAGAGGCGAAATAGTCGGTGATGAATTTATTTTCTTTGTAATAGTAGGTTTGAACCATTCCCTTCAAAACGAATCCGAAGTAGTCACTTATTTCTCCGGCATTCAGGATGATTTCATGTTTTTTAGCCTTTTCAATGGTTCCGTATGACATCAATTGGCTAAGTATCTCCTCGTTGATGTCTGTGCTGCCATAGACACGTTGTGTCTCGCTTAACACCAATGGTTTATTGATAACTATTCTTTTCATAAAATGGATAGGCTAATAAAGTTACTTCATATTAGAACGAATTCTACTCAAAGTTTCAGGTGTTACACCCAAAAATGACGCGATATATACGGAAGGAACACGCAAAATCAAATCGGGCTTGCGCTCAATCAAATCGTCGTAACGCTCTTTAGCGGATTTGAAAATGGAAATTTGGGTCTTTTTCTTCACGTATAAAAGTTTGCATTCGGTCATTCTTCTGAATAGACGTCTTAACTCCACGTTATTCGCGCAGGCCTCCTCACACTCCAATCGGGAGATAAGGAATAGGGTAGTCGGCTCGATCATTTGAATGAAGCGACGGCTTGGCGTTTGCTCCAAGAAACTCTCATAATCCATGAAATCCTCGCCTTCACGAACCAATTGTTCGGTGATCTCCTCATCGCCCTCCATGTAATATACTCTCACCAAACCTTCGGCAACGATACCCCAATGTTTGCTGACATTACCCTCAAGCTGAAGATATTCACCTTTACTAAGTTTCACCATTCTGACAATGTTATCCAATGTCTCAATGGATTCATGCGAAAGAACTTCAGTAGGAGACTGCCCTAATATTTTCTCTACGAATTTACAAAACGCTTCTTTCCCTATTAGATCCATAACGCAGTTCTATTATTACATACACTCGCAAATATATGCATTTTTGCGTCAAAAAACAAATCTTTTAATTGTATTTCGAGGAAATATTCGGCTTGATGAACAAGTTTTTCAACTTTCAACTTAACTATACGCACACAACAAAACGAATTGTGCAAAAATAATTGTTCGATGAAATTATTTTAATACATCAAGCAGAGAATCCCTACGGGCGATAAAAAATTGCATGTTGGCTGAATCCACTGGTTCGACAGGTGGAGACTTAAGTTTCAATGGATTGATCGGCTTGCCGTTTTCGTATACACGGAAATCCAAATGCGCACCGGTTGATATACCTGTACTACCCACATAACCAATCACTTCCCCTTGTTTCACCATCGATCCCACATTGATTTTTCCGAATTTGGACAAATGCATATAGACAGTCGTATAGGTACTATTATGTTGCACCTTGACCGTGTTTCCACCACCGCCGGAATAACCTTTGTAGATAACCTTTCCATCTCCAATCGTAAAGACTGGTGTGCCCTTTGGAGCGGCATAATCAACACCGTGATGTGGCCTGAATATCTTTAAAACAGGATGGAATCGGCTGTTGGAAAAGGTGGAACTGATACGCGAATAGCTAAGCGGAGCCTTCAAAAAGGCCTTTCGCAAGCTGTTTCCATCGTAATCAAAATAGTCGGATCGACCATTTTGGACAAATGGAATGGCATGGAAATCAGCGCCACAATGGTTGAAGAGCGCTCCATATACCGTATCAATGCGTATGAAGGTGGAATCGCACCATATCTCGTCATATTTCACGGTAAATTTATCGCCCTTTTGTAAACCGAAGAAATCGATGTTCCAAGCATAGATATTGGACAATTTCAACGCTAATGCGAACGGAATACCTTTCCCGACGACCGCATTCCACAATGAGGTCTCAATTTCGCCGTGTACCGTCCTTGTCCTACGCTCTACGGTTCGTTCCCCTTTACTCACACGTACGTCATTCTCCGTAAATTCATACGTTACATATTCCAACGGGTTGATTTCATAAATGAAATGGGAAGTTACCGGTATACTATCTTTCGATTGGATGATATGATAGCGATTGCCTTGACGAATCTTTTTGACGTCAAATACTTCCGCCGACTTCTTCGCCAACTGATTGATCTTCAACTGGCTGATTCCGTATTGCATCAAGACGTTACTTATCGTCGTGTTTTTAGGAATTTGCGCCTCAATATGGCTCTGCACCGTCGTATCGATCGCCACACCCAATAGTGTGTCATGTTGGATGACAGGGAGGGGGATAGGTTGCTCTATCGCCGTATCCGCCGGTGTGGTAGGTTCCACTGGCGCATTAGGATTCTTGTCGCCACAGGAAAATAGGCAACAACATACTAGAATAGCGATATAAAAGCGCAGTTGAACCATCTCTTAATTAAATAATTTATCCAATTTGTGGAAACTTGAGGACAAGCAGAAAACGATCACATCATCGCCCGGACAAATTTGGGTATTACCATTGGCGATAATTCCCTTGCCGTTTCGGATGATACCACCAATGAATATATTGCGCGGAATCTTCAAATTCTTGATTTCAGACTTCGTGATGTAGGATTCCTCTTTCGGCGTAAGCTCCACCACTTGCGCGTCCACATGGGTCAATCCCTTTACATTTCGGACATCAGCATCCAAAGTGTATTGATAGATATAACTAGCCGCAATGAGTTTCTTGTTGATAACAGTGCCGATATCAAGATTCTCCGCCAGTGGAATGTAATCGATGTTTTCCACTTCGGAAATGGTTTTTCTTAATCCAAAGCGTTTAGCGGAGATACAGGCTAGAATATTAGCCTCTGAATTATCTGTCAAGGCTACAAAAGCATCCGCATTCTCGATTCCCTCTTCCCGAAGCATGTCCAAATCGGTGGCATCCACTTGGAGCACCAAGGCATTGTCCATCTTCTCGGAGAGCTTGGATGTTTTACTTTTCGCCTTTTCCAATACCTTCACGTGAATATCATCGGGGAGGGACAATACGGTACGCTCCGTAATGTTTCCGCCGCCCATGATCATAAGGTCCCTCACTTGAATCACCTCTTTACCAGCTTGTTCACGCACGTCAGAAATGGAATCCTTTGTTGTGATAAAGTAAACGATATCGTTGGCATGGATCTCATCGTCTCCTTTGGGAATGATGGTTTCCAAATCCCTACGGATTGCCACGATACGGTAGGAATCACTGTTTGTCAAATATTTCAATTGTTGATTGATGATCGGGGCGTTGCTACGCACCTTCATACCAATCAAGGTCAATTCACCTTCACTAAACTCCATCCATTGTCTCACCCAGTTCATTCTCAATGAATTGACAATCTCTTTAGCAGCCAATACCTCAGGGTAAATCAAGGAATCGATGCCAAGGGATTTAAAACGGGCTTGGTTTTCAGGCTTTAAATATTCGTAGTTGTTGATACGGGCCACCGTTTTTTTTGCACCCATGCTATGGGCCAAAATACAAGAGGTGATGTTCAAACTCTCGTGTGGCGTAACACCAATAAACAGATCCGCAGTTGGCACATTTGCCTCCTCCAAGTCTTGAATCGAGGTGGTACATCCTGTAACGGTCAACAAATCATAGTTGACTTCCAACTTTTGCAGCTTTTCTTCGTCATCATCGAGCAAGATGATATCATGGTTTTCTCTTGACAACATTTTTGCCAAGTGGGTACCGACTTCTCCTGCTCCTGCAATTACAATTTTCATAACCAATATATTTCTCGGGGGCAAAAGTAATAAAAAACAATTGCCTCCGTTGAAAAAATCTACAATTTTTCAATGGTATCCCCTTGGGAATAGGGTTTATTTGCCCGTAGGAATCTCCAAGGATAATAATGGATAACAGACCTCCTTCTGGTTGTTGCATCTCGCCACATTATAGAGTGTCATACCATTCCATTTTACCTTTTTGTGGTTGCCATGATGGATATGGCCGCAGAAAACATATTTTATCTTCCTGGTTTTTAATGCATCTGTTAATTCTGGAGA
Source organism: Paludibacteraceae bacterium (assembly GCA_024401515.1). Classification (GTDB taxonomy): domain Bacteria; phylum Bacteroidota; class Bacteroidia; order Bacteroidales; family Paludibacteraceae; genus UBA1181. Next base: position 9,479 of record JAKSKY010000051.1, on the reverse strand, counting down.
TCCTACATCCAGCCCATCTTCCACACCTGCCAAACGTCCTATTTCGAAAGGTGCCATATGTGAGATTAATATGTCTAGTTGGCTGGGAATGCGTTGGAAGGTCTCTGTCAAGCCCGCGGAGTCTTGGCAAAAGGCGAAATTATGTTTAGGAGGCAACGTGTTGGGTGTACCGTAAATGGTGAGACCATCCAACTTTATGGCGTTGTTGCAAAGCACCTTCAATTTTTGGTTGCCCAGATTTTGCAACCTTTTTTCTTGGTATAATTTCTCAAAGTAATAATCATGGTTTCCGGGTACCATTAAGACATATCGGCAGGGGAGATCCGCCAACCAGGGATCAAACACTTCAAAGTACCAATTCTCTTGGAGTTCCGCATTCCTGTCCATCTCTTTTGGGAATATATCTCCACCTATTATAAATAGGTCACATGGCTTAATATGAGGTAAATGACCATGAATATCTGATGTCGCGACGATTTTCATCCTTTGTTAATTTTTGTACAAAAATATAAAACCCACGACAATTTATTTCTCCACGCAAGTCACTATTTCTACCTTTCGATTGCAAAAGAATTTTCAAAACACACTTCCTCCCTAATTTTGTGTTAATTTCTGTTAAATATTATTTTTGCTATTGCATAGTTATGTTATAAAACATAATTTTGCAGCGTAAAACAAAACAAGATAGTTAAACAATAAAAAATATAAGAACATGGTCTTTTTAAATTTGATTGTTACCACTTTGATCAAGAAAGTCGCTAAGAAGTTCTAATCAAGGTTTCATAACAAGAACTCTAATTTTAAGGTTATTAAATTGCATACGCATCCTCATCTAAACTCATTAGGGATGCGTTTCGCATTTTATATAGGGCGTTTTTGGAGTTGTACAAAATCAGAAAAGGCATCCATTAGGGATGCCTTTCATTTTTTAGATATGTTGTATTAGATAAGACTAGTACTCATCTGCCTGAAGGGTAGGACCAGGAACGATAGATCCGGCGTTTCCAGTTCTAAATCTTGATAAAACAGGGTAGGTACCTTCGTTCTTGACTGGCTCGGTCATGGTATAAACCACATATTCGGTGTTTGGCTTCAATTTACCATAGTAGTAATAGCCCGCATCATCTACGCGGCAATCGTCTGAAGAGATCTCATTGACCTCTCTAATATAGACTCTATGGTCAACAGCCGGAAGATATTCAGTTCCTTTGGCAGGATAAACCTCCATTTTACCGACGACTCCGCACATTCCAGAATTTTTACCATCTTTGATGTAGAAATCACCGCCGTAAGTTTCTGATCCGCTGACCTTCACATCATATACAATCGCCTCCTTGCTGTTGGCTTGGTCACTACAAACGTAGATTTTATAATTTCCCTCATTCAAATAGGAGAATTTATAGGTTCCATTGTAGGATGTCTTCACTTTATCGTCGCACCCATACTCATGGTTGCCATATACGATATATACATCTTCGTTGACACCAACGACTGTATCCATGCCAAAGTGGAAAAGCTTGCCGAACCGATGGGCGTAATCGTCTCTGTTTGCGTTCAATGTTTCCATCTCGGAATCACTAGGGACTTTACTGCCATAGATTTTGGACAATACCTTATTGTTGCTGGTTAAGATATGGTCAACTGAGTTGGCCTCCTCCGAATTTTTGTCATAAATTGATGGAACCCCAAATATGCCGCCGTCATCAATGACAGTGTACACTTTGCCGACAATACTTCCTTTTCCGCCTTCGCCCTCTTCTTTCTCGCAGGAAACGAATAGGGAAGAAACCAATAGTAGGTTTGCGACAAAAATCAATGCCTTTTTCATGTTTTAAAAATTTATTTATACTCAAAAATAGATATTGTCACACATATCCACAAAAATAATTCAGTAAAAATGCAATTATTCGTGAATAATCTTTCTTTTTTCAAGAAATTACTTCTCTATCATTCGGTCATGGAACAATAGATAGCCGATATTCAGACCCATATTGATTTTTCCAGGGTATGTATAGCGATTGATATACAATGCGGCCGTGATAAATTTCAAATTAGCCACAAAGGATAGTTCGTTAAAGAAATATACGTCGGAGAATTTCTTTTTCCGATACTCTGAATGGTAACTTCCCGTATTCATGATCGGTTTGTAAGACATGAAAGCGTAGTTCTCAAAACGTATGTGGAGTAATTTGTTGAACTTATAAATCGGTGCGATTCCGGCCGAAAAATAGGTGTGGGCGCAAAATGCGGAATTAAAAACGAAGTGGTTATGGACCGAAGGGGTGAAACTAGGGGAGATCAAAAGACTCTCCATGTAATTGTCCATCAAAGGAACTGTAGAGTAGACCCCATCCAAATAGGTGCCCAACGAGAAGTGTTTACCCATGGTGAAATAGTAGTCCATGTTAGCGGATAATTGAAACCATTTGAGTCTCTCCCTATCGGATTTTTCTTGTTGTAGGAGACCATCATCGTTCATGATATATTTTCTGGACCACTGTGTGCCAAAAATATATTGACCGGTCAAACTGAAACGTGATCCATCCACCGCATATTGTTTGTGGGAGAGGGAATTGTGTTTGTATTGAATCAATCCGATACCCAAGTCGTAATTGGTTTCGTTCCACTTGTCTGTTTCACTAGGTAGTCGGTGGTAGTGGTCACTTTTATGACCATAACAAATACCCAAATCCACCTTACCTTTCAAGGAGAATGGAACTAGGAATTTCACCTTGGCGTATACTTCCGAATAGTAGGCCTGGGTTGAGACATTATTTTTTATGTCTGTTTTATAAAAAGGTTCTTGTTCATTCAGCGAATTGGTATTGCTATAATCCGCGATCACCTTCATACTTAAAGGAATACGACCAGGGTTGTCGATACGGGACTGAATGTGCACATTCTTGTAAAGCATACCTACTTGCCCGTCCAACGCAATGTTATAGCCCAAATTTCTAACGCCTCTTTTTTGAACGCCCAAGTATAGGATATTAGCGGCTGTGGAAGAGAAATTTCCACCGAAACTCATGCCTAAATCGCTATTCATATTGACATCTAGGATCAATTCATAGCCATCTAGGGAGTCTTTATAAACTGCATGGGGAATGATTTCGGAAATCTTATCGTCGGACAATAACTTGAAATAGGCTCTTTGGAAAGCGTTCATATCCAATGCTTTTTTCTTTCTGCCAGCGTATAAACTCTTGTACAAATATTTACGTTGGGCCTCACTGACACCACGGATGGTGATTGTCTGGAAGAGCAAATCCTTCTCTTTTTCGAGATACTCCTCTCTTTTTTTTGTTAATGAGTAGGGATCACGGTAACGTTTCACACGCTCTTTTATCTCCTTGATTCTGGCTTTTGTGGAGTCATAACCCATCTGCTCCAACTCCTTTAATCGATGAAAATCCAAAAGTCCGACGTCCGATAGGTGAAAATCGATCAGAATTCCTTTGTTATCGGGTATTTCATATTTAGTCTCATCCATGATGAGCGTTTCCAAAAGAGGCATCGGATTGGCCTTGTTATCCGCATCTAGGGTAGGGTTGTCGGTGACGGAGCTTCCAATGATATAGTCGGGATTGAACTCCTTCTCCATCACATCCACAGGGAAATTGTTGTATATACCTCCATCTAACATAAGACGGCCGTCCACCTGAATCGGTTTGAATACAAACGGGAAAGACATGGAGGTTCTCACTGCATCACCCAAATCTCCTTTACGATGAACGTATGCGCATTTATGGGTCACGTCGGAAGCTACGCAGCGGAAAGGTACGAATAGACTATCAAAGTCACCCTTGCACGTGGCATTCGCTTTAGAAAACAGGTCCATCATCGCGATGTTGATTTGGTCGGATGACATCACGCTACTAGGAATCAATAAATTAGCCTTGTTTTTGGTGGAGTCCCTCAAGTTGACTTTAAAGCTAATGAATTCAGGCGACGGATCGTCCCTTTTGAAGAAGAAGAGGCTATGCTCATCGATGTCACCACTTTTCCATCGTAGAAACTGTTCAGAACTTAATAGTTCTGTCATCTGTTCGGGTGAATAACCCATGGCATATAGGGAGCTGACAATGGCACCCATCGAAGTTCCGGCGATATAATCAATCGGTATACCTTCCTCCTCCAATGCGCGGATGACACCAATATGGGCACATCCCTTCGCCCCTCCACCGCTCAATACCAATCCCACACGTTGTGATTGCGCCACGCCGGTGGATAATAGAACCATCGCGCAGATAAGCAATATGTGTAGGTGGATGTGGCGCATAGCAATCTTTTTATTGAGGCAAGACTTCGCAAAGGGTCATCTTTTTCTCTTTATCGAACTTAATGATCAACGCATCGCCCTTCTTCGGCGATTGTCCTAAAATCGCCTCCGCAACGGGGTCTTCCACATGTTTTTGGATCGCACGTTTCATAGGTCTTGCACCATATTGAGGATCGTAACCTTGTTCCGCGATAAAGGATTTAGCCTCCTCCTCGATGGTGAGCGGATATTCTAACTCTTCCATGCGTTTGTAGATATGGGCCAATTCCAAATCAATGATTTTATAGATCGATTCCTTATTCAATTGGTCGAACAGAATGACATCGTCCACACGATTTAGGAATTCTGGAGAGAATGTCTTGTTCAAGGCCTTCATGATAACGCCTTGCGCCATTTTCTTATCCGTTGATTCATTACCCATGGAGAATCCGATACCTTTACCGAACTCCTTTAATTGGCGGGTACCCGCATTGGATGTCATGATAATCACCGTGTTGCGGAAGTCCACACGACGGCCTGTACTATCCGTCAAACGACCTTCGTCCAATACTTGCAACAACATGTTGAATACATCAGGATGGGCCTTTTCAATCTCATCGAAGAGCACAATGGAGTAGGGTTTGCGTCGAACCTGCTCGGTCAATTGTCCGCCCTCTTCATAACCGACATATCCTGGAGGCGCTCCATTCAGACGTGAGACAGAATATTTGTCCATATATTCACTCATATCCACGCGAATAAGTGAGTCGGCGCTTCCGAACATCTCCTTCGCAAGCGTTTTCGCCAAATAGGTCTTTCCGACACCGGTTGGGCCTAGGAAAATAAAGGATCCTACAGGTCTGTTTGGATCTTTCAATCCAATTCTATTTCGTTGAATCGCTTTGACTGTCTTATCCACGGCCTCGTCCTGACCAATGATCATGGACTTTAAGAGACCATTCATGCGAATCAATTGCTCCCCTTCGGAACGGGCCATGCGTTGTACGGGAACGCCGGACATTTTGGATACCACTTTGGTCACATCATCAACAGAGACCACTTGACGGTTCTCCCTGTCGTTCTCCAACCACTCCTTTCTTTGAATAGCCAATTGGGCTGTCATGCTCTTTTCCTTGTCACGCAAGTCCGAAGCCAATTCGAAATCTTGGGAAGAGACCGCTTGCATCTTACGTTCTTTGATGCGCTCGATTTCGCTCTCCAACTGGACAATAGCCTCCGGAACGGATATATTAGCGATGTGCATCGCCGCACCCGCTTCGTCCATAGCGTCGATCGCCTTGTCCGGGAAACAACGGTCTGAAATATAACGCCCTGTCAATCTGACGCATGCCTCTAAGGCCTCGTCGGAATATTCGACATTATGGTGCTCCTCATATCGATCTTTCACATTCTTCAAAATCTGCAAAGTGTCTTCTGCGGATGTAGGCTCGACAAGTATTTTTTGGAATCTACGTTCTAGGGCGCCGTCCTTTTCAATCTTTGTTCTATACTCATCCAAAGTGGTGGATCCGATGCATTGGATTTCACCTCTCGCCAAGGCTGGTTTAAGCATGTTAGCCGCATCCAAAGAGCCTTGGGTTCCTCCCGCACCGACCATCGTGTGGATCTCGTCAATAAAGAGAATTATATTGGGATTTTGAGCTAATTCGTTGAGAATCGCCTTGATACGTTCCTCGAACTGTCCACGATATTTGGTACCCGCCACTACGGAGCCCAAATCCAAAGAGACAATACGTTTTTCGAATAGAATCCTGGAAACCTGTTTGTTGACGATGCGAAGCGCCAAGCCTTCCACGATAGCGGTCTTTCCGACACCTGGATCTCCGATAAGAATTGGATTATTCTTTTTCCTTCGGCAAAGAATCTGTGCCAAACGTTCCATCTCCGTGTCGCGTCCTACCACAGGGTCCAATTTTCCCTCTTCGGCAGCTTTGGTTAAATCTACGCCAAAGTTGTTCAATACAGGGGTAGTATTATCTCCCATGGAGTTATTATCGACTGGTTTGCTGGCGAGAGGAGGCATTTTCTCTTCAGGAGCGGTGCCGCCATAATTGCTTTCCATAAATCCACCATCCTCATCGTCGTAGGAGGATTCCTTGATGCCGAAATCGACACCGTTATGATTCGCCAACTGTAGGATTTGGTTGTAGGTAACATTCTGTTTTCGAAGGGATTCCGCAGCCAAACTGGTGTTTTCACGCATGATGGCAAGCAACAGATGGTCCGTCTCCAACTCGTCACAACGTAATTGACGGGTCTCAAGACTTGCGTATTTGAGAATTTTTTCCGTTGATTTTAAGAGGGGTAGTTCGGTGTCGAACGCAATTTCATTGCTTTGACGAAGGCGTTCCTCGATATAATCTTTGACCGCCTTGGAATCGACGTTCATTTTGTCCAATAGCTTGTTGGCCGCTCCGTTTCCATCTCGGAGAATGCCTAAAAGCAAATGTTCAGGTCCGATACATGAATTGCCTAACCTTTGCGCCTCTTCACGGCTGTAGGACAAAACATCTCTCATTCCTTGCGAATATTTATACAGCGCCATATATTTACATTTATAATATGCAAATATAACAAAACAGCGCTTTTTCCACAATATATAAAAGTCATAAGGATTGAAAAAAGTTATCCACATCTCTTTTTTTTAACAAAAAACGTAAATTTAGAGCTCCAGCTTTGCTGTGTAAACTTTTTTTCGTAATTTTACGGATAATTTTTATGAGTAAATTCGAAGAAAATTAAATATAATGGTTGATCAAGACAGAATTCTCAAAATTGACATTGATGAGGAGATGAGATCTTCTTACATCGACTACTCAATGTCCGTGATTGTGTCCCGTGCGTTGCCAGACGTCAGGGATGGCTTTAAGCCAGTTCATAGACGTGTGTTGTATGGTATGAGTGAGTTGGGATTGGTTTCCAACAAGCCAACAAAGAAATCCGCGAGAATCGTAGGAGAGGTGCTAGGAAAGTATCACCCACATGGTGACTCTTCCGTATATGGTACGCTTGTACGTTTGGCCCAGGAATGGACACTTCGTTACCCACTCGTATATGGACAAGGTAACTTCGGATCCATCGACGGTGACTCGGCGGCCGCTATGCGTTACACCGAGGCTCGTCTTCAGAAAATCACAGAGGATATTTTGATCGACTTGGACAAGGATACCGTTGATTTCCAAGATAATTTCGACGGTGAGCACCAAGAACCTACTGTTTTGCCTACCCGTATTCCTCAATTGTTGGTAAACGGAGCATCCGGTATCGCGGTAGGTATGGCGACAAACATGCCACCTCACAACCTTTCAGATACAATTGACGCTTGCGTCGCTTATGTGGATAACAAGGATGTGGATATCGAGGATTTGATCAAATTGATCAAAGCGCCAGATTTCCCAACAGGAGGTATTATTTATGGTTACTCTGGTGTCCGCGACGCCTATTTGACAGGTCGTGGCCGTGTGGTAATCCGTTCAAAGGTTGAAATCGAGAACGAAAACGGACGTGAAAAGATTGTTGTCCGAGAAATCCCTTATTTGGTCAACCGTGCGGAGATGATCAAGGCGATCGCCGATATGGCCGCCGATAAGAAAATCGAGGGAATCGCTAACATCAACGACGAATCAGACCGTGAAGGTATGCGTATCGTCATCGACGTGAAACGTGACGCGAACTCCAACGTTCTTTTGAATAAATTATATAAGTATTCAGCGCTTCAATCCTCTTTCAGCGTTAACAACATCGCTTTGGTTCATGGAAGACCAAAATTGTTGAATTTGAAGGAGTTGATAGCCGAGTTCATCGACCATCGCCACGAAGTTGTCGTTCGTAGAACTAAGTTCGAATTGGCGGAAGCAGAGAAGAAGGCCCACATTTTGGAGGCATTGATTGTCGCTGTCGATAACATCGACGAGGTGATCCGCATCATCCGTTCTTCCAAGACTGTTCAAGACGCTAGGGAAGGCTTGATGAACCGCTTCGGATTTGACGAGGAGCAGGCTAGAGCAATCGTCGAGATGCGTCTCCGCCAATTGACAGGATTAGCTATCGAGGATTTGCGTGCGGAATACGAGGAGTTGATGAAGTTAATCAACCATTTGAAGGCTATTTTGGCGAGCGAAGAACTCCAAATGCAAGTTGTAAAAGAGGAGTTGCTTGACGTTAAAAATAGATACGGTGACGAAAGACGTACCGAAATCAAATACACCTCTGAGGAGTTCAATCCAGAGGACTTCTATTCAGACGATGAGATGGTCATCACGATTTCTCACCTTGGATATATCAAACGTACTCCACTTGCTGAATTTAAGGCGCAAGGTAGAGGTGGCGTAGGATCTAAGGGTAGCAGTTCCCGTGATGAAGACTTTATCGAGTACATCTATCCGGCATCTATGCACAACACCATGTTGTTCTTCACCCAGAAAGGACGTTGCTACTGGTTAAAGGTATACGATATCCCTGAGGGTACCAAGACAACCAAGGGTCGTGCGATCCAAAACATGTTGAACATCGATGCGGACGATGCGGTGAACGCATTCATCAAAATCAAATCATTGAACGATGAAGAGTTCTGCAAGAACCACTATTTGATGTTCTGTACAAAGAATGGAGTAGTGAAAAAGACCTCTTTGGAGGCATACTCACGTCCACGTACGAATGGTGTGAACGCCATCACCATCCGTGAGGACGATAAGGTAATTCAAGTTAGATTGACAACCGGTAACAGCGAGATTATCCTAGCTAACCGCAATGGTCGCGCCATCCGCTTCAACGAATCAAAGGTTCGTGAAATGGGTAGAACCGCAACCGGTGTACGCGGTATGACTTTGGACGGTCCAGAGGATGAGGTGATTGGAATGATTGCTGTCAATGATCCTCAAACAGAGACTGTTATGGTCGTTTCCGAGCAAGGATACGGAAAACGTAGCGACTTGGAAGATTATCGCATCACCAACCGTGGTGGTAAGGGTGTCAAGACCATGAACATTACCGATAAGACTGGTTTGTTGGTGGCTATCAAGAGCGTAACAGATGAAAATGACCTTATGATCATCAATAAATCAGGCATCACCATCCGTTTGAAAGTGACCGATGTCCGAGTAATGGGCCGTGCTACACAAGGTGTCCGTTTGATTAATTTGACCAAGAAGAACGACCAAATCGCTTCTGTATGCAAGGTTTTGTCAGAGCAAGAGGAGGA